>NZ_JBHIRA010000093.1:0-514 GCF_042196825.1 Bartonella sp. AC10YNML | reverse complement strand
TTAGCAGAGATTGCGCGGTTGCAGCAGGAACAGCGGGAGATTGCAGCGCGATTGAAAGCCATGCGCGCAACGCCGGTGCAAATTAAAAGGGGGCAGCCATGAAGGAATGGTTTACTATTGCCGAATTGGCTGAGGCAGCTTTGCCAGGGTTGCCGAAAACATATAAAAGTCTTGAAAACCACGGACGGGCATATTGGAGAAAAAACTCTGAACTTGCGAGGAAAGTGGGAGGCAAAACGAAGCCGGTTTGGGAGTATCACATTTCCTTATTGCCGGAGGGGGCGCGGGCGGCATTGTTGGTGCGGTTTGGAGTGGGTGTTGATGTGAAACAAACGCAAGGGGAACAAAAGACAAGTATTTGGGTGCGTTATGAAGGGCTTTCCAAGGCGCATAAAAGGCGCTGTGAAGAGCGTTTGAAGGCACTTTGCTTTTGGGAAGATTTGCTTGTTTCTGGTATGGGTGTGCATGATGCGGCAAGTTTGAGTGCGGTGCAATTTGGTGTGAGCCGGATGTC
>NZ_JBHIRA010000092.1:0-522 GCF_042196825.1 Bartonella sp. AC10YNML | reverse complement strand
TGGAAAAAACCATCATTAACAATTTACGCCCTTGGGCCAATGATGAAAACCTGACCGGTCAACATGTTATTGCCATTACCCGCTCTTTGACCAGCTTTCTTGATGATATGATTGCACGCGGTGCACTGCTTGGTGGGCGGGTTTGGTTTGACCGTGATTTAAATTCCAACAGCAATTTACAACTGGGGAAATTGCGGGTGGAATTTGATGCAGAAGAAGTGCCGCCTCTAGAAGATTTAAGCTTTGGCAGCCGGCGCAATGGAGCTTACTTTAATCGGCTTGCTGAAGATATCCAAAATAAAATGATTTATGCCTTTGGCGATACGCTAGAGGGTTATCGCAAAGCAGCAAGGAGCGACATATGACTTTAAGAATTGTTCGCGGTTTTACCCTGATTGTTGATGATGATGTTAATCTTCATCTTGATCTTGAAACCCTCAAATTACCTACGTTGGAAGAAATCACAGAAACCTATCAACCAGGGGGCTCTGATATGCAGATTGATGTGAGCGGTCTTGGTGT
>NZ_JBHIRA010000091.1:0-523 GCF_042196825.1 Bartonella sp. AC10YNML | reverse complement strand
CTCTCACCAATGACACCATCTTTGACATTATGAAGTGCAACTGGTCCTGCATCCTTACCTTTACCTAAAGTCACACTGCTATAATCAGTTTTACCATCTGCCAGCTTATCGTAGTGAACAACAGCTGAATCATCAGACTGAAGGCTGGTAGAAAGATCCTTCAGACTTGCATCAAGCTGCGCTTTATTAACTGCTTCATTGTCATTCTCTGCCGCCTTAACACCTGAAAGCGTCCGTTCTTTGCCCTTTTCGTCCAAAAAACTTATTTCTGTACCTGCTACTTCTTTACCAATATTGATAACTTTTGTCTTCTCATCCTGCTTGACAAGGCTATCACTGACAACATTAGTCACATCATGATGAACACTCATGACAGAACTACTAATATCAGAAAGTGCTTCCGCTACACTCTTATAGCTTTCCTCACTTTCTTTACCTTCCGCATCAACTGTCTTAACCTTAAAACTTGGAGCTTTCCATTTTCCATCTTTATCATAACCTGCTCCTCCACCAAAATACTCAG
>NZ_JBHIRA010000090.1:0-526 GCF_042196825.1 Bartonella sp. AC10YNML | reverse complement strand
GCAAGAAATTTAATTTTGCTATTGGCTTTTCCCTCTCCATGCTGTGCCACAAATGCCTGCTCATCATTACTCCACAACAACGCATCCCCTTTGACTTCTTGTGTAATATCATTGATTTGTTGTGTAAAATTATTGACCACATTCGTGAGATGACTATTTACACTCTTCACATTTGCATCAAGCCCACTCAAAGCTGAGCCAACATCATGATAATT
This sequence comes from Bartonella sp. AC10YNML, assembly GCF_042196825.1. Lineage (NCBI taxonomy): Bacteria > Pseudomonadati > Pseudomonadota > Alphaproteobacteria > Hyphomicrobiales > Bartonellaceae > Bartonella > Bartonella sp. AC10YNML. Next base: position 311 of record NZ_JBHIRA010000090.1, on the reverse strand, counting down.
AGCTTTTGCCACCTGACCATCTTCAACAATAACAGATAAACTATAGTTTGGTCCTTTAAAGGCACCATTTTCAAATGAGGCACCACCACCAAAATAATTTGCTATATCTCCAGATATTTTATTAATTTGGTTCCCATTGATTGCATCATGCGATCCTTGCGCAATTATGCCATCTTTAACATTATGGAGAGCAACAGGGACTTGATTATCCATCCCACCTAAAGTTACGCTACCATAATTAACGGTATCGTTTTCTTTATCATAAAGAACTGCAGCAGCACTTGTAAGATTAATATCATTAGAAATCTTCT
>NZ_JBHIRA010000089.1:0-529 GCF_042196825.1 Bartonella sp. AC10YNML | reverse complement strand
AACAGGCTTTAGAGCCTTTTTATTGTAAATAAATCCATTGAAAGAGGGGAAAATGAAAAAAATCTTAAAACTATTGAGCTGCATAGCTCTCTTAACTACAGCTGGATGTGTTAACCAACCTCCTCCATCAACTTTAGCATTATGGGAAAAACCAGGTGTCGATAAAGCGATGATCCAACAATCCTTGTCAAAATGTGGTTGGAAACCGGTTTATGCTTCTCCTGACGATATGAATTCGTATGCGAGTGAATTTGCCTCAGTTTATGAGTGCATGAAAAAAGCAGGTTTCCGGTATAAATTGCAAGATTCAAAAGGGATCTATTTTACACAACCTCCAAAAAGTGGCTCATTCTTAAGCAATTTAATGATAGCAGGATATCAGCAGTTTATGGACAATGACACCTTTGGTGTGACCAATAAAACGAAACAGGAACGCGCTTTACTAACGCATTTTGAGGATGAAAGAAAACGTCAGCAAAAGCAAAAAGCTTTACAAAAGCGATCACCAAAGCGTCCTCCCCATCGTTAA
>NZ_JBHIRA010000088.1:295-569 GCF_042196825.1 Bartonella sp. AC10YNML | reverse complement strand
CGATGACGCGTGCGAATGGAGCGCAACAGGTAGCAGAAGAGGCAAAAAAAGTATCAGAAAGAGCGCTTAGCGAAGTTACCAAAACGGGTGAAGCGGTTACAGCAGCAACGACAGCGGCGAATACAGCCAAGCAGACAGCAGATGATGCCAAAGAACTTGTTGAGAGAGCGAATAATACGGTATCGCAAGCATTACAAACAGTGACGACGGCGACAACGACGGCGAATGAAGCCAAGTCGAGTGCAGAGGCAGCCGTACGCGGAGGAGAATCTCT
>NZ_JBHIRA010000088.1:0-247 GCF_042196825.1 Bartonella sp. AC10YNML | reverse complement strand
CAGAGACAGCCAAGAGTGTTTCAGAAGAAGCCAAGGCTAAAGCAGCAAGCGTGGAGACTATTGCGACAGAAGCGAAATCTACAGCGTTTACAGCCTTAACAGAAGCAAGAGAAGCGAAGAGCACGGCATCGGAAACGAAGGGATTGGCGGAAGCAGCGAAAAGCGCCGCAGATAATGCAACAGCGCAAGTAGAGCAAGCCGTAAGAGAGGCTACCGCCGCAAAGTCTAAAGCGGACAGTTTAGAGGT
>NZ_JBHIRA010000087.1:0-593 GCF_042196825.1 Bartonella sp. AC10YNML | reverse complement strand
TCTTTTTGATTATGTTTTTTGACATAAAGATAACACATTTAGAGTCTAAGGGTTTTAGTGTGTTGTTTTTTCCTAACTAAAAAGAGGCTTTGTATATTTAATATTACTTTTTACTTGGTAGTAGTTACTATAAAATCCTTTAAACTAGGGTTAGTATGTGTTTTCCTAATTATAGACTTTATTTTTATTAGAAAGCATTGTTTTGTTAATAATAAGTAAAGTAAAAAGAAATTGTAATATTTACAGAATATAGTTTTCCTTGGATAATTGAATTTTTAGTTAGACTTTTTCTTTTTAATATATCGTGTAATGATATAGGCGTGGTCTTGTGATGCACCTCTTATCTCTACCACTGCTTATCCCCTTTTGAAAGTTTTTCATCAAAATGAGTCTTACCAATATACATTTCCGTACCATTATAGACTGTTCAAGAAAATGGCAATATAAAAATATAACTTTTTAGCAATATGGATTCTACTGTGATCTTTTTTCAACAAAATATAGAAAAACCTTCTATAAAACCTCAAAATTTATAGTGTCATCAAATATTATGCTTATCTCTAGATAAATACTGTGAATCTGTAAAAAAATAT
>NZ_JBHIRA010000086.1:0-597 GCF_042196825.1 Bartonella sp. AC10YNML | reverse complement strand
AAAGTCACCGCATCAAACATTTACAACATACTCAATAAAACTACAAAAGGATTGCCTACGAGCAAATATGAAGACTACAAAATCAAACTCATAACAGAGCGCTTAACAAGAGAAACAAGCCCCTATTATGAAACTGAAGATATGAGATGGGGTATCGAACATGAAGAAGATGCCTTGAGAGAATATGGCTTCATTCATGATGCCGATATAACAAAATGCGGCTTTATCCAACACCCCACAATAGAAATGGCGGGGGCTAGTCCTGATGGTCTCATTGGAGAAGACGGTTTAATCGAAGTCAAATGCCCGAGATCAGTAACACATATGCGCTTTTGTATAGGTGACGAAATCAAACCAGAATATCACGCACAAATGCAATTCCAAATGGCTTGTACAGAACGAAAATGGTGTGATTTCGTAAGTTATGATCCACGTTTTACGGGAGAATTCTTTCACTTGCGCATGAAAGTCAAGCGTGTTCTCCGTGATGATCAACAAATTGAACAGATCAATCAAGCTGTCCAAGCCTTTTTAGCAGAGATAGAACGAGAGATAAAACAACTCTCTACAAAAGCTGCTTAACCTTATGGGGGTGTT
>NZ_JBHIRA010000085.1:0-600 GCF_042196825.1 Bartonella sp. AC10YNML | reverse complement strand
CCGCAGGGGGCGTATATGAATGGTGCCGGATTACATTTTTTATTGAAACAATAGGGGTGATAGAGTTTATAGTAAGGGGGGTATATTCATGGGGGCGCTATTGTTATCCCTTTCATGGGGGCTGTTCATGAAATGGGGGTGATGCGTGTTGGTTTGCAAGTGTTGAGAGATGTTTCTTTTTTTATGTCTTAGTGGGGGGCCGAAAACAATGAGAAAAGAATAAAAATGCTTCTGTCTTTTCAAGGGATAAAGGCTATCGTAAAGGCGGGATATGGCTGTTGTTGGGGCAGGGGTGGGGTTGTTGTAGGAGCCTTAGGGTAATGGGGGTGTCTGTGTTGAGGAACGGAGTTATGGCGTGCTTGTTGCAAGGGGAGGGTAAGGCTATTGTAGAGGCCGCAGGGGGTGTATATGAATGGTGCCGGATTACATTTTTTATTGAAACAATAGGGGTGATAGATTTTATAGTAAGGGGGGTATATTCATGGGGGCGCTTTGCAAGGGGAGGGTAAGGCTATTGTAGAGGCCGCAGGGGGCGTATATGAATGGTGCCGGATTACATTTTTTATTGAAACAATAGGGGTGATAGAGTTTATAGTAAGG
>NZ_JBHIRA010000084.1:0-606 GCF_042196825.1 Bartonella sp. AC10YNML | reverse complement strand
AATGGACAAGGTCTTTCTCATAACAAATATGACAATTTCAATGTTGATGCCCATGGCGTGATTTTGAACAATTCGACTGAGGAGGTTTCGCGTTCACAGCTTGGGGGATTGGTGCCAGGCAACGGCAATTTGCGTTATAGCGGTGCAGCAAAGGTTATCCTTAATGAAGTGGTAAGTGCCAATCGCTCGCGTCTTGAAGGCGTGAGCGAAGTACACGGGCATATGGCGGATGTTATTATCGCTAACCCCAATGGGATTACCTGTAACGGTTGTGGCTTTATTAATACACCACGGGTGACTTTATCGACCGGACAACCGATTATTGGAGCCGATGGCGGGTTGCGTGTTGAGGGTGGTGATATCACCATAGGCTCTCGTGGTGCTGATGGGAGTGCATTAGATATTTTTGATCTTGTTTCGCGCAAGATCAGTATCGGGGGTCCCATACAGGTCAAAGGAGATTTGGCTGTTATCGCGGGGCGCAATCATTTTGATTATGACAAACGCGAAGCAACTTCTCTTGGTTCTGATGGCAAAGAGCCGGAATTGGCGATTGATTCCAGTGAGTTTGGTGGAATGTATGCGGGGCAGATCCGCGTGATTGCC
>NZ_JBHIRA010000083.1:0-627 GCF_042196825.1 Bartonella sp. AC10YNML | reverse complement strand
GCGTGCAAAAGGTCACGCGCCTTGTGACGACAACGAAGCAGATGCTTTGGCAATTTTATATTTAATGAAAGAAGGGGATGCGCATGTCTAATGGTATGCCATGGATAAGATTCCATTTGTATGACTGGATAAGTGGTACAGATGGAATGACGTTAGAGCAAAGGGGCGCTTATATGACGCTTCTCGTTCGCATGTACGATAAAAAAGCACCAATTAAAGAAGATTTTGAAACGCTTGCACGTGCTTGCAATTGTTCGCAGAAAAAATTTGCAACTCTTGTCGAATACTTAATGAGGAATGATAAACTTGTTGAGACAGATAATGGATTGTGGAATACACGCGTTGAAGAAGAGCTGAACGATTTTGCTGATAAAAAAGAGCACATATCGCAAGTTCGTAGTGAGGCTGGTAAAAAAGGTGCAAAAGCAAAAAATAATATAAAACAACATATTAATAATTTTGCTGAAGCAAACGACAAGCAAAATGATTTTTTTGCTGAAGCAAAAGATAAGCAAAACGTTTTTTTTGCTGAAGCAAACGACAAGCAAAATCTAGCTATAAAGAACCAGAATAAGAATAATATATATAAAAAAAATAAAACTATCGTTTTATCAAAAAAAGAAATTG
>NZ_JBHIRA010000082.1:0-646 GCF_042196825.1 Bartonella sp. AC10YNML | reverse complement strand
CATGGTGTTGGAGCCGATATTATTGCCGGTACAAACCCGATGCAAAGCAATGATGAACAGAGCGGGAATATCACCATGGAAGCAGGTAAAGATATCACCTTTGAAAGTGCGCAAAACACGCAGAGCACAGAAAACCACACGCAAAGCGCTTCAATGAATGTTGGGTATAGTTATGGTACCGGTGGTACAGGGTGGATGGGGAATGCTTCTTTTGGTAAAGGCAAGGGTTCCAGTGAGGAAGTGCATCACAAAAACAGCCATATTATTGGCACCGGCACAGTTCACACAACGAGTGGGGCAAACACCACATTGGCAGGCGCCGTGGTTTCTGGAGAGCGTGTAGAAATGGAAGTAGGGGGTGATTTTACCGTTGTCAGCCACAGTGATAAGGGACAAAGCTCCAGCAAGCAAAACTCTGTTTCCATTGGTTATAATAGCCGAGAAAAGGATGGTACAGCCACAACCAATATTTCCTTGAACAAGGATAAATCCTCTAGTGATTATCATAGTGTTGTGGAGCAATCAGGCATCAAAGCGGGTGATGGTGGTTTTAAGATCAACGTTAAAGATAAAACAACGCTGACCGGAGGTATTATTGAAAGCACCGCGCCGGCAGATAAAAACAGCCTGACCACAGGAAGCATTA
>NZ_JBHIRA010000081.1:0-651 GCF_042196825.1 Bartonella sp. AC10YNML | reverse complement strand
GGGCGGTTGGTCAAAGTCGATAGCGAAGGCTTAACGGCTGGAAAAGCGACAGGCTATGATTGCGAGATCAAAAATATTTGGGATTATACGGAATTTTGGGATGGTTCTGTTTTGCATCGCTTTTCCTTTAAACGGGGTGGCTGGCTTGTGCGCAACGGGCAAGAGATCGGTTCTCGCCGCCGCTCTATTCTCAACTTATAAGCTCTCATTATTGATAGGGTTCTCATTTATAGGAATTGATCATGACAAGTTTACAAACCAGCATTGATGTAGAGTTGCAGGTTCCGCTTCCTTATCAGGATAAAGGAGGCAAAGAATCTCTCTGCAAGAAACTGACCTTTTATCGCCCCACTTTTAAGCATGCCAAGCAATTAGCGGTGCTCATTGGACCACAATTGACAGAGCTGCTGCTTCCTGAGTTTGGAGAGCAAAAAACAACTTTGAGCAATGATGTGCTTATCACGAAGCTTTCTCAAGTTTTGTTCACAAGTGAGGCAACAGAAGGCATCACAGCACTTTTGGCTGATATGTCACATGAATCTATTGAATTGATTGATCGAGTTGATGTGATAGATATTGTCGCAATATTGAAGGCTTTTTTTGCTTTTTTTACGCAACGCCAATCCTCTCTGCCAGACAATTTGGGGCAGA
>NZ_JBHIRA010000080.1:0-652 GCF_042196825.1 Bartonella sp. AC10YNML | reverse complement strand
TGTTCCCCTTGTGCAATAATATCTTTATGTCCAGCGCACTCTTGCTCTTTTTGCTCAAGTTGTTCAGTCAATTGAAGACACTTCTGTTCCCCTTGTGCAATAATATCTTTATGTCCAGCGCACTCTTGCTCTTTTTGCTCAAGTTGTTCAGTCAATTGAAGACACTTCTGTTCCCCTTGTGCAATAATATCTTTATGTCCAGCGCACTCTTGCTCTTTTTGCTCAAGTTGTTCAGTCAATTGAAGACACTTCTGTTCCCTTTGTGCAATAATATCTTTATGTCCAGCGCACTCTTGCTCTTTTTGCTCAAGTTGTTCAGTCAATTGAAGACACTTCTGTTCCCCTTGTGCAATAATATCTTTATGTCCAGCGCACTCTTGCTCTTTTTGCTCAAGTTGTTCAGTCAATTGAAGACACTTCTGTTCCCCTTGTGCAATAATATCTTTATGTCCAGCGCACTCTTGCTCTTTTTGCTCAAGTTGTTCAGTCAATTGAAGACACTTCTGTTCCCCTTGTGCAATAATATCTTTATGTCCAGCGCACTCTTGCTCTTTTTGCTCAAGTTGTTCAGTCAATTGAAGACACTTCTGTTCCCTTTGTGCAATAATATCTTTATGTCCAGCGCACTCTTGCTCTTTTTGCTCAAGTTGTT
>NZ_JBHIRA010000079.1:0-662 GCF_042196825.1 Bartonella sp. AC10YNML | reverse complement strand
TATTGTCGCAATATTGAAGGCTTTTTTTGCTTTTTTTACGCAACGCCAATCCTCTCTGCCAGACAATTTGGGGCAGAGCTAGCCCTTTATTATCACTGGGCGCCTTCAGAAATTAACCAGATGGATTGGCTGGATGTGATTGCTTATCGAGAAGAACTCGCGCGCCTGAAAGCTCAAGAATATGAAAGCCATAAGTTAGGATAAGATGCGATCATGGATGTTTCTCTTGTTGTGCGTTTTGTCAATCATCTGCAAGAGGGGATCGTTTCTGCTAAGCGAGATCTTGCAGCCTTTAGTTCAGATGTTGCGCATTTCCAAAACAAGACAAGGCAACACTTTAAAAATTGGTTTGACCCTGAGCATCTTGAGGATGCGACAAAGAATGCGGAAAATGCTTTCAATCATGCACGCGGGCGTATGGTGGGTGCCATTGCGCAAACCGCAACCTTAATTGCCCCCCTTTATAAAGCCATGCAATTTGATCAATCGATGAAGGGATTAGAAAAGGTTCTCGATGCCCCCCTTGATCGCTTAAAGGAATTGCGCCGTTTTGCGCTTGAAACTTCCACCAAGATTCCGTTAGCGGCTCGTGAAGTCTTAGAATTGATGACCAGTGCTAGCCAAGCAGGGATTGGTGAACAAGATTTAGAAGCTTTTAGCAT
>NZ_JBHIRA010000078.1:0-662 GCF_042196825.1 Bartonella sp. AC10YNML | reverse complement strand
TATTGTCGCAATATTGAAGGCTTTTTTTGCTTTTTTTACGCAACGCCAATCCTCTCTGCCAGACAATTTGGGGCAGAACTAGCCCTTTATTATCACTGGGCGCCTTCAGAAATTAATCAGATGGATTGGCTGGATGTGATTGCCTATCGCAGCGAATTAGCACGCCTGAAAGCTCAAGAATATGAAAGCCATCAGTTAGGATAAGAGACGATCATGGATGTTTCCCTTGTTGTGCGTTTTGTCAATCATCTGCAAGAGGGGATAGCTTCTGCTAAGCGAGACTTAAAAGCCTTAAGTGCCGATGTTGCGCATTTCCAAAGCCAGACACGAAAGCATTTTAAAGGGAGGTTTGACTCGGAGCATCTTGAGGATGCGACAAAGAATGCAGAAAATGCTTTTATCCAAGCGCGGGGGCGTATGGTGGGGGCGATTGCGCAAACCAAAACCTTAATTGCCCCCCTTTATAAAGCCATGCAATTTGATCAATCGATGAAGGGCTTGGAAAAGGTTCTGGATGCCCCCCTTAATCGCTTAAAGGAATTGCGCCGTTTTGCGCTTGAAACCTCTACAAAAATCCCTTTGGCTGCTCGTGAAGTCTTAGAATTGATGACCAGTGCTAGCCAAGCAGGGATTGGTGAACAAGATTTAGAAGCTTTTAGCAT
>NZ_JBHIRA010000077.1:0-671 GCF_042196825.1 Bartonella sp. AC10YNML | reverse complement strand
ATTAGAGCTGTTGTTCCACAGGTTCCAACTTATCTTCTTTTGCCAAATGCCTTATTTCATGCTGGTTTAGTGGATATGATCACGCAAAATAAGACGTTGGAGATAATGCGGAATGCTTTTCATTCTTCTTGGAAAGAGAATGAAAAGACAGCCTTTTTTCTGCGTGCTTATGGGGGGAGCCATCATTATGCTTCCAATTTATCTGCTTTTGAATATGGCTATGGTGCTGAGCTCGATTATAATGCACTTGAAGCAGGTGTTTTGTTAAACGAGATTGAGAGTTTACATGGTCGTACATTCTTTGGAGTTTTGGGGAACTATGGAAATCTTTCTCTACACCCTCAGGATGTTGAACAAAGCAAAAAAAGCGCATTTAATAAATGGTCTGTTGCTGCCTATGGGAGTTTGCAGCATGATAGGGGTTTTTATATAGATGGGGTGGTATCGTATGGTCTTTTTAAGGGTGATGTTTTGACCCTTTCACGGGGCAAGGTTGTGGCGTTAAAGGGTAAACAGTTTAGCGGTTCTTTAACGAGCGGTAGAACGTTTGCAACAGGGTATAAAGGTGTTGTTTTTGATCCGCAGATTCAGGTTGTTTATCAGCATCTTCAGTTTAATCAGGCGTTTGATGTTGATAATCTTGATGTTGATTTAGGAAAATTTCATCAATG
>NZ_JBHIRA010000076.1:0-724 GCF_042196825.1 Bartonella sp. AC10YNML | reverse complement strand
TTTATCTTGAATCAATCAAAACCATTCGCTTGCACGTCACAAGCGAAGCTGGCGTGTGGGTAAAAACTGTATAAGAAAGAACTAAAAATGGCTCTTATGAATCGTCTTAAGTGCCAAGGGCTGTCGCAACACCCACGAGCTGGCAAAGTGTGTGATGGTGCCGGCTTGCTTTTTCATAAACGTAAAGATGGAAGTGCTCAATGGTTTTATCGTTATACCATTCATGATCGCCATCGCGAAATGGGCTTGGATGCTCTTTGAGAGATGTTTCTTTAAAAAAGAGCGTGAATTGGCAAACCAATGGCATTCTGTTTTACGTAAAGGTCGTGATCCCATTAAAGAACGCAATAAACAAAAGTGTGAAGCAATCTCCATTATTTAAAAGATATCGCTTTGGGTACTTTTGAAAGTCGGAAAGCTGAATTAAAAGGTGATGGTAAGAATGGGAACTGGTTTTCTCCCTTGCGGCTTTACATTCTCCCTAAATTAGGCTGTCTGTCCATTTCAGAAATTACCCAAACAGAGATACGCAACACGCTTGTTCCTATTTGGCATACAAAAGCTACAACAGCAGAGAAAGCACTAAACCGTCTTAATATTTGTCTCAAACATGCTGCGGCTTTGGGTTTGGATGTTGATTTACAAGCAACAACAAAAGCACGCGCGCTCTTAGGAAAACAACGTCATAAAACGCAAAATAGACCAGCAATGGATTGGAAAGATG
>NZ_JBHIRA010000075.1:0-725 GCF_042196825.1 Bartonella sp. AC10YNML | reverse complement strand
TTTTTTATCCTCTCTTCTGTATCTGTATATTGTAAACTTAAAACACAGGTGTTTTAAGTTTCAAAAATGACGAACTTCGTTCGACAATTTCATCAAAGAAAAAATGACTGCTAAAGCAGGCTTTTTTGATTTGATGAGAGGCTACCGCCTCTCAAACTCTCCGTACGCTCACCAAAATCATGATCTCAGATCCGCGTTTATCGAAGGGACTAACAAACCTTTGGTTCTTAGGGTCAAGGCAACCCCTACGGGGCGCCTAACGGCGACCTTGACCCAGAACCAATACGGTTTGTTTTTACGTTCCCGCACGGCTCCGAAATCATGATGTTTTGGGGAATTTCTTATGGCGCAAAATGGAGAAAACACGACTTTTTCGATAGAGGTTTTTCGCTCAAAAATTACGTTTTAAAATAAAACGTATAATTGCGCCTTCAAAAGAATTTAAAAAAATACTTTTTTCAGGAGCGCATTTTGTGCGCATTTGGGATTTTTCAAAAATGAGAAAAATGGAAGAATGCGTTTAGTCACAAATTTGGCTCGTGATGTTTTTTGAAATTGATATTTGGGAACTAAAAATATTCTATTTGGCTAAAAAAGCTCTGTGAGAGGTTTTTTGGTTTCAAATGGTAGAAATGTCAGTTTTTTTCATAAAACGCATTCTAGGGCTAAATTTAGCGCAAACAGAGACGTTTTCCATCTAATCATGATCTCAAAGCCGCGTGAGA
>NZ_JBHIRA010000074.1:0-741 GCF_042196825.1 Bartonella sp. AC10YNML | reverse complement strand
GCTCTATAAGAAGAATCTGCTTTTAAGGGAATCATATCAAAAGATATTGGAGGAAGAAAACAAAATTTCTGGGACTTTTGATCAAATGAGCAAAGCTATTTCTGAGCATTTACAATCTGTATCGGTTCTAGATAAAGTTGTGAATTTGAAAAGTTTTGAACATGCAGAAAATCGTTTTCAATACCTCAGAGATCTATTAGATGAAGTTCAAAAAAAAGAAAACCTGAAAGATACTGCAGATCTTCAAGCACATATCGATGGTTCGTTAGCCATGATCCAAAATGAATTTATAAAGATGGAAATGGTAGCGCATTTACGTGACGCTGAATACTCACTTATCAAAAGGAAAAGACGCGAACTTGATATGGAAATTTTTGATCATGAAAAAAAAGAGATGCCTACCATACGATGAAAACAAAAGCCACTGTAGAAGGTTCAGTACTCTCTGAACAATCAAGAGAGACACAAATATTTTATCAAAGCCAAGATATCGTGCTGAAAACACTTAGGTAATGTATAAATGAAAATGAGGCGTTTAGCATATATCTATGTTCCAAGGTGATAAAAAATTGAAAATTCGTTAAAGAGGAATTCCATGGACTTTACTGTGTTCACGCAACTTTTCAATAAAATTGATCAGATAACAAAAACATATGTCACAGACATTTCCTCAAAAGCAATTGTTACAATTACACCTTTCGTTTCAATTGGAATCACGATCGCTTTCATCATCTATGGATG
>NZ_JBHIRA010000073.1:0-764 GCF_042196825.1 Bartonella sp. AC10YNML | reverse complement strand
GCAGCGCATGATGTGAATGTGCTTGTTGGTCATAATAGCCATAAGTCAAACTCTGTAGAAGAACGGGAAGGCTTTGGCATTCAGTTTGAAAAGAGCAACAGCGGTGCTTCCTTGGGGGTTGGAATTGCAAGCGCCAAAGATACGGGCGATCAATGGGAAACCACTTCTACACAATCACACATCACGGCACGCCAAGATGTGCAGATTACTGCTGACAATGATGTGAATTTACAAGCAGCCATTGTTTCGGCGGATCGTGATGTGAACATTGATGCCGGCAATAATATCACCCTATCAGAAAGCTATGATACCTCTAACGCAAAAGAAAAGCATGAAAAGTCTTTTGCTGGTGTGACAGGCTCTGTCAATGTGGGCATTCTTGGTACAGTAAAAGATGTAAAGGATGCAGCCAAACGTTTTGGTCATGGGGATACAAAACACAAAATCGGCAATGGTCTTATTGCTGGTCTAAAAGGCTATGATCTCTATAGTAAAGGCAAAGGTCTTTATAATGGGATGAAAGGTGGAAACAAACAGTCTATTCGTGATATTGCTGATGTTTCTGCTAGCGTAACCGTGGGCTTTAAGACAGAGAAGGCAGAAGCCTCTGTTCAGACCTCTACAGCGGTAACAGATAGCATAGAAGCAGGACGCGCTGTTAATATGCAAGCCCACAAAGGTAGCATCCATGGTGTTGGAGCCGATATTATTGCCGGTACAAACCCGATGCAAAGCAATGATGAACAGAGCGGGAATATCACCAT
>NZ_JBHIRA010000072.1:0-767 GCF_042196825.1 Bartonella sp. AC10YNML | reverse complement strand
AAAGCTAAAACAGCCCAATGATAGGAACCGCGTGCCTATTAATAAAACAATCCCTGCCGAAATCAAGCGAGGAGACAACGGAATCTCATAAACTGATTTATGAAATTAATAATGTAATGGTCAGTCTTTCTAAATATGTGAAAATTAAAAGGTATGAAATATGCAAAAGCTGATTATTATCATAGCGATTAGTGCTTTTTTTGGAACAACAAACTTAGCAAGAAGTAACACTCTTACTAAGCAAGGAGGAGGTCATAGCCGTTTTGCAGTTCCTAGTATAGGGTCAGGAGATCTCGATTCAAGCAACAATTATAAACCAAAACCACCAAAAGGCTATGAGCCACCACGTAAACTTCCACCCGATATTAAAATTGACCTTTCTAATTTGGGAACGATAAGAAATCGCGTACCGTCCAAACCTATTGGCTCTAAGCCATCTAACACACCTCCAGTATCTCCCACAGCTCAGGTACCTAAATCAGCTTTCGTATCTGCTCCATCAGCAAAATATCTGGAGCTTACTAATCTATTAAAAAAAGGGGAAATTATTGAGCTCTTAAAAAAACAGCTTGAGTTGAAAAAAAAACAAATTTCACAAACAGAAAAAACCTATCAAGCTATAACAAAGAATCAGAAAACAAACCCAAAGCAAATAGACTTTTCTAGTTTTTTTCTCAAAGAACCAGAATTGCTCTATAAGAAGAATCTGCTTTTAAGGGAATCATATCAAAAGATATTGGAGGAAGAAAACAAAATTTCTGGGACTT
>NZ_JBHIRA010000071.1:0-793 GCF_042196825.1 Bartonella sp. AC10YNML | reverse complement strand
AAAGATTTACAAAAATCCATCAATTGTGAGATAGATGACATAAAGCCATCGACAATCGAATTAGCCAGATCTTCGCCCGCTTGTTCCATACCAGCCTTGGCACTCTCCGAGAGCTTTTCCTGTGTAAAAAAACTCTTCAACCATTGCCAAAAGTTGGAAAAGCTTCGTTTAACGCTCTCCCACAAATTGCCAAACCACTCGACAACAAAGGAAAGTCCTTGTTTAAACTTTTGCCAATGTTTAGAGAAGTCGAAAGCAGCAGCAATGATGTTTTTCCATTTGGTGATGGTGGTAGTATCAGCACCAAAAAAACGCATAACGGCTTCAAAGGCACGCCCCCAAGCCCGAGATACCCCCCGTGCAAAACCTTTGACAAAAGAAGAGAAACGGTCCCAGTATTTCCACAAAGCAAAACCAGCAGCAAGGATGACAGCCACAACAGCAGCAATGACCGCCCCGATCGGAGTAAAAATACCCCCCACAACAGAGGAAAGACTTGCCCCAACCACTTCGATCACTGTCCCCATCCAACCAAAAGAGGCAGCAAATGCACTTCCTGAGACAGCAATCCCCCGTAAAGCCCCGACCAACAAGGTCATGGGGCGTAAGAGTCGGAGTGAACTTGCCCCAAGACCCGCGGTTAGCAAACCCAGCAAGCGCCCTGCGGCTGCTAAGCCACGCCAGCTTGCAGAAAGACCACGACTGAGTACTCTAAGCTTGATAAAAGAGCCTATCAATTGAAGAAGCCCAAGGCGTGTCCCGGCCATAGTAAAACGCAACACACGCAGAGCAA
>NZ_JBHIRA010000070.1:0-800 GCF_042196825.1 Bartonella sp. AC10YNML | reverse complement strand
TTTCATTTGTGAGTGCAAACTTTTTTTGCATAGCACAATTCCTTTATAAGAAGATTAAATTTTAGAATGAGATTTTTAAAGAGGGGCGCCCCCGCCGCGCCCGCGCATTATTTACGCAGCGTCTTTTATAGACTGATTATCATCACAGATATCATTCGTAATTTTTTCACGGCTATTAACCACGGCATTACCATAGATTTGTACATCATGATCAATATTGGATTTACCATAGACCTTTGCATTTTCATAAATTCTTGCAAAGGACCCCACCCGAGCCGAGCCAGAAACCTTTGCATCATCAAAAATACTTGCAAAACTCTTAATCCAAGCATTACAACAGACATGGCCATTGCCATAAATACACGCCCCCCCATAAATGCGTGATTTACCATAAACATGGGAATTCCCATAAACAAAGCCACTCACATGAGCATTTTCATATACACGGGCGTTATCGTAAATATGTGCATTAGGAGAAACATTAGCATTATCACAAACCATGGCATTGCCATAAACATAGCCACAGACCCTAGCATTGTTACTAATTTTTGCATTGTCATAAATGCTAGCATCTTTACCAACAACCCATGCCTTATCACAAACCACGGCATTCCCATAAACTTTAGCTTCCCTAGCAATAATGGCGTAATTACGTATTTTTGCATTATCAGAAACGACGGCATTATCGTAAACATGAGCAGCCCAATCAATACGAGCAGAACCTAATATTTTTGCCTTGCCATAAACAAAGCCCCTTACATAAGCATTATTACCAATTTTCGCAGTGTCAGAGATTTTTG
>NZ_JBHIRA010000069.1:302-806 GCF_042196825.1 Bartonella sp. AC10YNML | reverse complement strand
AAGCGCCCCAATAGTGATACTCTAACGGGATCATTTTCTCTACCCTATGGCTATTGGACAACAGGTTTTGATGGGACGTGGAGCCAATATCATTCGAGTGTTAAGGGAATATTTTCCGATATTATGACAGCGGGTAAGTCTTTATCGCTGACACCGTGGATTTCACGGGTTATTGATCGTGATCAAGAGGGAAAGACGTGGGTTACGGGACGGTTGACATGGAAATATTCTGATAATTTTATTATGGGCAGCAAGGTTGATGTTTCCAGCCGTAAACTAGCTATTGCAACCTTTGAGCTTGATCATTCGCGCAAGTGGCTTGGAGGAGAATTAAGCGCACATATAGGGTTTCATAAAGGGTTGGCAATTCTTGGCGCTTATGACGATAAAGAGCAAGAGAATGCAACAAAAAATTCCCCCAAAGGGCAGTTTTCCAAATTGTCTTTTTCCCTAGGCTACGTGCGTCCTTTTTCGCTCAAACAATATAACTTTCGCTATAACACG
>NZ_JBHIRA010000069.1:0-238 GCF_042196825.1 Bartonella sp. AC10YNML | reverse complement strand
CGCGGGGTGCGTGAGGCGATTTATTACGGCAATAATGGGGCGTTTTGGCGCAATGAATTGTCGCTGTTGTTGCCAGGTTTTTCTTCGAGAATGGGGCGTAAATTTATGAGCCAATTCTCTCCTTATATGGCGCTTGATCTGGGGGCTGTAGCCAATGATGTAAGCAAAAACAGTTTTGGCGGGCGCCTTATTGGGGCAACTCTTGGTTTCCATGCAACCGGAGACATTACGGATGTTG
>NZ_JBHIRA010000068.1:0-808 GCF_042196825.1 Bartonella sp. AC10YNML | reverse complement strand
AAAAAGTGAAGAGAGGCTTTTATTGCCATTAAGTATATTGCTTTTGACTTGTTCATTAAGGAGCATGGGGGACACTTCTCGTTTTATGCTTTTTTTATATTGGTGTCGTGTTTTTGAGAAAAATTGAGGCTCTTGCTTGAGTTGGTGCTCTTGCTTGAGTGGGATTTTTGCGAGCTTTTAAGGGGGATAAGTGAAGAGGGCTGCTCTTGGGTTTCACTTGCTGTTTCTGTTCTCTTAAAGAGAGAAAATCTTGTAACTTATTTTCTTTTTATCAAGCATAAAAATGTGTCTTACCAAGCGATATGGAGAGCGAAAAATCTATATTTAAAGCAAAAGATATTCTGGTGTTTGGGGAAAAAGAACCCATTTTCTTGCAGGTGGAGGCAAGGCGCATAGAGAAGGTGAGCCAAAAGCACACGTTTTGATCAAGACTTTTTGCTCCATGGAAAGGGTAACAGTGTTTTTAAAGAGCTTGGGGTGGAGGGGGAAAATTGAAAGAAAAGAGGGACATTTATTTATTTACGAGACTGTTATTTATTTACGAGACCGCTAAGGACAGTTTCTCATCTCTGGATGAAAAAGGTTTTGTGCAATTTGGTTATGGAATTGTTGGAGACGCTGGTATCCATGCTGCGGCTTGCCAAATGATTAATCCTTATCATTTGGGGGCTTTATCATTTTTGGGGGGGCCAGATTGACAACGAGGCTTTGAGGCAAAGGGGTGGATTTTAAGGCAAAGGGATTGAAATTTCTTGAGGAAGAGGTAAGCGTAGGGCGTGTCGTGTACTTGAGGAAGTTTTCGATGAGG
>NZ_JBHIRA010000067.1:0-833 GCF_042196825.1 Bartonella sp. AC10YNML | reverse complement strand
CCGGATTCGTAAACCGTTTCCTACGGATAAGTATTATTACTTCAATAGCTCTTACCACAGGACTTTATCAACCAGAAATCACAAATTTAATAACACAAATGCCCTATGAGTTATCAAAAGCGCTCATCGCAAACCCACTCGATGATAAACAATTAATGAATTTACTTGACAAAACAGCAGGCGGAGGATTCCAATATGCAGGACGTCTTTTCCAAGAAACCGTCTTCTTCGAGTCCAATGGTCTGCTTTACAGTCTCTTAGGAATCCTCATCTTGCTAGCAACAAGCCTCGTCGTCGCAATCGGTGGGGGTCTCGTCCTTCTGACAAAAATCGCACTTGCACTTCTCGTAGGATGGGGGCCAATCTTCATTATTGCTCTACTTTGGCAACCAACTTATCGCTTTTTTGAGCAATGGATTGTACAAGTCGTCAATTATATAATCCTCTTTCTACTCTTAGCAACTGTATTTAATCTGATGATGAATATCTTTGCAAACTATTTGAGTGATATGAAACTCGATTACAACCAGAATGTAAGCTTCATGTTTGGAGGAGCTCTCATCTTGTCCATTATATCCATCATGCTGTTACTCAAACTATCAAGCATGGCCAATTCTCTCGCAAAAGGCATTACATTTGGACATCTATGGAGACATAAAAACTAGATGAGATAAAAAGCAATTGTTCCCGTAACAGATGCCCTTAATATCCATATGACAAAATAACAAGAATATCCAATCCTAAAGTAAAAAATACTCGCACTGAAATTGAGCTATTTTCATAAATTAAAAAATGAAATTAAGAAAAGATAAATTATCGTAAACTATACACTT
>NZ_JBHIRA010000066.1:0-839 GCF_042196825.1 Bartonella sp. AC10YNML | reverse complement strand
ACTTACACAATTCAGGGTAATTCTCATAATGATGTTGGTTCTGCTTTTAATGCTGTTGATACTTCTATCACGAATATCCAAAATCAGATTACGAATGCGACAAAAAACAGCCTTGTTAAGCAGGAAGGAGATGCAGGTACTATTACCGTTGGTGTGACAACGGGGGGTACAGAAATTAATGTTGCAAATAATGCAGGCAACGATAGGATAATTTCTGGCGTAAAGACAGCTGTGAATGGTAATGAAGCTGTTAACAAAGCTCAGCTTGATAAAAGTATAGAGAAGATTTCTAATGATATTAATCTTACAAGTGCTGCTGCAGTTCTTTATGATAAAGAAAACGATACCGTTAATTATAATAGCATAACTTTGGGTGGTGATAAGACTACAGCACCAGTTTCCCTCCATAATGTTAAAGATGGAAAAATTGCTGAAGATTCGCATGATGCGATCAATGGTAGGCAGATTGAAAAAATATCTCGAGATGTAGCAAACATTTTGGGTGGGAATGCAGAATTTAGCGACGGTATTTTATTCGGTCCGCTCTATCATTTGTCGCGCATTTCTGAAGATGGCGTAGCAGTATCTAAAGACCATAATAATGTTGGTGACGCTTTGATAGGGCTTGATGACAATATCAACAATGTGAATAGCCGCTTAACACATGTAGCCAATGAATTTACTCAGAAAATAGAGGGTGTTTCTAAAGATTCTCTATTGTGGAGTAATGATGAGCAGGCATTTGTGGCACAGCATGGAGAGGGAAAAGCCAATAGCAAAATTAAATTTCTTGCCAATGGAGATATTACTGAAGATTCAACCGATGCAGTAAATGGTTC
>NZ_JBHIRA010000065.1:0-927 GCF_042196825.1 Bartonella sp. AC10YNML | reverse complement strand
TTTCTCATCCGTATACTTATTGGCATCTTCAAGAACTATCTTCATCTGCTCTTCAGTATAATCATGTAACTGACCACCATTAACAGCTTGCTGAGAACCTGTTTCAATCTTCCCTGCCGCTACATTGTCTATCATAACAGGTTCGCTGTCATTACCTCCTACTAACGTAATGCTATTGGTCTTTTTACCATCACTATCTTTATCATAGTTAACAACGCCATCTGTTACCGCTACTTCAATATTTTTCACATGTTGATCTATCGTATCTACTTTGTCTTCAACATCTTTTACTCTCTCATTCGTGCTCCAAAGCTGACCACCATTAACAACTTCTTGCGAGCCTTCTTCTATCTTACCATCCAATACATGCGTAATCTTACTCGACTTACCATCATGCTTCGCATCATACGCGCCTTCTTCTTCATTCCAATTCAAACCATTGCTCGCCACATTCTTCTCAACATCATGAATACGGTCGTTGATACTCGTCATACCATCACTGACACCATCAAAGGCTCCTGCTACATCATGATAGATCTTCTTTGCTGACGAACTACCATCAGAATTGAATTGCGCAACCTTGAATTCCGGAGCCCTCCATTCGCCACCTTCATAGCTAGCTCCTCCGCCTAAATACATCGCTAGCGTCTGATGCAAGGAATAAAGCTGAGAACCATTCACGGCTTCCGTCGAACCTTCAGAAAGTGTGCCCGCTTTCACGCCAGAGAGACTACGTGTATCACCATTCATGTTTGCAATTGTGATTGCACTACCCTCTTTTTCTCCACCTATCTTGATTACCTTCGTAGCATCATCCTGCTTAACAAGACTATCTCCTACAACTTTATTAATCTCATTCTGAAGCTCTTTATGAATATTCGTGAATGAATCACCAACACCAGCAAAGGCTGACGCAACATCATCATA
>NZ_JBHIRA010000064.1:0-955 GCF_042196825.1 Bartonella sp. AC10YNML | reverse complement strand
AACGGGAAAAATCTATTACAAACATAAAGAGAATGAAGGCAATCCACTTCATGATGCGTGACATCATCTTTAAGCCTTGATAGGTCTCTATCATCTCATGAAGAAGCTGTTGTTCTGTTTCTGTAAGATCTTTATCTTTGCTGCTTCGTTTCTTGACCATCTTTCCAACCACATAAATGGGCTCCCTGCTTGTTATGCTTCAAAATATCTCTTGCAAGGTTGGAACTGATGACCTCAACATCCTGATTATCCAAATAAATGGGCAACCAGCCACCACAAGAAACAGACCTATTTGCCGCGCACCCAACGAGAAAGTTCAGAGCGCACACCAGCATCGCTTTTTCGATTAACTTCATTTTCTACCTCAAGACGGGTTGTTGCTGTCTTTAAAGCATTCTCTGTTTGCTTTTGCCGTTCGCTTTGCTTGCCAAGCTGAAACGCCTTGGCTAAAGCCATAAAAAAAACGGCTAAAGCCGCTGTAAACATAAGAGAATATTTCTTTAGCCAAAAAATCATAAGCGTTGCTCCCGAAAACGCTTGGCGACAATCACTATGCCCGTTACAGCCGCTAAAACCATGATGCCTGCTAATGCCCATTGCACCGGACCATTGCCTGCTAACAAGCCACCAAAACCAGAACAAGACCCTATAATCGGGGCAAGCGCTTCTATCTTTAAAAGACCGCTTGCTGTTTTCGTTTCTACCCTTTGATAATTCGAAGAAACATAAGCCCCTTTTACCCATAATCCCGCTTCTGCTGCTCGACGGTTGGCTAAACCCGCAAGAGGCTTCCCACCGACCTTATTCCATTTCTGTAATTCTAAGGGTACGGCTTCATAATCCCCTTGATTAAGCTTCTTCAACAAGGTTGACTTGCGAAAAGCAGCTGTTCCTACATTATAGCAAAATGAGACCAATGCCGCGAATTGGCAATCCGTTAACGAAACCGTCACCG
>NZ_JBHIRA010000063.1:0-963 GCF_042196825.1 Bartonella sp. AC10YNML | reverse complement strand
CTTGATAAAAGAGCCTATCAATTGAAGAAGCCCAAGGCGTGTCCCGGCCATAGTAAAACGCAACACACGCAGAGCAATATTAAAAGCCATCAGAGCGGCAATGGTTTTGATAATGGCGCTTGTTAAAGCAGGATGGGCGTTCGCCCATGCCATCAAACCATTGACAAATCCCCCAACACTTTCCATCAAACTGTTGAGAGGAGGCAGAAGCACTTCACCAATGCTAATCCCCAAAGCCACAATGCGGTTTTGTAAGAGTTCAAATTGTCGCATAGCACCGGTTGCTTGTTTGTCGGCTTCTTGTTCTACCGAGCCTTTAAAGACTTGTGGATCTTTCACATAATCTAAAGCTTGCCCTAACAATTCAGGGTTACCCATCAATTTGGCAAAATCGCCGGTAAAATCGCGCCCCGCAATGGCAATCAGCGAACGCATCCCTTGTTCGGATTTGCCCAACACATTAAAAAAGCGCACCAAGGTACCGGTGGCATCTTTGTCGAGATCTTGCATGAATTTTTCGCGGGAAAGCCCAATATTAGCAAAAGCATCTTCAATATGTTTGCCCCCAGCCTGAATGCGCGCACTCATCGCATTAAAACCACGCGCGGCACTCTCAGGAACAATCCCAGCAGAAATCATCGCTGTACCAAATGCCGCGGTTTCGCGGGCTGTCAACTTAAACATGGTTGCTGCACCGGTGGCACGATTGGTAAAATCAGACACCTCACTGGCCTTTGCCGCCATGTGGTTAGAGAGATGATTGATGGCATCGCCTAGATCTTCAATGCCTGCTTGATTAAGCTTAAAGACATTGCGCAACTTGGCAAAGCGCTCCCCAATCTGATCCCCCGTCATATCAAAAGCAACAGCCGCTTTGGCTGCATAAATGCTAAAAGCTTCTAAATCTTGTTCACCAATCCCTGCTTGGCTAGCACTGGTCATCAATTCTAAGACTTCACGAGC
>NZ_JBHIRA010000062.1:0-969 GCF_042196825.1 Bartonella sp. AC10YNML | reverse complement strand
TCTTCGTGGAGATGTCACTTATCAGCATAGATTTAAGAAAATTGGTTTTTCTGGAACGAGTTTCTCTGCTGGATTGCGCCATCTTTTTTGAAAAGGAGCAATATGTATTTTTAGTTAAAAGGCAGAAGATTTTCTGCCTTTTAATGTATTGAAATTTATTTTGCTTCATCAATATGGTTATTTTTTTGATATAAAAGATTACAATAGATGCTTTCTTTTATGCGATGAGGAATTTTTCTAAAATTTTTGATGTTAAGATATGAGGACAGATTTCATTGTGAATGTGAGAAGATTAAACGCTAAATGCTTGTGGCATAAGCTTTCAAAAGAGACGATATTGATGATTGTTTTTGTCCATTTCTTTATTAATTTTTATAGATCATAAGTTTAGTCTTGATGAGTTTTATGCATTGTTTTGAATTTTGTTTTAGAACTTTATTCACGTTTATATCATTTATACGCTATTTGTTCCCTTTTTTAGGATATTTACTTAAGAATTTTGGATAAATACTTGTTTTTAGAACAAACAGAGGGAGTTTGAGGTCAAATTATAATAAAAGTAAAGTATGCTTTATCGTATTGTTACTGTTGTTGTTTTGTAAATGATAGGTGGCAGAAAAATTTCGATAAGATATAGGATATTATTTTTATTGCGGTCATGCGCGGATATCATCATTCTTTTTTCAGCATTCAATATTTGCGCAGATTTTAGCACCCTAGAATGTTCATAAGAAGCAATTCACCTTTTTTCAAAAGTCCTTCTTTACATGCCAGCTTCGTTTGTGATGGAAAACGGGTTAATTGATTAAATATAAACAGGTTTGAAATGAAAGAAATTTATAATATTCAGTTTTTTATTCAATATGTAAAATGATGAATGAGTATTCTGAATCATTGATGAAATTTTCCTAAATCAACATCAAGATTATCAACATCAAACGCCTGATTAAACTGAAGATGCTGATAAAC
>NZ_JBHIRA010000061.1:0-979 GCF_042196825.1 Bartonella sp. AC10YNML | reverse complement strand
CCCCGTAAAAACATTCCTCGAAAATCGGGAACATTAAATGTCGTGGCGCCATCACCCACGCCCCAAACCGTTCCTATCGTCTCAAATAAATCACCATAATCACGACGCAAATAAGCCTTCCCATCGCAAATTAACCAATCCTTTGGAATCCCGCGCATTCCAAACGTTCCTATAAAACCCGTGGGATAAAGACTGCTTTCTTCTACTAAAGGGAGTGAGGTAGGATTAACAAGATGCCAATGATCTCCATTATAAAACAATGTATAAATGCACCCTTGTTGGATTTCCCCTCCCGATAAAAGCGATAAACCCGTTTCCGTTGCCTTATAAACCGGCTTGCCATCTAAAGCATTTAAGACAATCGTGGTCGCTCCAACATTCTTACCCATAGCCATAAAGCGCAAAACGATACCATTCTTATACTCTAAAAACTGTGAAGTGCTTGCAAGTCTTATCACACTCGTTTGTTGGACATGATCATTTGTAACAATGCCTTCAAGCTCTCCACCCGTGTCTGACAAGTATTCCTTTATGCGCTGCATCATCACACGGGCGCTCGTGTTTACACTGCTAGGACGCTGTCCTTCGGACCAATCAATAAAATTATCCACGCGCGTATTATCCGACGCTCTAAGCGACCAATCATAAATCGTTGACATTTCTCGTGAATCCTAGCTTCTGTAAAACGGTCCGTAAAACGCCCGCATGAATGGCGTCATCAAAGGGTTATCATCATCATCACTCTCTTCTTCTTCCGAAGCCTCTTCTTGTGATGCTAATAATGCCCGTAAAACCTCTAACAAGTTGTCTCTATTTCTAATGCCACCATGCGCTGTAGGACTTGCTCTATGAGGCTGCCCACCATACATCTGTAATACACGGTTGACAAAATCACTTGCACGCATAGCGTTGTTTCCACCATTCAAGCCAACCGCATTGCTCCCAACAATTTGCGCCGCATTGGCATGGGGATTTTGAA
>NZ_JBHIRA010000060.1:0-1014 GCF_042196825.1 Bartonella sp. AC10YNML | reverse complement strand
ATCATTCTTATAATTTTGATTGCAAACCTTTTATCGGCTTGTGCATTAGCACCAAAGCTAAAACAGCCCAATGATAGAAACCGCGTGCCTATTAATAAAACAATCCCTGCCGAAATCAAGCGAGGAGACAGATGAAAAAGCGATTTATTATAACAGGAATGATTACCCTTTTGGGGATGATAAATTTAACTCTAACATCTAATTTTAGTTGGGGTTCTGAGAATAAGGATTCAACTGCCCAAACTCTTTTGCCTTTTTCAAAAGAAGAATATCTGAAAATTATTGAGTTGTTAAAACAACAAATTACAACAAACGAAAACCAGATCGAAAACGCGAAAAAAATCCATCAGTCTATAACAGAAAGTGTAAAAGAGCAAATGAACATCTTACAAAAAAGAGCATTATTAGACAGAAACAATGTCCATTTTTTGCAAGATCTGCTCTACCAACCCCCCCACGAAAACTACAGAAGGAATGTAGACATAATCCACAGGCATGGTTATATAGAACCCTTTATAACTGCGGTTAAGGGCGAAGATATGAGGGCCATCTTCTCGGCATTGCCGCAGAAGAGAATATACAATATAATTAATACACGTCTTAACTATAATGGAATTATCGAGAAAGCCGTAAGTTTGCAGGCTTTCCAAGACGCAGAGAAGCGCTTTACACAAATTGCTGATTTCTTAAATGATATAGATAAAACAACAAATTTGAGAGAAGTTTTCGAGTTGCAAACACGCATTAAGAGCATGTCATCCATGCTCCAAAATGAATACACAAAGTTACAAATGGTCAGAAATTTAAGCAACAATGAAGAGACTCTTATCGATGTACAAAAACGCCTATTGTATAAAAGAATTATAAACTCTGCCAACAAAAAAATCCCCCAAATAAGATTGAACTAATAAAACTCTTTACAACATTGACTTTTTTCATGAAAACAAAAGCCACTGTAGAAGGTTCAGTACTCTCTGAACAATCAAGAGAGACACAAATATTTTATCAAAGCCA
>NZ_JBHIRA010000059.1:0-1054 GCF_042196825.1 Bartonella sp. AC10YNML | reverse complement strand
ATTCTTATAATTTTGATTGCAAACCTTTTATCGGCTTGTGCATTAGCACCAAAGCTAAAACAGCCCAATGATAGGAACCGCGTGCCTATTAATAAAACAATCCCTGCCGAAATCAAGCGAGGAGACAGATGAAAAAGCAATTTATTATAGTAGGAATGGTTACCCTTTTGGGAATGCTGAGTCTAGCTCCAGCAAATGCAGCTGCAAATATAGACTCACAACCTGATCCATCAGCAGAATATCGGGAGATTATTGATCTATTAAAAAAAGGGGAGATTATTAAGCTTTTAACAAAACAGCTTGAGTTAAAAAAAGAACAACTTTCACAAATAGAAAAAGCCTATCAGGCTATAACAAAGAGTCAGAAAACAAACCCAAAGCAAATAGACTTTTCTAGTTTTTTTCTCCAAGATCCAAAATCGCTCTATAAGAGTGATAAGCTTTCAACGGAATCATATCAAAAGGCATTGGAGGAAGAAAACAAAATTTCTGGAACTTTTGATCAAGTAGGCGCGTCTATTTTTGCTCGTTTAGAATTTGTATCGGCTTTAGATAAAGCGGTAACTTTTAACATTTTTCAACATATAGAAAATCGTTTTCAATACCTCAAACAGTTATTCGATGAACTTGAAACAAAAGAAAATCTGAAAGACATTGCTGATCTTCAAGCACATATCGATGGTTCGTTAGCCATGATCCAAAATGAATCTATAAAGATGCAAGTGATAGCACATTTACGCAAAGCTGAATACTCACTTATCAAAAGGAAAAGACGCGAACTTGATATGAAATTTTTTAACCATGAAAAAAAAGAGATGCCTAGCATACGGTGAAAACACTTAGGTAATGTATAAATGAAAATGAAGCGTTTAGCATATATCTATGTTCCAAAGTGATAAAAAGTTGAAAATTCGTCAAAGAGGAATTCCATGAACTTCACTATGTTCACGCAACTTTTCGATAAAATTAACCAGGTAACACAAACATATGTCACGGGTATTTCCTCAAAAGCAATTGTTACAATTACACCTTTCGTTTCAATTGGAATCACGAT
>NZ_JBHIRA010000058.1:0-1094 GCF_042196825.1 Bartonella sp. AC10YNML | reverse complement strand
GCTGCTTCCGATATAGATGCCAAGGGTAATGTTGCTCTTGGCGCGAAAGGGGAGGTAACAATAGGGGTAAGAAACGATGAGATGGAGTATCATCTTCAGGGCAAAAACACGAAAGTGGATATGCAAGCCTCTCATGCCGTTGGCTCTTCGATAAAATCGGGAGGTGACACCACTGTCATTGCAGGGCAGGATGGCAAACCGCATGATCTTAGCATCACAGGTAGTTCCATTGCGGCTGAGGGCAAGGTGGGGCTGAAAGCCAGCAACGATATTCTCATCAATAATGCAGAGGATAGCTTACAGTATGAGATGTCGTACCATAAAGACGGTGGGGTGTTTAGTAGCAGCAAATCTGAGCATAACAAGATGGATGTGAGCCAAGTTGTGGGGTCAAGCATAACAGGGGGTGAAGGCATTACCATTGACTCAGGAAACAACACGGAAGTTGTAGCCTCGACGCTCATAGCCGGTAAGGCAGAGGAAACGTCAGGAGAGAAAGCACCAGGAGATCAAAAACAAGCGGATATTACCATTCACTCTGGGGGAAAGATTGTCATAAAAGGCGCCCAAGAACACTTGGATCAGCAAGCACAATCGTCATCAAGTGGCTTTTTGCATGAGAAATCGTCCGATACATCTCAATCGCATACCACAACGGTCTCCTCTATCCTTGGGGCAACGGGCAACATTATCACACAATCAGATAAAGAGACCACAATCACGGCTTCTCATCTGCTTTCCGGTCAAGATATCAATGTGACAGCAGAAAATGTGACGATTGATGGCATGACAGATCACCATAGCAGCCATTCAGAGACCCATGAAACGGGTTTTGGTGTGGGATCAGGCAAGGGCTTTGTATCGATATACGGGAGTGAGGGAAAGACAGAAAATGAAGAGAGTTTTGAGCATCAAGGCTCTTCTCTCAATGCGGATGGCAATATTACCATCACTGCCAAGAAAAAAGATGTGACAATTGTTGGCTCTGATCTTGCAGGGGAAAATGTTAATCTTACCGCAGCGCATGATGTGAATGTGCTTGTTGGTCATAATAGCCATAAGTCAAACTCTGTAGAAGAACGGGAAGGCTTTGG
>NZ_JBHIRA010000057.1:0-1138 GCF_042196825.1 Bartonella sp. AC10YNML | reverse complement strand
TAAAACCTCAAAATTTATAGTGTCATCAAATATTATGCTTATCTCTAGATAAATACTGTGAATCTGTAAAAAAATATTCACACTCATTTTAATAAAATAAGAACAAATGTCGTTAAAAGAATCCCTTGCTATCATCAACGCAGCTTTAATCTTAAGCCAACACCTCTTCTCTAATCTCCGCAGAACTTGTTGCGGATATATTAGAGCAAATGAAGCCATCCTCTGATATATAACCTAGTACCAAGAGCAAATGCGGACTGATTGAGCCATATACCACTACCAAATGCAACACTTAACTTTCCTAGTGTATCGTTATAACGCAAACCTGCCACTGCCAAACCAACAGTCGCTGCTTGTCTTGCCTCTTTCCGAACATCTTCAATGGCATAACTAAACATTTCAAATTTCATATCGGTGGAGGATTACGATTCGTTAACACCATTATTCATCGCATTATCCTTGGATTCAGAAAAGTATTTATCTACATTTTTTTTGCATCATCAAAAACTGTCTTATCCGCTGCTTACTGTCATGTAACAACCAACTACCCCCCTCCACGAATTCTGTCAAATTTGCGTAAAACACACCACTCTTCATACATTTTCTCTTTTTTTATTTTCAATATTAATGCTGACTTTGTTATTTGTGAGAGCCGTTCTTTTAATCGTGTAACTCTTTTCGCCCCTGTCTCGTATAGACAGGAGCGTTTTTGAAAATAATCGTAGTGAATTTTATTAATTTAGAGTTAAGCTTAATCCTACACCGACACCCCAGTGCCCTCCGGCATTTGTCACAGATAGACTAGAGCGGATATTTCCATCTTCAGATGTATAACCAGCACCAAGAGCAAATGCGGACTGATTGAGCCATATACCACTACCAAATGCAACACTTAACTTTCCTGGTGCATCATTGTAACGTAAGTTGGACACCGCTAGACCAATAGCAGCAGCTTGTCTTGCTTCTTTCCGAACATCCTGAATAGCATAATTCAATGTCTCAAACTTTATATCCGTATAGGATTTCGACTCGTTAACAGCATCATTGACAAGACTACTAACTTTCTCATCCGTATACTTATTGGCATCTTCAAGAACTATCTTCATCTGCTCTTCAGTATAATCATGTAACTGACCAC
>NZ_JBHIRA010000056.1:0-1189 GCF_042196825.1 Bartonella sp. AC10YNML | reverse complement strand
AATGGCGAAGAGCAAGTTTGAACGAACAAAACCGCATGTTAATATTGGTACGATTGGTCACGTTGATCATGGGAAGACCTCGTTGACAGCAGCGATTACGAAATATTTTGGTGAATTTAAAGCTTATGACCAAATTGACGCTGCGCCAGAGGAACGTGCACGTGGAATTACTATTTCTACAGCACATGTTGAGTATGAAACAGAAAATCGTCACTATGCGCACGTTGATTGTCCAGGACACGCTGATTATGTGAAAAACATGATCACAGGGGCAGCACAGATGGATGGTGCTATTTTGGTTGTTTCAGCAGCGGATGGCCCAATGCCTCAGACACGTGAGCATATTTTGCTTGCACGTCAGGTTGGTGTCCCAGCAATTGTTGTTTTTCTTAATAAAGTTGATCAGGTTGATGATGCAGAACTTTTAGAGCTTGTAGAGCTTGAGGTTCGGGAACTTTTATCCAAATATGATTTCCCAGGCGATGATATACCAATTGTTAAGGGTTCTGCGTTGGCAGCTCTTGAGGATAAGGATAAAAGCATTGGTGAAGATGCTGTTCGTCTTTTAATGAGTGAAGTTGATAATTATATTCCAACCCCTGAGCGTCCTGTTGATCAACCATTTTTGATGCCGATAGAGGATGTGTTTTCGATTTCGGGTCGTGGAACCGTTGTTACGGGTCGTGTTGAGCGTGGTGTTATCAAAGTTGGAGAGGAAATCGAGATTATCGGTATTCGTCCAACTTCTAAGACGACGGTTACAGGCGTTGAAATGTTCCGCAAGCTTTTGGATCAAGGTCAAGCGGGTGATAATATAGGAGCTCTGCTACGTGGTGTTGACCGTGAAGGGATTGAGCGTGGTCAAGTATTGGCGAAGCCAGGATCCGTTACACCTCATACACGGTTTAAAGCAGAAGCTTACATTTTGACAAAAGATGAAGGTGGACGTCATACGCCATTTTTCACGAATTATCGTCCACAGTTTTACTTCCGTACGACGGATGTTACAGGTATTGTTACGCTTCCAGAAGGTACAGAAATGGTTATGCCCGGTGATAATGTTGCCATGGATGTTTCGTTGATCGTTCCAATAGCGATGGAGGAAAAACTTCGTTTTGCTATTCGTGAAGGTGGTCGTACTGTTGGTGCCGGTATCGTCTCTAAGATCATTGAATAAATAATGCTTGTT
>NZ_JBHIRA010000055.1:0-1197 GCF_042196825.1 Bartonella sp. AC10YNML | reverse complement strand
AGAAAATTTTGCAAAAAAGCTGCACGCATAGTGCAGCTTTTTATATATTTGCTTTAAAGGTAGACGTTTTAAAGCATGAAAGTGTCTTTACGGCTTCTATAACCATAATAGCCAAAAACACTGGAAATTACGGCACCTATCAAGCTTCCTAAAAAGCCCCACCATCCCATATTGGAGGCTGTTTTTGTGGCTTTAGTCGCAGTGTTTTTTGCTCCCTTGATCGTATCCTCAAGATTGTCTGAGAGTGTTTCAGCCCGTTCTTCAAGGGCTTTGATGGCTTTTTCAGTTTTTTCCTCTGCGCTTTGATAGAGTTGAACGGCACGGTTGGCTGCTGTTTGTGCCTCCGCACGGGTCATGCCATCCTTCATAAGCGCATTGATGATATCGCTTCGATTAAATTTTGTCGTGAGATCTTCTACACGATCAGACAGGCGTTCACCAAGATTTTTTAAAGTGGTGCGATAGTGAGAAGGATCATTTTTGAAAGCTGTTATCGCAGAACCAATATCATTGAGTGCAGCCTGATAGGTTTGTTTTAAGCGATTAGCATTGAGAGCAGGAATGTCGCTTTTATTGAGAAGGGTGTGCAATTCATTGCCAAGTTGGTCAAAATTGATGCCATCGTCACTGTTTTTTGCAAAAAACTTTTCAAGACTTTCACTGTTTAATTTTGCAAGTATAGGGGAAATATTGTTTTTGAGGCTGTCAACGGTTTGTTGGACCATGGAGCTGTTTTCTAGAGCGGTTTTAGCCCCTATCTTTGCTGTACTAGAAACCACGTGGATGGCTTGGAGGGTCATCAGCAATGTTATGAGAGCCCAAGTGAGAAAGCCATGAAGAGTCCCTGAGGTTTCAGCAAAACGTCCAGCTACAAAGCCTCCCAAGGCTAGGCTAATCAGTGTAACGATAACAGACCCCACGCCAAAGGAGAGGAAAGAGCCTTCAAATGGGGATGAAGAAGTGAAATCCATTTGGCTTAAGCCTAAAGCGGCGACTAGAAAAGAGAGGCAGATTGAGGTAGCAAGAGCCGTCACCAGTCCCGCAAAGATCGCGGACCATGAAATGGGTGTGTGAAAGAATGGATACTTTTCTTCTAGAGATGTTTCTCCTAGAAAATTGGTATCGAATGGTGTGTCTTCAGGAATGCGAGTTTCCATGTTTTATCTCCTTGAATATGCTGGAGATACAATGCCTTTT
>NZ_JBHIRA010000054.1:0-1317 GCF_042196825.1 Bartonella sp. AC10YNML | reverse complement strand
CTGATGTTAGGACCACATCTTTTTTATGTGGACTGGCTGAATTTCCAATCCTTTGAGGAAGAGTTTTCTGCTTCATGGGTTTGCCTAGAGCGTTTTGGTGAGGCTCCCGGTTTGCAATTTACCGGTTATGGCAATGATGCCAAAACCATCCATGGGGTGTTGTTTCCAGAAGAGTTTGGGGATCGGGTAGCCATTGATGCTATCACCAGAACCATTCGTGCTGCCAAGCCCGTTCAGATGATCCGTTGGATGAGTGACAATGGCTATAGCGCCATTCTCCATGGATCAGTGGTAATCACCAGTGTCACGAAAGATCACGACTATATTAGTCGCTCTGGTCAATCGGGGCGCATTCGCTATGCCATTAGCTTGTTACCGTTTTTCGATGGAGGAAAACCACAAGGTCAATATCAGGTGGGACAATACCAAGAGGGATATGGTCAATATTCCCAAGGAGGAGAAACGCCATGAAGATACCAGAAAAGCACCTCGTGGTAGAGCTAGAAGATATGAGTCTCGATCTGATCTGCTTTCACCATGCCATGGCTGTGTTAGGGGACCGTTCTCAAGTTGGGGGACTAAATGGCTATTTAGAAGCCACACTGGAAGCCAATCCAGGTATTGCAGGGTATGGTGCTCTGTTGCCACGGGGCTTAAAGGTCATTCTGCCTGAGTTTGTCAGCCAAGAAAAGAACAGCGTGGTGAAGCGGTTATGGGATTAATGCGCACGCATCCTTTTATTGAGGTGAGGGTGGGGGATAAGCTTGTTCATGAGGTTTTTTACCAGCGTCTTTTAACCGCAACCATTACGGACCATGCCGGCAATGAAGCCGATACATTTGAAGCAGAGTTTGATGATAGTGGTAATGATTTAGAGGTTCCCTCAAGCAACAGCACTCTGCAAGTGATTTTTGGCTATGAGAACAGCATCAGTGCCTTTATGGGGCGTTTTATTGTTGAGTCGGTGGTGAGTATTGGGGGCAGTGATGGAGAGATTTTGCGCCTTTGTGGCAAAAGCGCCTCGATGCGTAAAGAACTCAAAGAACAAGCGAGTGAACATTTTGATCACAAAACTGTTGGTGAGATTGTTGAGACACTCGCCAAACGCCATGGCTATCAAGCAAAGGTCAGTCCACAATTTATCAAACAAACTCTTTCTTATGTGATTCGTACAGATCAATCGGCGGTTGATTTTTTAACCCGTCTTGCGGACCGCATGCAGGCGCGTTTTTTAATCAAAGACCATAAGTTTTTATTTTTAAGCGGGGATAATTTACCAGCACTTGAACTTCATAAGCACGACTGTTCTAACTGGGA
>NZ_JBHIRA010000053.1:0-1440 GCF_042196825.1 Bartonella sp. AC10YNML | reverse complement strand
CTCTTAGAAGAAGGGTTTAAATACAGCGATGACTCCTATAAAACTATGTTTATCAAAGAGCACCCCATCGCCGTGGTCGACCGTGATGAAAAGGGTAATATAATCTATGAAATAGATGCAAATGGGGTACCTATAAGAGACGCTCGTGGACAACCAATACCTCACGCACATTATTTAACGGATGAAGAAAAGCAGCATTTACAAGAGGGTGCTGATGGCAAGGTGCATGTGTCCTTTAATGGCATCTTTACGCCACCAGAGGAAGCCGCTGTTTATGCGGTTCAACATGCGAAGGATAAAAATGCACCGCTTTATTTTGTGGTGTTCCCAGAAGCCGATTCTGCTATCTCAGAACTTCTAGTCGCGGGCTATCAGAAGTTTATGGAAAATAACTTTTGGGGTTTGACCAATTCCACACAAGAAGCAAAAGATTTGATGTATAGCTATGGTAACACGGGATTGGAAGAGTATGGCCATAGCCGCGGGACGATGACATTGGGGAATATGCTGAATTCTTTCAAACAAGAAGGTGTTCACGGTATAGCCGACAACACGAATATCAATTTCTATGGACCAGCCTTTAATGTTTTAGTTGCATCCGGTCTGTTAGGTTATGTGAGTGATGGCAAACAAACCACTATTGGCTTTGATGGGCATAGATATGACTTTGTAAGCAGAATTATTGGTGGCAATGGCTATACCTACGGGACACTCCCTGCTGGTAGTAACGTTTGGACAGAATGGTGGAGAGTGGTCATGAATCCCATAAGTTCCCATACTTGTCTTGGAGATGCAGGTTATAAATGTAGATATGATTATGGTTCATCTCATAGTGAACAATTTCCTTTAAGTAAATCATGGAGTAAAAAATGAAACAAACCCTAAAATTATTAAGCGCTGTAACTTTGTTAAGTATAGCGGGATGTCAGTTTAATAAACCTCCTTCAGGATATTTGACTGCTTGGGAGAAACCGGGAGCAGATTTTACTGAGGTAGGAAAAGGCTTGTTAGAATGTGGTATGCCAACCCCTTATGATAAGGATCCAGAAAGCAGCAAGCTCAGTAATAATGCAATAGCAACAATTCATGCTTGTATGGTTCAATCAGGATTCCGCTATAAAGATGAAAAGGGGGGGGGATGGTGTGTAAACCATAAAGCCGAAAACTTGCCCATTTGTCGTCCAGGCGCTGTTGTTCCACAGCGCAGTGTCAAGAAGCGCTTGAACAGCCCGTTTTGTAAAAAATATAAAAATGCACCTGAATGCAAACCTTAAGTCTTTCTTGTGATGATCAACAATCTGCCATCCTTGCCTTTACTTGGAATGTCGGGATTGTTTTCTCAATTTACCATCTCAACTCAGTTCAGAACTGTCTTGAAAAACGGAGATAAAATATCAACAGGCTTTAGAGCCTTTTTATTGTAAATAAATCCATTGAAAG
>NZ_JBHIRA010000052.1:0-1456 GCF_042196825.1 Bartonella sp. AC10YNML | reverse complement strand
ACCATCACCATGCTCCATAAGTCTGACACTGTCAGTCAAAAAGCTCTTTAAAGGGCTTTGAAAGATCTTCAAAGGGGGCTTTAAAGAAAGAAAATCATATAAGCTCGCTTATACAATAAGCACCATTTGAATTGTGCTCTCTTTGATTATGTAATTAATCTTTCCATAATCTTATGAGGACAGCGCCATCCGCTCCAGCACCACTTGGAGTCTCATGTCCATGAGCACCAGCACCGCCACCACCAAAACCACGCCCTGCTTTTCCTGAACTATAGGAACCTTTGCCGACTCCACCAGAGCCACCTCTTGATGTATCACCTCCAGCATCACCGCCATTACCGCTAGTCTCGCTCGTAATTCCGTTTGTCCCAGCATAACCATTTCCACCTTTGGAAAATCCTGGATGTTCATCTGTTGCCAAGCCAAAATTTCCCCCAACCCCTCCAATACCACCACGTCCTGAATAGTAGCCAGTAACATAACCGTTTCGTGAACTATAGTAACCAGCACTACCATAGTTTCCTCCTGTGGCGGTGATAAAATTATTGCCAATGATCGTTGTTCCTCCAGACTTACCGTTTACACACTGCTCTGAAACAGAAGCTCCTCCTTTACCAATTGTGATATTCTCATGTCCATTTAGACTGGCTTTGTAGCCATACCAGACTGAACAACCGGCACCACCACCACCTCCTCCTAATCCTGACGAATAAGCGCCACCACCACTGCCACCTCCACCCCAAGCTTGGATTTCGACTTTTGTGTTATCCGTGACCCAATCGGGCCATTGAATTTTTCCATCTTGCGTATAGAGCAATTCAGCATCAGCAAGTGCCGGCCAATTCGTGATTTTATCGGTCAAATCTTTTTTTAGCCTCTTTATTCCTGCCAAGATGGCTTCATCCACTTGCGCTTTCGTATAAACAAGATCTCCATCAACTTTTAAAGGTCCTTTCAAGGTGCTTCCGTTTGTGTTTAAATTGGTAACCACTTCACCATTATGGATAAGGTTAAACGACGAATTACCCAACAGTTCTAAGCCACCACTCATAGTGACTTTGCTGGTAAATTTATTATAATTTTGCCATTCATTTGGGCTGGCTAAGCGACCATAGCTTGTGAGATCTTCATTGATCTTGGCTCTAAAATCATCAAGCCCCACGATATCTTCGGTTTTATGTTGATGTGCGCCTAACAGTGAGACAGCACTCCCAAAGGTGAAGTTATTGTTGCTTGATTTATAGAGAACATAATTGTTGGCAGCATCGTGTGCACCCTCGATATCGCTTAAATCAGCAAATGAGAAAGTTTTATCCGCTGCCATCTTGCCATTGAGAGCGCTTTCTAGATCTGCGATTTCGTTGATCGTATGCGTGTGTTGTAAAGGCGCCTTTTCGTTTACCTTTTCCTCAACTTCCGCAAGTGCTTGATCAATTTTGGTCAAATTTTCCCGCAA
>NZ_JBHIRA010000051.1:0-1641 GCF_042196825.1 Bartonella sp. AC10YNML | reverse complement strand
TCATTACGCAATTGTTGTATGGCTTGCTTTTTTTGCGTTGTACTCTTTTTCAAGTCTTGAGCGAGTTTAAAAGATAATCTGATATATTTGGTCAACAAGTAAGGAAGCCGGATCATAACCATAACCATTAAAATGGCAATGATAACGACCCCTAAAAAAGCCAAATGCTGCATCATAATGCTCCCTTTTTTTCCCTATTGCATTGATGTGAAATCATCATTTTTATCCTCTGCTCAAACAAATGTTTCTAATTCCTTTACTGTTTCTTGCACGCCATACTGAAGGAGACTATGGAGAATTAAAATGACAGGTAAAGAAACAACAATACATGTCCAGACCCATGACAGCAGTCGCATGACAAAATCAATAAAGTGAAGCACTATCATAGGCACGTAATTGTGCAAAAAAACCGCAGATTTTGGAAGAAAAGCAAAAAAAACGACAACACCTGTGCTAAGTGCAACCATAACGAAGGCGATAGAAAAGATCATAAAATAATCTTTTTTTGAGAGAAGCAAGGATTCTTGAAAAGAAAAGGCACGCAACTGTGTTGCAAGAACTGTATTCTGTCCCCTACCCTCTGCCTGATAATGCCTCAAATTCTGCGCTGCACCCTTTTTTAATTTTCGCTGCGTCACCAATAACAAGATTGTCCGTTTTATCAACGAATAATAAAGTGCAACGATTGTCACCACGGTAGAAAGGAATACCATAAAAATTGCAGAACAAATAAAAATTGCCGTCCCTACGGCAATCAACATTCCAATGATTAAAGAAGCGCTCACTTTTCCCCCTATTGTCTTCTGTTAAGAGATTGATTGTCTAGCTGTTTCTGCTCTGGTAAGTTTTCCCATTGTAGCATCATTTCCTTCACATCCCGTTTAAATACGGCGTTAAAGACAAAAAAGAGCGGAAACAACCCAAAAAGAACGCCAAAAATTATTTGCGGCAAGAAACATAAAAAAGCCCAAACACTATTCCATCCCGCATCAAGAACATGCTGAATTATAGGATTTTGGAATGGGTGTTTAAGACTTTCCTGAAAACTTTCTTGTTTCATTTGTCCCAGTGCTTGGAGCTGTTCTTTGGATATAACGTGAAAAAATTCCAAAGGGCTCATATAGGCAGACGCGGAAAAAAGCACCAACAAGAGGATAGCCAAACAACAAATGATGATATAATCGCCTGTTGAGAGAGCCGTCCATTTTTTGAAAGCTTCTGATTGATCCAACACGGGCTGCGATACAAAGGCCCTATCTCCCTTATGGGCAGATTGGTGTTGTGATTTATCTTCGATCATACGGATACTCCCCCCACTTCTAAAATTCCCACTCTTCAATATTTGATAGCACGCCACCAGCGCGGTAGATTCGCTTAGCACTCTTCTCAGAGTAAAGCAAGCACTATAATTCCCCTCTATGTATTTTGTTCACTTGCCTTATACGCGCTTATACATGAAGCGCTTACAAGCCCAAACATCCCTTTTCCCAAGGAAGGGTGTTCTATTGAAAGCCAAGCACGCGGCCAAGATCAACCTCAGTCCCAGATCAACCTCATTCATTGCCCTCATCGAAAACTTCCTCAAGTACACGACACGCCCTACGCTTACCTCTTCCTCAAGAAATTTCAATCCCTTTGCCT
>NZ_JBHIRA010000050.1:0-1822 GCF_042196825.1 Bartonella sp. AC10YNML | reverse complement strand
ACCCTTTGAGAACACCTTTAAAACTCTTTGAAAAAAAATGAATTGGTACAAAACCTAGTGGCAAAATATACAAAACCCGCTGGCAAGCTACAGTCATATAAAATCAAAAAGTTATAGCGCCATAAAAGTGCTGTGGCGGAGGGGGTGGGAGCGTTATATTTATATAAAATCAATAAGTTATATAAAAGTTCGGGAGTTTTGATTCCGTTGATTATTTTAACTTATTTTATGTCTATCCCGAACCTTTTTGTAGCTTTTTGATTGCTTCTATTGCAAGTCGTTTTCTATCAGCTGTTTTGGTATAAAGGGATGCCATTTTATCTTCTGTCCAGCCAAAAAGCGCTTTCATTTGCGAAACTGTCGCACCAGCATTGGCTGCACGTGTTGCTGCTAATTTTCGCAATCCGTGCGCTGATTTTTTAATACCCGCCGCATTACATGCTTCACGAAAGAGGTTGCCAAAACTTTCTTTGACAAGCTTATTTCCACCTTTACCACAAATAAATGTTTCATTACCTATGGGACCAATTTTAAGGGTTTCCTCTAGTTCTGGTAAAATAGGAAGAAAAACATCTGTTTTAAATTGGCTCTTTTCTGTTTTGAGATAAATGATATTATCTTTGACGTCTTTCCAGCCGATACGAACGGCATCACCACGACGCAAGCCTGTATAAAGAAGAACATCAATCCAGACGCGTTCATGTGTACCATGTGACCAACGGTGATAATATTTGTCTATGTCCTCTTCTAGCCATGGCAGTAATCCCTCACTGTTTAAAGATTTTGGTGCTTTTATATTAAAGGCAGGATTTCTATTTAAAAGGGCATTATCAACCGCCCAATTAAAGAGACCGTTTAAAGAGGTCAAAAAATGTTTTGCAGCCGCGGGGGTCTCTCGCCTTCTGTCTACGGCTTCAAGCATGTGTTGTTTGTTTATGCTTTTATATGCACGATTACCGATATGTTTAGAAACATTATTCAGAATTCGATATTTAACTTTTTTAGTAGATTCTGATTGATTATGCCATTGCATGCTTTGTAAATACTGATGCAACAACCAATCGAAAGACCCTTCTGTGAGTCTGGTACGCCTCTTTGTTTTGGAGGAGCCATTTTGAGCTTGCTTAAGAGCAAGCGTATAATTATCGACAAACTCTTGCGTTCCATAGGTTCCTTCAATCCGAAACCGTGGTCCATGACCAATACGTACATACCATATGATTTTACCATGGCGTGTGCGTTCACGAACAAGATGCGGTGGACGGCGTTTTGGCATGGCTAAAACTTTATACCGTCAACAGAGGGACACGATTTGCTGGTATCGTAGTCTTTTTGTTCATTTTCAAGCGGTGGAAAATCGACAATGCTATAAGTATTATCTATCGTTCTGGGTGTTACGATTTTATTGATATGAATTAATAATTCACCAGTAGGCTTGATTTCTACAACCTCTGCTCCTTGTTTTTTAGCTTCTCGTAAAGCACGTGCAATGGCTGGTTGTGTTATAGTAGGTTGGCGGTGTGCCATATCTGTTCCCCTTCATTTTAGATGCAATTCCCCCGTGGCGTGAATCACGCATGTGTTAAAAGTTGTTAGTAAATGGGTGGGGGTGCTGGGAGGAGAGAGCACCCCCATAGGTTTAAGCAGCTTTTGCCAAAATCTTTTGCATCTCTTGTTCTATTTCCCCTAAAAAGATTTCGACCGCTTTATTGATCTCTTCAATGTGTTTCTCATCACGATTGACGCGTTTGATTTTCATTCTCAAACCAGTAGATTTGCCTACAAAGTTTGGATTATAGCTCATGAAATCACACCATTTGCG
>NZ_JBHIRA010000049.1:0-2297 GCF_042196825.1 Bartonella sp. AC10YNML | reverse complement strand
TGCCCTCTAGCATGCGCTAAGGCATGCACACCGGTCAAGTGAGTATTGGATCCCACCATTTCGGTTTGTGTCTCAGCAATGGTTGACTTTTCTTCCACACGCACAAGGATCACTTGTGCCTCAATCCCCTGCGCGCACACAGCGTTAATCACATCAAGAGCTGTTCCCCTTCGCCCAAGCTTTTGGGTTTTTTCTGTTTCATGCGTAAAAAGAAGGACAGGCTCGTTGAGGGGAAAAACTTGGTTGTCAGCATCAGGAGCTGTAACAACCGCCCCAAGGGCGGTTTGGCTAAACATCTCTAAGGGTCGAGAGGCTTGACCATCCTCAACAAGGCGGATACCATGATTAAATTCTGTTGCCATTTTGCTCTCCAAATTAATGAAGAGACTATACCAACCATCACCATGCTCCATAAGTCTGACACTGTCAGTCAAAAAGCTCTTTAAAGGGCTTTGAAAGATCTTCAAAGGGGATTTTACAGAAAGAAAATTATACAAGCCTTTACGTTCTTATACAATAAGCATCCATATAACCTAGGCTTATTCACCTTTCTCTTGTGGTTCTTTTATAGGCTCTACAGGTGCGTCTGTTTCTGTCATTTCAGTAGATGAAAGCTGTTTTGTGTTTTCATCCACCACGGGAGGAGAGAACACTTCGTCTTTATAAGTCCAGCCGATCTGCGCTTCACGTGAGGGGATTGCCTCACCCTCAAAGGCGTGAACATAATCTTCTGAGGCTACAATAATGTTGGTTACCACACCATTTTCAACAACTGCATATTCCATAAAAAACTCCTATATAAAAAATCTAAACAATACAGCGCCATTCCCGCCATCACCAGTGTTATAATTTTCTGCATCCTTTCCAGGAAAATAACCTCCTCCACCGCCACCTGCGTCAGCTTGATTACGACCACCTCTGCCACCTTTTCCACCTTTGTCACTTTCACCACCACAGCCGCCACCGCCACCATTACTAGATCCGCCACCGCCACCAGCACCACCAAAAAGAGAGCTTCCACCGTCACAGCTTCCGCCATTTCCACCATTGCCGCCAGAAAAAATAAAGTTTTTAATGCCGGAGTAACCTCCTGTTCCTCCTGCTCCTACTGTTTTGGTAACTCCGCTACCCTGAGAGCCTATACTCCCACCATTTGCTACGAGAACTCCTTCAATAATCGTTGCCCCACCATTACCATTTTTACCACCACGACCAATTTGAATATTTCTTGATTTTCTAAGTTGAGATCCTTTAATTTGAATACGGACACCTTGTCCTCCTCCACCTCCACCGCCACCGTAGTAGGCATACGTGACACGACCGTTATAAGTATTTTTTAACCAACCTCCAGCCCCCCCGCTACCGCCGCCACCCCATGCACATATTTCAATTTCTGTGTTATCCGTCATACCTTCAGGAAACGGGATAGTGCCACTTTCTGTCATGAGGATTTCGACAGGTTTTTTGGTTAATAAAGCTACCAATTTATCTATTTCTGATTTCGTATAAACAAGATCTCCATCAACCCTCAAAGGTCCTTTAAGCAAGCTTCCGCTTGCACTTAGACTGGTAACCACTTTGTTATTATGAGTGAGATTGAGTAATGAATTACCCAACAGTTCTAAACCGCCATTTATAGTGACTTTGCTGGTAAATTTATTATAACTTTGCCATTCATTTGGGCTGGCTAGGCGACCATAACTGGTTAGATCTTGATTAATTTTGGCTCTAAAATCATCAAGCCCCACAATATCTTCGGTTTTATGTTGATGCGCGCCTAACAGTGAGACAGCACTGCCAAAGGTAAAGTTATTGTTGCTTGATTTATAGAGAACATAGTTGTTAGCGGCATCTTTTGCCCCTTCGATATCGCTTAAATCAGCAAAAGTAAAGGTTTTATCCGCTGCCATCTTGCCATTGAGAGCGCTTTCTAGATCTGCGATTTCGTTGATCGTATGCGTGTGCTGTAAAGGCGCCTTTTCGTTTACCTTTTCCTCAACTTCCGCAAGTGCTTGATCAATTTTGGTCAAATTTTCCCGCAAGATTGGGAATTCAGAACTGATAAAACGCCCCTCTTTAGGCAATTCCATGTCGAGTTTTTTGGTTTTTGTCATCTCTCATTTTCCCATTATAATATGCCAGTTCCCATCACAATATGCCAGCGCCAAAATCACTCACCATGGACCGCGCAGCAGGTCCACCGGTAAGGGTCAATTTCAAGCGCGCTTGTTTGGCTGTTTTGTCACTGCTCACAAATTTTCGTTCTGTCCAAAGTGGTTCAGCGAGTTGTTCTGTTT
>NZ_JBHIRA010000048.1:0-2359 GCF_042196825.1 Bartonella sp. AC10YNML | reverse complement strand
ATTATTAACCTGTTCAGTCAATTTATTCTGAACATTCGTGATAGAACTTCCAACTCCTGCAAGTGCATCCGCTACATTCGTATATTTCTTGTCAAAAGAAGTACCATCCTCACTAAACTGCTTGATCTTGAAATCTGGATCTCTCCATATGTTCTCTTCATCGTAACCAGCACCACCACCAAAATAGGATGCAAGTGTGTTACCCATTGCATAAAGTTGACTACCATTGACAGCATCCGTTGATTTAACGCTGATCTCACCACTATCTAGAAACGTAATTTTACTGTTTTCCTGTCTCCTTACAGCTCTGCCTTTTTCTTCTTGCTTCTTCTCATGACGCGCTACAAAGGCATTGGCTTCATCATTCCATAACAAAGAATCCTGTGCTATCCCTTCAGAAACTTCTTTAATCCGTGCATTCACATGCTTGATATTTGTATCAAGACCGGCAAAAGCACTCCCAACATCATTAAAAGAGCCCTCTGTTATATTACCCTTTGTATCAATCTTGGATAAGTTATAAGTTGGTCCCGTCATGGCAGAACCAGCAACTCCTGCACCTCCACCAAAATATTTTGATGTATTCGCCATAGCCGTTTCCAGATTTCTCGCTGTGGACGAAAGACTCTCACTGATTTTGCTTAACTGTGAAAAATTAACGGCATCGTTCGCTCCAGTGCCATCAGACACTCCTGTAATCTTTTTACCCCCAGCATCAATACCACCCCCAGACATGCTAGGGCCGTCCTTAATCACAAAGCCATCATCACTCATCGTACTATTGCCTGTAATGACGCTTGTAAGTTTGAGAGTATCACTCAAAGTAAATTCAATTTTATGCTTACTTTCTGCAGTATTTTCTGCAATTTTTAAGTTATCTTTTCCTACTTCACTATTTTTCACTGAAAAATCTATTGTACTGCCTGGATTTACGTCTGTAGGATCGGTATCGTTAGCAGAGAGTTTCCAAACTCCTGATGCCAAATCTCGCAACGCTTTTAACTGTGCAACATTCACTGCATCAGTATCTTCACTACCCGCAGCCACACCGGTAATTTGTCGTGTTAGCTTACCATTACCCCCGCCACCTGCATCTCCTACACTAAAAGCTCCTGTTGTGCTTTTCCATGCTATACCGGTTTTTGTTGTCTCTTTACCTGTTGTAGGATCATAACCAGCAACATTCTTGTTTCTATCAGAGATAGATCCTCCACCTACAGCAACACCATCATTAACAAGCGCCTTTGAATTTACACCAATGGCAACCGAATTTTCCGTTACAGCATACGCTTGCGTACCTATAGCAATCGCATTTTCAGCATACGCGATTACTTTTCCGATAGGATTATCTGCGTTTTTTTCAAAGTGCCTGCCCCCTATTGCAATAGCACCTGCCCCCAAAGCTTCAGCATCTGTACCTAAAGCAACACTATTTGTACCTAATGCAGTTGCAAGCCCTCCAATAGCAACTGAAGATTTCCCCGACGCCTCTGATCCCACGCCCATAGCAATACTTGCTATACCACCTGCAAGTGCGGAAACACCAAAGGCTTGCGCTCCTCCAGCCTTTGCTGTCGCACCTGAACCAAAAACGGTTGAATAATTACCCGTCGCTGCAGACCCACACCCTGTTGCAAAAGAATAAGCACCATAAGCCTCAGGCAATGCATTAATAAAACCACCAGTACTTCCCCCTATATAACCACCCAAAACTTTACCATTAGTGCTACCCGTGTATCCATCACCAGTCCAAATCACCTGTTCAGTGGTCGTACCATAAGGATGACGACCATTAAACGCTTGATCAGTAATAAATCTATTATATTGTTGCTCTGCGGTTATTCGTCGATTATCAGCAATTCCTTGTTGTTGTTTGCCGCCACGACCAACAACGTTGTCTGCACCACAGAAGTCATCATCACCAGAAAAAACAACACTCCCATGACTACCATGCGGATACATAACATTAACACTATTTGTGCTTCTAATTATCTCTCCTGTTATTGAGAGATTCGCCGCAAAAACAGGAGAAACACTCGATAAAAGTGTGGCCATTACCGTACTAAGAGAGATAACTTTAATTAAATTT
Source organism: Bartonella sp. AC10YNML (assembly GCF_042196825.1). Taxonomy (NCBI): domain Bacteria; kingdom Pseudomonadati; phylum Pseudomonadota; class Alphaproteobacteria; order Hyphomicrobiales; family Bartonellaceae; genus Bartonella; species Bartonella sp. AC10YNML. The sequence continues at coordinate 270 of NZ_JBHIRA010000048.1, read as the reverse complement.
GGTGTGGAATATTTTTTTTTCATAACAAACTCTCCAATGAAAAAAACTTAAAAACACCTTCAAAACATAAAAAAGACACATTTTAGCATTACTGATCTCTTTGGAACTTAGAGTAGAGAATCATTGCTTAGAGTGTGAACATTTTGAGTCTTTTGTTTTGTTTGTGCTCTCTGTGTTGGGACCTAAATGCTTGTCTTTTTGATTATGTTTTTTGACATAAAGATAACACATTTAGAGTCTAAGGGTTTTAGTGTGTTGTTTTTTCCTAAC
>NZ_JBHIRA010000047.1:0-2361 GCF_042196825.1 Bartonella sp. AC10YNML | reverse complement strand
TCTTCAATGATGGTGTCTTTTTGATCTATTTGACCTTGTAGGTAATTCAAAAAGCCAATCATAGCCTTTGGACTTGAGTAATCGATTTGTGGTGTAACAACTTGCTTTGCACGCCGCTCGCATTCAATAAAATATTGACGGGCTTGTTTTCCTTTTTCATTACGCTCTACCATGGCGAGCTCTTTTGCCATGTCTAATGTGAGGTGATAGTCTATAGCTGTAACAGCTCTAGATTTTGCGCTCCCCAATTTTGGGGACCGCAAATCTTGTGTTTTTATGAAATCATTTCCCTCTTCAAATTCATATTGATGAATACGGTCCTTAATCCAAGTAGAGAAATCTTTCCCAATTTCCAAAAACGCATGTAACTCACGAGCGTTGACCGTTTGAACGGTTTCGTGTTTGATTGTATTGTGCTGGATAGCAATAGGCTTTTCCATTACGAACCTCATATTGATGGGATTGATGAATGAAAGGGGGCGCTTTTAAATGCGCCCTTAAGAATTTTTAAAGCACATCACAAGGACGCAAACGGTGTTGTTGTTCGTAGGTCCCGTAGACCTCATCATTATATTTTTCTTCTGCTAACTCAGATAAAAGATCATGGTAAGCATTACTTTCACGTACAAAGTAATGAACCTCACTATCCTCATGGAGATGTTCAATATTTGCTTCTACATATGCGTCTGCAATCTCTTCAGAGATATCTTCACAATTATTCTCAGAAGGATTTATACGAAAGATTTGGATTGCATCATCTACCTCAGCAACAATGCTTAGAATTTGGCTTGCATCAAGTGGTCCAGACTCTGCAATGTTTTGATTATCATCGTAGGAAACTAATAAAATTTCATTGGAATTAATAAGAATTGGCTTATCCATAATTTTTCCTCCCTAACGCCTCTTGGCGATTGTTTGTGCGTGGTTTATGGAATATATATAATACGCATAATGCATACTTGTCAACAATAAAATATGCGTTATGTGTATTTTATTTTTAACGGTATAAAAATCTTGTAAGAAGATTTTTTCTAAATGACGATTCTCATGAAAGGGGAAGGTGAATGGTTATGAAAATAATAAAAAGTGATATAGAACTAGATAACAAAATAATGCATCTGGTTTCTACATTTAGTAATGAAAGAAAAAAAGCTTTTATTTTTTTTCTTCTGCATGCAGGCGATTTAAAAGGTGAAGAATTGTTTCTTTATCTGGTTGAGTTGTTTTTTGCAGTAGATTAATAATTTGCTCATCAACAGTTTTTTTTGTTGCAGGAATTGGAAAGGAGGGGCCTTCTCCCTCTCCAGTTAATAACCATCCTTCACTAATTCTAAATGCTTTTGCATATTTCGCAGATGCCCGCGATATTCCTCTTAATCCTTGTTCGTGCTGTATATAGCTAGAGTAGTTCCAGCCAAAATATCTAGCTGCTTCTTTAGCACTTCTAAAACCACGCGCTAAACGCGCTTTTATTAATCTAGCAGATTGGTCTATCGTGTTACTAAGCATTTTTATCTCCTTAATATATTCATATTGCATATAATTGGTATGCGTTTCGACTTGACTTTTAAGTACTCATAATGCATATTATTTTTTATGGGAAAAATAGCAGTAAAACAGTTACGTAAAAATCTGAATTTAACTCTGAAAGAAATGGCAGAACGGTTAGGCGTCAACAAGTCAACAGTATGGCGTTGGGAAAAATATGGTGTTCCTTCAAGAGGAGCCGTTGCATATCTTCTCGAAGCGTTATGGAATGAACAATCTCCTCCAACGCCTGCTTTTATCAAGGGTTCCACTGTTTGCATGAAGCCATGTGAACAAAATGAAATGTTGCAATCTCAATATGAAGAAAGAAAATAAAAATGGACAGTTTGGCAGCGATGATTGTGTTTTTTATAGTCAATGTAATTACGATTTTTTGTTTTTATGTCTCTCATAAAAAAATGCAAAGCTCTACAAAGGTGTTGCAAAGTTCATATTATACTTTTTACATTTTAGAAGATTTTACAAAAGAAATGCATTTTCCAGATGGCAGCACAATTGTTTTTAGCGATTCTGATTGGGATTTTTCTCTTGATGAAAATGATAATTTAATAGCTAAAAGTGCTTTAGGACCTTCATTGTCCATAAAGGCATATAGTAACGCATATGGTTTCAAAAAACGTTTCATAGATAGTTTACAGAAATACAATCGATCTACACATTCAGTTAGTGCAGTTAGATAAGGCATGCAGTGTGTGTCTGAATTGAGTGAGTTCGTTTTTTAAAACTTATGATTACGCGCTCTGTCATAGCACGCATATAAATACGTAGAGCCTTAAGGGGGGGATTATGATCACTAATGCACAAACCATTCTC
>NZ_JBHIRA010000046.1:0-2821 GCF_042196825.1 Bartonella sp. AC10YNML | reverse complement strand
GTTTATCAGCATCTTCAGTTTAATCAGGCGTTTGATGTTGATAATCTTGATGTTGATTTAGGAAAATTTCATCAATGGGTGGGGCGTGTTGGTGGGCGTTTAAGCAAGACGTTAGGTGTTGTGGAAGAGGGACGTGAAGTTTCTTTTTATAGTAAGCTTTCTTATTTGCATAGTTTTGAAGATAAGCAATTCGTTTCTTTTAAAAACGATTTTCAGTTAGGTTCCTTTGGTTCTTCTTTGGAAGCAGGGGTTGGGTTTAATGCCCGTCTCTCAACAAAACTTTCTCTTCGTGGAGATGTCACTTATCAGCATAGATTTAAGAAAATTGGTTTTTCTGGAACGAGTTTCTCTGCTGGATTGCATTATTATTTTTAGCTATACATAAACTATATAGTAACTTATATATAAGTATATATAGTGTTATATTAAGTATTAAAGTAGCTCTTTAGTTTTATATTTATTGTATTTTGAGAAATTTATTAGCTTAAATATAGACATTATTCTTCAATAAATAGAAGTAGGGGAATAGGAGGCGGCAAGAGTTATGATTTATGTATTTCATAAATATGTATTTTTATGCAACGTTACAACAGCTATTCTTTATTTTTTGCAGGTTACGTATGTTAGTGCTGCGGGATCTTCAAGTGATCCAAGAGGGGTGTTTTATAAATGCGATGATAGAAAAACACACTTTCTCGCAGATAAAGTTTATTACTTAAAAAATTCTCAGGAGACTGCACCTATTGCAGCTATATATGTAGAAAAAGCAGGCACTGTTGTTAATGCCTCTCAGATAGCAGTTTATGGCGATGATCCAGATAAAATATCTGCGTATGGGGCGTATGTAAGAAATGGTGGAAAAATTAATCTAATAGCTTCAGATTTTAAGAGTATACCTGCTCTTCGTGCTCAAAATGCCGTTATTAGCATGACAGTAGGGGAAATTAAGGGGACTTCACATGCTATTTATGCATGGGGGAGAGGAACGGATATTGCTTTAGTGAGTGTGAATATCAATATTGAGCCAGATAATTTGAATGTAAAAGGGATCGGTATTATAAGTGGTTTTGATGCAATGGTTAAAATGACAGACGGTACCGTTAATTTTAACCAGATTGGCTCATTTTCAACCCGATTTGGGGGGCGCTATATTCTTGATACTATGGGGATTACGGGGCATGGAAGGAGAGAGGAAACTTTAACAGATAGTGATGGAGCTATGGGGGTATTGCCAGAAGCTTTTGAGGTTTTTCAAGGTGGTGACGTTCATTTGAAAAACAATTTTATCCAGCTAAACCATATGCATGCATTTTTGATGAAAAACTTTTCAGGTTATGTAAGTGATAATGGTAAGTTAATTCAAAAATATATTTCACCAGATGGCTTTAAAAATACAAGTATTAAGATAGAAAAAAACAATATTTCTGTTCAGGGTGAGGGAGTATATGGACTGTATTTTAATGTTTTAGCTCCAGAAGAGATTGCTAAAATGTTGAGGCAACGAGATGATGAAAAAAATTTAGAAACCAAAAAAGTTATTACGGGGAGGGCTTTTGTTTATTTATCAGAGACAAATATGACAGTTCCAGATGGGATTGCAATTTATGCGAAGGGGAATAAAGACTATGAAGTAAAAGGCACTCTTGAATTATCGCATGAAACAAAAATCTCTGGTGATGTGTTGCTAAAAGCTGAAAATAATGCTTCTCTATTGGTGAAAGCAAACGCTTCCTCTCTTACAGGAGGTACGCGTGTTGAAGATAGATCGGTTATTGATTTAGAGTTAATTCGTTATTCAAAATGGTATCTTACTAAAAGTAAATACAATGGTTTACAGGAATCTGTTTCATCGCTTTCTTCTCTAAGTCTTTCCAATAGCACATTGATCTTTGATGAAGATAGTGGTTATCAAACGCTACGCATTGGAAAAAAAGCAGATATAGATGCAGGAGATAAAATTCTCGCATCAAAAGATAAAAAAGTCTATAGTGCTGAGGGAAACGCTCAGATTAGGTTGAATACATTTTTGAATGATGAGGGTTTGTTTGATCCCCAAAAGACGGATCGCATATTGATCTATGGGGATGTTTCTGGAACGACATTCATTCATATGCAAAATTTTCCAAAATATTCAAGTAAAGAAGTCTATGAGGGAAGAGATCAAAGCATTTCAATCGTTCAAGTTGCAGGAACAGCGCGGGCAGGTTCTTTTCGACTCGCCAATGGTTATAATGGTTATACTACGGTGAAAGGTTTTCCTTATCAATATCGTATTCGTGGTTATGGTCCGGGCTCGCCTTTTGGAGAAGCGAATGCTAAGCAAAGATTAGTGGAAGGTGAGGGGGATTTTTGGGATTTCCGACTCGAAGGGGTTTATATTTCTTCTAGAATAGGTTCTTATAATGGTCCATTTGGTAAACCTGCTTCGTTTTCATTATCTCATCCTGTTAATCCTCCATCTTCTCCTCCCAATTCACTTTCTACGTCGTTGATATCTGACTCTCCTTCTTCTACGTTCTCTGCTCTTGTTGATCCTCCACCTTCTCCCCCCGATCCACTTTCTACGTCGTTGACATCTGACTCTCCTCCTTCTACGTCCTCTGGTCCTGTTGATCCTCCGCCCCCCAATCCATTTTCTACGTCGTTGATATCTGACTCTCCTTCTTCTACGTTCTCTGCTCTTGTTGATCCTCCACCTTCTCCCCCCGATCCACTTTCTACGTCGTTGACATCTGACTCTCCTTCTTCTACGTCCTCTGGTCCTGTTGATCCTCCGCCCCCCAATCCATTTTCTACGTCGTTGATATCTGACTCTCCTTCT
>NZ_JBHIRA010000045.1:0-2855 GCF_042196825.1 Bartonella sp. AC10YNML | reverse complement strand
GGGCAAATCAATGGACCATGGAAAGCCGCTACCGTCACACATCGTTATGAAAAACAAAGCGGATACACAACAGAAATTACATTCGAAGCACCAAACAAGGGAAAAGAGGCAGGAGAAAAATAAACCTTGGAGAGACAGAAAATCAAAGGGTAATGTTTACCCAACTCCTCAAAGGAGCAATGGTGCAAACATTGCACAATTGCGTACTGAAAAGGAATTTGGTCAAGTTGACCAAATTCCTTAAACGCTTCTCCCTTTAATAATGTACTTGAATAATGTGTTTGGGGTACGGAAAAACTATCTATCAATTTAAGATAAAAGAGGTGAACACATCTTATATACGCTGCTTCTCAAATAATACGATTCCAACTCAATGATTGATCATCTCAAATTGCGATTTTGAGCAGAAAAGAAAAAGAGGTTTTAAATGATCTTCGAAAGGTCTTTGAAGACCCTTTGAGAAAACCTTTAAAACTCTTTGAAAAAAAATGAATTGGTACAAAACCTAGTGGCAAAATATAAAAAACCTGCTGGCAAGCTACATGCGCAACAGGTTGCAGAAGAATCGAAGAGGTTGTCGGAACAAGCGCTTACAGAGGTGACGAAAACGGGTGAAGCGGTTACAGCAGTAACGACAACGGCTAATCTTGCAAAAGATACAGCGGATACAGCCAAGGGATTAGCCGAAGAAGCCAAGAGTGCCTCTGATGCCGCCAAGCAAATGGCAGAAGAGGCGAAGGCAGGATTTGATAGAGCTACAGGGGAAATAAGTAGTACGAAAGGTTCATTGGCTACGGCATTGCAAAGTTTTGTAGAGGTCAAGCAGGCAAGTGAGAACGCCGTCCATGTCTCGACAGAAGCAAAAAGATTAGCCGATGAATCGAAGTCGATTGCTGAACGTGCAGAACAAACAGCGAGAGATGCCTCCCAAACAGCAACAGAGACGACGCAAGTAGCCGCAACAGCGGTAGCGACATGTCATGAAGTTAAGACAGTAGCGACACAAGCAAGTATGAAGGCAGATGGAGCCAAACAGACAGCCGCTGATGGATTGACAGCGTCGAAAAGTGCAGCAGAGAAGAGAGTGTAACAGAGAAAGTAGATCAAGCACTAAGAGAGGCTAGCGATGCAAAATCTAAAGCAGAAGGCTTAGAAACAATAGCCAATGAAGCAAAATCCACGAGTGATCATGCAAGCCAAACCGCTTTGAGTGCAAAAAGTTTATCAGAAAAAGCCAAGGAAGTAGCCGAGACTGCGAAGTCGACAGCAGAAGAAGCGAAGAGTGTTGCGGAGCAAGCAAAAGAAGAAGATGATACGACGAAGCAAGGGCTTGGAGAGGTCAAGAGTTCATTAGATACGGTGACAGCAACGACAAATTCTGCGAATACAGCCGCCTCTGAGGTAAAAGCTTTAGCGGAAGAAGCAAAAAGTGCATTGACAGAAGTGCAAGAGACGACACAAACTCATAGTGATAGTCTTTCTTCTCTTGAAGGTAGTGTAAATTCTCTTTCTACTTATTTTTTAGAGAATGTGCGTTTTGTTCAACCACAAAGAATTCTGGAAGCGGATTTGCAAAAAAGAAGAGGTATTATAATCAACAGCGGCGCATTTTTTCGCTGTTATCATGGTGGAGAGCATGGGAATAGGTACACCTTGCACCGTCTTACAAAGGGTGTGGGTTTTCTTATTACACAACCTCTTGAAGCAGGCAAGGATTATTATATTTATCTTATACCAACCCTCACTAATAATAATGAGATCAGCTTTAATATTTCGGACAATCCGACGGTTCCTGATGGTTATACAGAGGATACCTCTAAAAAGATTGGTGGATTTCATACGCTTTGTGCAGATGTTGGTGAGATTGAAGATCATCCGTTATCGGGTTATCAAGCGGGGGATATTCTCCCTGATTCTGTTTGGTGTTTAAATCACTGTCCGAGGAGTGATCCAGAGGGAATGGTTTACGATCCGTGGAAGAATATTTGGGTTGATATTTATCTTCAATCAGGGACAGGTGAAAATACGAAGTCTGCCTATGGTGTTCCGATTACAACCAATCGTAGCTATTCTGACCATCACGTGGATTTTTCGTCTGTTAATAAGAGATTTTTGACGAGTGATGAGTTCGCGTCTTGCATGTATGGAATCAATTCGGGAACCAGTATTATAGGCAATAAAGCGCCTTCTCCCAAAACGTCTGGAGGACACGTTGATACAGAAAATCGTCGTATGATTTCGTATATCGGTTGTGAGGATGGTTGCGGTTATGTTTGGCAATTTTTGTCTGGTTGTTATCCCGTGACGAAATGGTATACAGGGGAACAAGGAAGCAGTTTACGTGTAGACGTAAATGTTATGTTGGGAGGAGGCGATTGGTCCGGTGATGCTAGTAATGGTGAATTTGCGCGGAATTTTGCGCATTCTCGTTATGTAGAAGATGAAAAAATAGGCGCTTGTGGATGTAGCGAGCCACTTTATTATAATTAACGCGAGATTGATTAGAACATCATTTTATTCGGCCCCACTTTTGTGGAGCTTTTTTTATGGAGCGTCAGATGAGAAAGATATCGAAAGAAGGTTTGGAGCTTATCAAACAATGGGAAGGTTTGCGTTTAGAGGCTTATAGAGATACGGCGTGTATCTGGACGATTGGTTATGGTCACACCAGCAACGCGGGTCACCCCCTTGTCAAAAAAGGCATGCGTATTACGCAAAAGCAAGCGGAAGAAATCCTTTGTGAAGACTTAAAGCAATTTGAGAAGACAGTCGAGGAAGCGGTGACGGTTTCGTTAACGGATTGCCAATTCGCGGCATTGGTCTCATTTTGCTATAATGTAGGAACAGCTGCTTTT
>NZ_JBHIRA010000044.1:0-3242 GCF_042196825.1 Bartonella sp. AC10YNML | reverse complement strand
ATGGTTAGAGCTTTCCGCGCGTTTTAAGCCCGCATGGTCTGGGCGTGCATGGTGGAATTCCTTTCAACTTGATTTTGATCACTTGCCTGAACGAACACAGCTTGAAGCCATTGAAGCAATCGTGAGACTTTCCAAAAGTTTGCGCTCTGATTTTCGTCGTGGTGTTTATGGTTATGATGTTGGAGCTGTTGAATGCAATATGTCACACCTTGATGAGTGCATGCTGGACTTCGAGAGTGGCATCTGTCTTACAGCTGGGGGAACTTTGTTTTCCTTTGGACGCACAACAGAAATCAATCACACGCTGACGAAAGAAGAAGGCACATTAATTGGCAACTGGATTGATGACGGGGATGAGGAGTTAAGCTGGAAGCAAATTGATTACCCTTGGGATTTGGCAAATTTTCCGTGGTGTTCGGTCAAAAAACATGAACGCGACATACTCATGGCAGAATGGTTCCAAAATCGTCCCCTTTATTTGGCTTTAAGAGACGCAAACAACACTCTGATTGGGTATCGCCGATGCTATGCTGTAGCGCCTGTCGAACAGGTTTTAGAGGGTGTTTATAACCATTGTGGCAACAAATTTAACCCTTCCCCAACCGGCACTCTGTTGTTTCTGGCAGCTCGCACAGACTTTCATGATGTTGCGGACAAACAAGCCACCTCTGTTTCCCTTCTCGTTCATGGCTCTCTTGCACAACAAACCCCTCCTGGCAAGCTTTGGCTTGAAGCTCATGAACTGCGTGATGGTGTAGAAATTCTTAAAACACCTATCAACATTCCTTTGCGTGCTGATGTTCGCGAACAATTCAAAATTTTATTGAGGTTTTAACATGAAGCATGAAAGTGGTTTACCCTTTGCAATTGACAGATCGGTAGGCAAAGACGAACAACAAAGCGTGGTGTTTTATGGCAAGCGCCCTTTTCTTCAAGCGGGTGAACTCAATGAGGTTCAAACCATCATCAGGGGGCGTCATGACCGTTTGGGGCGCCTTGTGGCTAAAGAAGGAGACCGTGTTGAACGCGCTGATGCTTTTGTGAATAAAGAGACGCAAACTGTCACATTAACAGAGGGCAAAATTTATATTGCAGGGGATATTTTTCCCGTTGCAAATGCTGTTCTCACCCATGTTTCTATGGTGGGTCGTATAGAAATTGGTGTAAAGCTACAAAAGAAATGGGTGACATATGAGGATGATCCAGAGCTGTTGGGGCAAGTTGCCGGCAGTTTGGCAGAAGGAGAGCCCGGAGCGGCACGCGAAGTCGCAAAACTTGTCTGGGCTCTCAAAGATGATGAGCAGCAAGGGGCTTTCTTTCCGGTCTATATCTTACAAGATGGCGTTTTGATTGATCAAAAATCGCCCTCACTCCTTGAACCGGCCATGCAAGCCATTGCGACGTACGACCGCGCCCATGGGCATTATATCGTGGGGGGATGCCGTGTAAGTGCATTGGGAGCAAATAACGGTTGCCAAGTGTTTAGCATTCAAGAGGGAGAAGCCAATATCAATGGTTTTAAACGCAAACGCTTAGCAGCTTTGCGCCATGAAGAGATGGAAGATTTTTCGACAAGCGTTGTTCCTAGCGAAACGCATATTTTTTCGCCCCCAAAAGGGAAAACAAGCTTTACCTTTAAACCCTATTATTTTCCTCTTGCTGATATTCAGTCTCTTTTGTTGACAAAAGAAAAAACCGTTACCGTCACCCGCGGTGCCGTTGCCGCAGGGCGTGATGGCGTGCCGGATAAAAGCATCACCGCGTTTATCAAAATTGTTCAAGGAACTAAAGAATTTAAAGAAGGAACGGATTTTAAAAAAACCGGAGACACCATTGATTGGGCACCGGTGGGAGACGAACCTTTAGCAGGGAGCAGCTATAAGGTGACTTATCGCTATCGTGCAAAAATCACGGCTGATAAGGTAACAGCGCAGGAAATTACAGTATCAGGGGGTGCGGAGGGTGGTGATATCATTGTCAGTTACACTTACAAACTCCCCCGCATTGACCGTATTGGTCTCAACACAGGGGGAAATGTCGTCTATATCAAAGGGATTTCTTCAGACCAACCCATGGCACCTAGTGTCCCTGATGAGGTGTTGTCGCTCGCAACCATTACCAACAATTGGCTTAGTACCCCCCTTGTGGTCAATGATGGCACCCGTGTTGCCCCCTATGATGAGATGTGGCGCTATTTTCAACGGGTGCTTTCCCTTGACCGGTTGATGCAGTTAGAGCGCATTAAAAGCAATGTAGACTCTAAAGAGCCTGTTGCCAAAAAAGGCATGTTTGCTGATCCTTTTCTCGATGATAGTTACAGAGATGAAGGCTTTCAACAAACGGGGGCTGTAGGCAATGGCATTTTGCAGCTTGCTATTGACCCAACATTCTATACTGCTCCTTTAAAAGCGCCTGTCACCCTTGACTGGACAAATGAAGTGATCATTGCGCAAGAGTTGACAACGGCTTGCGAAAAGATCAACCCCTATCAAAATTTTGCACCGCTGCCTGGTACAGTAACCCTTGAACCCGCAACAGACTTTTGGCATGAACAACGCACCGATTGGCTCTCAAGCGTGACCAATCAAATCATTATGGGAAAACATCGCGGCAGTACCATACGTAGAACAGAAGTAAGCGATAATTTCATCAACACACACCAAGAACAAATCGACTTTTTAAGACAAATTACCCTTCACTTTAAAATTGAAGGTTTTGGCAGTAGCGAAATCTTGGAAAGTCTTACCTTTGATGGTGTGGATATTTTGCCAGCGAGCCGCCTTGTTGCCGATAGACAAGGCGTCCTTGAGGGCACTTTCACGATTCCACAAAATATTACCGCTGGTACAAAAAATGTCGTGGCACAGGGGAAAGGGGGCACCATTGCAACGGGACTTTTTACCGGACAAGGTCTGATTGATGTAAAAGTGATGCGGCGCACCACAACAGTGAAGATATGGACGCAATTTGACCCACAAGCGCAAGTCTTTACCCCCGATGAAACACGGCAAATCACTGGAATTGACTTTCATCTTTGTAAAATCGGCAATCAGAACCATGATCTGGTGATTGATTTGGTGACAACCGAAAACGGCTATCCTACCGCCGATATTCAAGCACAAAGCTTTTATTCTATGAAGGGCGCAAAGCTAGGTTGGGCTGGGGCACGCTATGATGTCCCCTTGTTAGTCCCTAATGATCGTCTCACTGCTTTTATCATTAAAACCGATGATGCGGATCAT
>NZ_JBHIRA010000043.1:0-3265 GCF_042196825.1 Bartonella sp. AC10YNML | reverse complement strand
CGTTTGATTTTCATTCTCAAACCAGTAGATTTGCCTACAAAGTTTGGATTATAGCTCATGAAATCACACCATTTGCGTCCAGTGCATGCCATTTGGAATTGCATCTGTGCGATATATTCGGGCTTGATTTCGTCATAAATAAAAAAACGCAAATGCGTGGTTGATTGTGGACATTTGACTTCTATTAAACCGTCCTCTCCAATCAACCCATCAGGACTAGCTCCCGCCATTTCCATTTTGGGGTGTGGGATAAACCCGCATCTTGTGACTTCTGCGTCATAAATGAATTCATATTCTCTCAAGGCATTCTCTTCATGTTCAATGCCCCATTGCATAGCAGGTGTTGTATAAGATTGGCTTATTTCCTCTATTAAGCGTTCTGTCATGAGTTTCGTTTTGTAGTCTTCATATTTGCTTGTAGGCAAACCTTTTGCTGTCTTACTGAGTACGTTGTAAACGTTTGAAGCAGTGACTTTTCCTAAGCGCGCTTGAAACCATTCTGCTGTTCTTTGCTCCATCTCACACCGCCGTTTGTTGTTGAGTTGGTGCATATTCAATATCTTGTATAGGTGCATCTAATTGCTCTTGTTGTGCTTTATTCATTTGCTTTCGTTGCTTTTTTTTCAAAGCAAACAAAGCGTTTTGTGCTTGTTTAAAAGACATATCTTTTAGATTTTTTACTCCTATGAAAGAGAGAAGCCCACTTTCTTCAGATTGTGTTTTTTTAATTAATTCTTTGATTTCATTCATCTGTTCAGGAGAGATACCCGCAAGAAGTGTTATTCCATCTGTATCGTCTTCTTTTCTTGCAACATTAAGAAGCATGCCTAAGAGATATCTACGTGCGTAGCTTATAGTAGAACCAACCGCTTGTGTGTTATTTTTGCTTCCTGTAGCATCAATGGGAAATGTTCCTTGTGTTGATATTTCATTGCCCGATATATGCTTTAAAGTCATTTCTACAGTTATGTCATTTGAACTCTGGTCTTTGATACGAGAGAACAAGGCAAAGTGATGTTTTGCAAGAGGTTCTTTGATAGCATCAATATATTTATCAAGCGTTGTATAGAGGCTTTTAGTATGTGTATTAATGGCGTTTTGTTCGATATCTTTGTATTCCATTTGCATAGCAGAAAGATCACGGACAAAGTTTTGGCGCTCTTGTCGTTCTATCTCCTTTTCTCGCAATTCGAGAAGGCTCTTGAGACGGTCCAGATCAACATCATTTTCTAGAGCTCTTTCTAAAATAAGTTCCATAGCTGTAGGTTTAACTTCACAATCGTTTGTTTTGTTTACTTCTGTTAAGTTAGTGTTTTGTTCATTCATTTTTCTTTCCTCCATTGCGCGCAATTCCCCCGTGGCGTGAATCACGCTGGTGTTTAAAAGTTGGTTTTTCGGTGTTAGAAACGGCTTATGTAGCTTATATCGCTTGCTGAATAGTCACTTTCGTAGATGATTGAATTGCGTCCACGAATTTCAAGATTACCAGAAATATTTACATTATCGAAAATATATACTCCATCTAGAATTTTCATATTTCCGGAAATGTGTGCTTTATCACTTATATAAGCATTTCCATAGACACGGGCATTGCCATAAACATGGCCCAAAACTCGAGCCTCACCATAAATTTGTGCATTGCCGTAAACTTGTGCATCATATTCAACATATGCTCCACCGCAAACTTTTGCATTTTCATAAACACGCGCCCTTCCTGTAATTTCTGCGCATTCAAATACTTGTGCATTGCCGAAAATCTTAGCGTCACCATAAACCATAGCTTTATGCCAAACCCAACAATCGCCTTCATGCGATAGGTTGTCTTCTTTTTGTATATAGCCGCCTAAGTAACCTTTTTTAATATTTCTAAAATCTCTTAATGCACGTATGCGATAAAGTTTTTTACTTTTATCGGTTCTTGCATCATAAAATTCTTTTATTTCATCAGTAAGTTCGTATTTTTTCATCTGTTTTTTTTCTCTAGTTGAGATTCTTTTATCGTCATCAATCCAATCGTTCCAACATACACATGCATCACCGTAAATTTCTGCATGACCGTAAACATGCGCATCACCGTAAACATGCGCATTGCCGTAAACACGCGCCCTATCGTAAATGTATGGCTCTTCGTAAACTTGTGCATTGCCATAAACTTCTGCATTATCAAAAACGCTAGGTTCACCGCAAATATATGCATCACCGTAAATTTCTGCATGACCGTAAATGCATGGTTCATCGAAAACTTCTGCTTTGCCATAAATACGAGAATTGCCGTAAACATGTGCATAACCGTAAACTTGTGCATTTTCGTAAACCTTAGCATCACCAAAAACCTTGGCATAACCATAGACTTTTGCATAATCCCCAATCCAGCAATTGCCATCATGACTTAGATTGTCTTCTTTTTGTATAAAACCGCCTAGGTCATCTGCTTTAACATCATCAAAATCCCTTAAAGCACGAATACGGTGAAGGGTTTTGCCATCAAACTCAATTGTTTCATCAGTCAGTTTGTATTTCTTTTCCATGGTTTTTGCCCCTACCTTAAGATAGCATCACTTCCATAAAATGCTGTTTTGCCAGCTACTATGGCATTACCACCAACTTTTGCGTTATTATAGACTTCGGCATCTTCATAAACCTTGGCGTTTTCATAGACATATGCATTTTCATAAACCCACGCCTCATCACCAACCCAACAATTGTCATCATGGCTAAGATTTCTTTCAGTCTCTACAAAGCCACCAAGATCACCTTTTTTAATATCTCCGAAATTCTTTAATGCACGTATGCGGTAGAGAGTTTTTCCATCAACTTTAATTGTCTCATCAGTCAGTTCATATTTCTTTTTTATCATAATAACCTCCTCTTAATGCATGCTTTGTCTTTTAAGCTCTTGAGACAGCAGCCCCATACCTTTTGTGGTGATTTTTGCGCAAGGAATGACCTTTTCTATTCCATTTGCGGTTTGAAGTGTGATAGTTGGACAATCCATAAGTTGCTTTTGGATTTTGTCTTGATAAGGTAGCAAATTTCCACCTGCTGCTCGTCTGTAAACCCAACCTTTTTGCTGTAAGAATTGAATGAATTGTTTTGGTTGCATCTCGAGTATTTTAGCGGCTTCTGTAAGACCGAAGAGTCCATCATGGCGCTGTAAGCTTTCAAGAGCCATGGCTTTTGGTGTTAAATCTTCAATGATGGTGTCTTTTTGATCTATTTGACCTTGTAGGTAATTCAAAAAGCCAATCATAGCCTTTGGACTTGA
>NZ_JBHIRA010000042.1:0-3564 GCF_042196825.1 Bartonella sp. AC10YNML | reverse complement strand
TCTTCAATGATGGTGTCTTTTTGATCTATTTGACCTTGTAGGTAATTCAAAAAGCCAATCATAGCCTTTGGACTTGAATAGTCGATTTGTAGTGTTACTGCTTGCTTTTCCAACTCTTGCCAACGGTCTATAATCCTAGCACGTAATGTCATGCTGTAACCAGAAACTAAAATGAGGCATTCACGTTTAGGAAGGTTGTAACAGTTTTGGGTCTTACCCTGTTTATCTAAATAGGTGGATCCAAATTTGGATTGACCCCCTTCAGGATATAATTCTCCTAACATTTGTCGAATATCACGCATAATATGCGCATGTTGCTTACCGCATAACTCTGCAATTTCACGACTAGACATCGTTTGAACTGTTGTGTTTTGAAAATTGTTTTCAGATATTGTAATAAAGTTTCGCATCATCACTTCCTAAATTAATGAAAACACAAGTATTGGTATAATATTTTGCCATAGTTTCTATGGCGCTCTGCTTGAGCAATTTTCCTTGCTGCGTGAATTTTGAAGTAATGATTATCTGTTTTATCTGTTTCTATTTCAGATTTTGGACAAATCTTCTGTCTGTTCCATTCTTGTTTTGTAAAAACAAAATCCACGCCTTCTTTTAGATCAAACTTTTCAACACAATCGTTAAACCAAGTGGAAAAATCTTGTTTCAAATGTAAGTGCCTATGCATTACATGGGCTTTGACCATTTGGACATAACCGATTTTGTTGTCTACCTCGTTTTCAGGTATAAGATATCCTTCACTATCTTTATTAGTGTCATGTGTGTTCATGAGTTTACTCTAATTAATTATTGATGAATGAAAGGGGGCGCTTTTAAATGCGCCCTCAGAATTTAAATCACATCACAAAGACGTAATTTATTTTGCTCTTCATAGGTCCCGTAGACCTCATCATTATATTTTTCTTCTGCTAACTCAGATAAAAGATCATGGTAAGCATTACTTTCACGTACAAAGTAATGAACCTCACTATCCTCATGGAGATGTTCAATATTTGCTTCTACATATGCGTCTGCAATCTCTTCAGAGATATCTTCACAATTATTCTCAGAAGGATTTATACGAAAGATTTGGATTGCATCATCTACCTCAGCAACAATGCTTAGAATTTGGCTTGCATCAAGTGGTCCAGACTCTGCAATGTTTTGATTATCATCGTAGGCAACTAATAAAATTTCATTGGAATTTATAAGAATTGGCTTATCCATAATTTTTCCTCCCTAACGCCTCTTGGCGATTGTTTGTGCGTGGTTTGTATAATTACTTATATAACTATAATTATAAAACAGCAAGCGAAAAATTATAAAAAGTTATATTTTTTATAAAAAATATTATAATATCTTACTGAATAAGAGGGGAGGATAATTAGCGATAAGTCCGAATCATCTTGCTGTAAGAACTTATTGGCAAAATAGCAAATATTTCTCCAACCCACACAATTTTAACATTCTTAATAGGTAAGGCATTCCAAGAAAGCAGATCTATTTCACCATTCATGCCCCTGCTAATCTGCTTTATATATCTTTTATTATCATGTGTTAAAATAACGGCTTCTTTGCCAAAAAAGGATTCTATTGTTTTAATTTGGCGCCGTCTTACGATAACCATATCTCCATCTTTATAGGCTGGAATCATAGAATCTCCTTTAACTTCAAAAGCAACCATATCATCAGGTAAAGCAAAAGGAATTTCTACTTGTTCAAGACCATCTTCAGGGATTTGTTCAAAACTTGGATCTATCTGTGTTCCTGCTCCAATATACCCCATAAGAGGAACAAAAGTTGTGAAGTGATTATCCCCTTTTAGTTCTTTATATAATTCTAAAATGGCATCTCTATTAGAGCCGCGTGGATCAGAATCTTTTAACCACTTAGACACTGAAGCTTGTGTTACGTTTAGCCGTTTGGCTACATCTTCTTGCGTTAAGTTAAACTCGGTCAAAATCTTTTTTAATGTGTTTATAATATTAGATTTATTACTCATACTTCTGCTTACCTTATTTTTTTATCGTTGATAAAGATAAATTTCATTGACTTTATATAACTATAATTATATGAATAAAGTAAGGCAAAGCTGTAATTGGAGCTTGTAAATGGATCAACGAGAAGATTTTAAGAATTTGACTAAGTCAATACGGGGCAAATTTAATTGGACACAATCAGAAATGGCGAAAATGCTTGGTGTAACTCAAGCAGCTGTTTGCAAGTGGGAAAAAAGAGGATCTATCTCCGTAATAAATTATCTAAAGCTGCAAAAGTTGAAGGATAGTTCTGGCTCTAGTTCTGCTTTTATTGCTGCTTCTACAGATAATAATGAACAGCAACAGCACCCTTCACAGGTTTAAAGAGAAAGATCATGAGAAACGGAATATTGAAGAAACTCTATACGCAGCTTTGTAGATTAATAGGTTGTAATTCGAAAATGAAGAATGGAGATAGATTGGTGAAAGAATTTGTACGGATACCGGATCGTGATTGTAGCATAGAAGATCTTGTGAAACGACACGAAACTCACACAACAATTCTTAAAAAACGAGAAGAATGGCATAAGTCAAAATTTGATAGTTGGATGAGATGGCATGAAGCCACTCTTGCAGAGCGAGATAAGTCAATTGAACAACAGCAAGTAGTACTTGAAAACCTATTCTCTTTAATTAAGCAAAAAAATAAGACACTGTATGAACAAAGATTAAAGTTGGCTTCACAAATGGAGCTAATTAATAAATTAAATAATAAAATCATTTGCTTAATTAACAAAAAAGAAGAACCAAGATTGATCGATTTTACTTTTGCAGGAGAAGTTTTTTAACTTGCGTCATTTGAGCCAAAAATCAAGATTGTTTAATTAACAATGAATCATTGCGAGGTTCCTTTTTCACAAACATTTTTGCAAGACAGGCAATCACAACGCGCTCTGTCACAACAGCACCCTTCACACTCTTAAAGAAGAAAGATCAGAGATGATAGATGTCCCACATATCACTATAAGTAAGGTCAAGTTGATTAATCTTGTTAATAAGATTGGACGTGAAGATATATATTATGGTGTTCGCTCGCCTAATCAGACATGTGAAAGTTGCATAGATCCCTCATCAACAGGTTATCTTGTCTATATACTGCAAAATATTTTTGCGCGTGATGATAGAAATTATTTTCCGTTATTGCCATACGATGATTTTAATCAATGGTTTTCATCTGCCTTTACGCAAGCTTTTACAACTTGGTTTGATAATTATTTTTCTCAAGATTTGTCATCTTTTCATCGCCTAAATGAGCTACTTTTGTTTACAGCTTTAGTCGAAAGTAATCTTGGCTTCTTAAGGGATGACCTCATCAAAAAAAGAGAAGAAGAAATCAAATTAATAAATGATGCGTGTAGTGTGCGTCTGAATTGAGTTAATCCACTTTTTTAAAGTCTATGAGGTCGGTTTGTGTTGTTACAGTCATTTTTTCAAGACAAGCAGTCACAACACGCTCTGTCATAGCACGCATATAAATACGTAGAGCCTTAAGGGGGGGATTATGATCACTAATGCACAAACCATTCTC
>NZ_JBHIRA010000041.1:0-3719 GCF_042196825.1 Bartonella sp. AC10YNML | reverse complement strand
GATGATGGTACCATCCGGATTGGCAGAGATTTTGACCTTGATCCTATGGGACCTGCAATTGAAGGCGGCGTTGGCATTAATGCGCAACTGTCTCACAATTTCTCCCTTCATGGTGATGTAAGCTATCAACAAAAGCTTCAGAAAACTGGTATAAGTGGTGCAAATTTTTCAGGAGGAATACGCTATCAGTTTTGAGGCAAAACTTTATAACAACAGGTATATTGTTATTTCTGTACACTTCATCAAAAAAGGCAGCACAATACGCTGCCTTTTTTTATTCTTGACACCCTTTCATAAAAAGATCGTTCGAATAGCTTTTGTTTTTTATCCTCCCAAGATCATCTCCATCAAGATTTATTGATTGACAAAGCTAGGTATTGTTTTTGATGCATACCAGATTGAAGTAGCTGCTCGTACACAGGCAAAAAAGCGCTTTCGTTATAATCCTGAAAAGAAAGCTGTGGAAGGTCTTGCCAATTTGCTGGAATTGGGGAGTGTGAAATGCGTGTAGCAGTCTTTGCGCAAAAGAATGAAAATATGCACTAAAGCGGGTGGTTATGCTTAAGGGTGAGAATAAATTCAGTGATTTTGAGAAATCTGCCCCTTACGCTGTCTTAGATATTGAATGGCATTTATCTCTCATAAACAAAAATGTCGCAAAGCGCTTCATCTCCAAGTGAAAGTAAAACTTTCAGAAAAAACACCTTATATGTATTTATTGATAAATCATATATGTTTATTGATAAATCGCGCTTGCTTCATAAAATCCCCTCCCCCTTTTTCTCAAAGCAAAAAGAAAATGTAAAGTTTTACTGTCGTAAGTAGATAAAAAGCACAAGCTACTATTATTTTCCTCTTTACACAGAAAACATACTGCAAAATATTTCTTTACGCAGATAACTTAATTAAATACACCAAAAAAACAAAGACATCAACCACTTTATCAAAATACTCAAGAAGAAACTAAGATTTATAAAAGCATCAATCAGTGCTCTTTAGCATATTTATAAAACACATTACATCCAGTATAAAACACCTCAGATCTAAAATTAAATAAACTTTTTTAATTTTTGCTGACGGCTGTTCCCAACGATGCTGTCCCCCCTTTATTCTCCTTAATGCATCAAAATATATGACATTACTGTGATACCCTTAAAAAAGTACAAGCAAACAACGATCATTTGCTTATAATATTGTCCTTAAATATCATTTTTAATATTTTTAATTATATATTTAATACGTAATAAATAAAACTATAAATATAATATGACTTAAATGTAAATATATACATTAATTATTATGTTTTTTAATTTGACTATAAGTAAATTATAAAATAGTGATCAGGAAGAATGTTTTTTATAGACCATTATTTATTTTCTTATATTGTTTGTTCTTCTTATAACAAGTGGAGATATGGAAAACAGGAAAAATATTTGTAGCTTAATTTAAGTGAGGAGAACATAAATGTCTAAAAAGTCTCTTTTATCGTATACAGCAATTGCAGCAATTCTATTATTTGGGACCTACCACAAAACACAAGCGGAAGAACTTAAAGTTTCTGATGGAAAAAAAATGGAAGTCTCTAAAGAAAGCTACGATAATATTTGGGCAGAAACGGGTGGAAAAATCATCGGCAAGAATTTAAAGCTGGGGAGTACCTCTCCAACACCACCATCTGTTACAACCGTTGTCACCGTTAAAGGATCCGATAGTTTGATTGAATTATCGGACAATACCATCATTGGTGCTCCACTTGGAACTAAATCTTCCTATGAATACGGCGTTAATATATCGGATAACGCTACATTCAAAATGACAGGAGGTTCTATCAACGTTGATAAAACCGCTATTCAGCTAAATGCTGGTAACGGAAATATGGAAAATGTCACAATAACAAGTGAAAACAGCGAACCCTATAACGCAATAAGAGCTGAAAAAAAAAGTAAACTCACTTTGAAAAATATAACTGTTAAAAAAGCAAAAAACAGCATCTTTGCAGATAACCAAACTCAAATAACAGTTATCGGTGGATCTTTTGAGGCAAAAGAAACAGCAATCAATGCTCGAAACGGTAGTATCATTACTTTAAACAATAAGGCAAAAATCACATCACTTAACGGTGATGGGCTCAATGCCATTGATGAGCAATCAAAAATTTTTATGACAGGGGGAGCTGTTACTGGGAGCAATAGTGTATTATACACAAAAGCTGGTGGATATATTAATGTTAAAGATGTTGTACTCACAGCAGATGGTAAAGGAACAAGATTCGGTGCGTTTGCAAGAGGTCACAGCACTATTGAATTAAATGGTAACACAACAATTAAAAATGCTTCGATCGGTGTTAAAGCCGAAAGTGATGATGCGACAATCAAAATGACCGGAGGATCGATTGAGGTCACAGGAGACAAAGCAGTAGGTGCATCATTTCTTAACACCACCAGCAAAGAAAACACGCTGAAAGATGTGAAAATATCAAGCGGAAATGATGACTTTCTTATGGATAAAGGAATAAGTGCTGACAAAGGAAGTATTGTCACTTTAAATAATGTAACCGTCACGAAAGCAAAAAACAGCATCTTAGCAGATAACAAATCTCAAATAACAATTACCGGCGGATCTTTTGAGGCAAAAAGAGAAGCAATAATTGCTCAAAACGGCAGTAGCATTACTTTAAACAATGGTGCGAAAATCATTTCATCTGAGTATAATGCGCTGAATGCCATTGGTGAGCAATCAAAAATTTTCATGACAGGAGGAACTGTTACTGGGAGTAATAATTCATTATATGCAATTTTGGGTGGATATATTAATGTTAAAGATGTTGTACTCACAAAAAATGGCGAAGATTCAGCTACAGGCGCATTAGCTGAGGGCCCAAACAGCGTCATTGAATTAAACGGAAAAACAACAATTACGAATATTCCCACAGGTCTTAATGCACGGAACGGAGGAAAAATCACAAGCGAAGAATTAACGATAAAAGGACGTAAAATAATTATTGAAATCGATGAGGAAATCTTCAAACTGCCTGGCTCAGGTGCATTTGCTACTGAAAATAGCGTCATTGAATTAAACGGAAAAACAACGATTGGAAAAGTTGATTTTGGACTTGTCGCATCCAAGAATAGCACGATTAAGATGGTCAATGACGCTAAAAACAAAATAGATGCAACAATAGTTGCACTATCGGTAGAGAGCAATGGACATATTGATCTCGCAAATACTTCTGCAACAGCAGGGGTTGCTGGGGTGAATTTTGCAGATTTGACTAAAAATTTTTCAGATTTGGTTAACAATTTTCCAGATTTGACTAAAAATACGTTATTTGCAGATTTGTCTCAAAATAATTTAAAGGGCCTAAGTAGTCGTACTCCACAAGATTGGCAAAACGGTGAAGTTAATTTGACCAATACAAATCTGATCGTTGAAAATGGTATTGGAATATATACCGAGGAATCAATGGGGAAAATTAATCTCAAAAATTCAAAAATCCTTGCAGATACGTTATTCAAAAACATAAAGCAGAAGACAAAGCCTGTTGGAATGTTTACTTTAACCGCAGATCATTCTGTCTTACAAGGCGGTGTAAGAAATGACGAAAATGGGCAAACACGCTTTGATCTGAAAAACGATACAACATGGACGTTGAAAATCAGCAAAAATGAAAAAGATGATGATGGCAATCTGCTTGATATCGCTCAAAGATCTCGTTCTGA
>NZ_JBHIRA010000040.1:0-3793 GCF_042196825.1 Bartonella sp. AC10YNML | reverse complement strand
ATCTCATTCTGAAGCTCTTTATGAATATTCGTGAATGAATCACCAACACCAGCAAAGGCTGACGCAACATCATCATAGCTATGCTCTTCAACGGCACTGCCATCTTCTTTGACGATCTTAACTTTGAAGCTTGGAGCACTCCATTGACCTTCCTTATATTCAGCGCCACCACCTAAATAAGTTGCAACTGTCTTATTCGTATCAAAAAGCTGAGAACCATTGACCGCTTCACTTGAGCTTGCAGAAATCTCTCCATTGGAAATAAACTTAATTTTACTGTTGCCTTTCTCATCACCCTCTCCATGCGTTGCTACAAACGCCTTTTCAGAATCACTCCACAACAACGCATTCTGCTTAATATTTTCAGTAACCTCCGTGTTGTTTTGAGTAAACTCTTTTTGAAGATTCTCAAAAGATGTTCCTACACCAGCAAATGCTTCCGATACAGTATCATACTTCTTCTCTTCAACTTTAGTACCATCCTCATTAACGATCTTAACTTTGAAACTTGGAGCCGTCCAAGCGCCACCTGCATAACTAGCATCACCACCTAAAGACTTTGCAACACTGTTACCTAGAGAATATAGCTGATTTCCTGCTACAGCATCGCTTGAGCTAGCAGTAATATCACCATTTGCAAGTGATGTGATTTTGCTGTTCGTCTTCTCACTATCTTTTTCTCCATGCAAGGCGACAAAAGCACCTTCAGCCTTGCTCCATGATAAAGAATCTTGTGCAACTCCTTCTGAAACTTCCTTAATACGAGCGTTGATAGTGCTCATGCTGTCATTAATGTCATTAAACGCACCTGCAACATTATTACTGCTCTTCTTATCTCCTTTCGTACCATCATTGCTGAAAGTCTGAATTTGGAAATCCGGATCTTGCCATTCGCCTTTCTCATTATAACCAGCACCTCCACCAAAATAGCCAGCAAACTTTTTTTGCAGATCATAAATCTGTCCACCCGTAATCGCATCACTCGAGCCTGATACTATAGAGCCAGCTGCAAGTGATGTGAGCTTGCTGTTCTCTTTATTGTCCCCATGCGTCGCTACAAACGCTTCTGCGTCCTTATCCCACAACAGCGCATCGCCTTGAACTTCCTGAGTAATATTCGTGATATTTTCAGTAAGTTCATTAAACTTATTCGTTAGGTTGTTATTCACATTCTTGAAATTCGTATCAATACCTTCAATGGCTAAACCAACATCACCATAAGATTTTTCTACTACCTCGCCTTTTGCATCAACACTGGATAATTTATAGGTTGGACCCGTGAAA
Source organism: Bartonella sp. AC10YNML (assembly GCF_042196825.1). Lineage (NCBI taxonomy): Bacteria > Pseudomonadati > Pseudomonadota > Alphaproteobacteria > Hyphomicrobiales > Bartonellaceae > Bartonella > Bartonella sp. AC10YNML. The sequence goes on along the minus strand of NZ_JBHIRA010000040.1, from coordinate 2,509 downwards.
GTACCATCTTTAAAGCTTGTACCTCCACCTAAGTATTTCGCAATATCCTGAGAAACCTTAGAAATCTGACCGCCATTAACCGCATCATGCGAATTCTCACTAATCTGACCTTCGGCAACATTATGCAAACCAACAGTTGCAGAACCCTTACCTTTACCCAAAGTCACACTCGCATAATTAGTGCTGCTATTATCATCACCTTGTTTATCATAGTGAACAACAGCCGATTCATCAGACTGAAGACTGGTAGAAAGATCCTTTAAACTTTCATCAAGCTGACCCTTGTTAACCGCTTCATTATCCCTTGTCGCTGTCTTAACACCTGAAAGTATTCTATCTTGGCTTTCCTTATCCGCAATACTGATGCTCGCACCTTCTTTTTCACCACCAAGCTTGATTACATTTGTCGTATCATCAAACTTAACAAGACTATCTCCTACAACTTTATTAATCTCATTCTTAAGCTCTTTGTGAATATTCGTGAATGAAGCGCCTACACCAGCAAATGCTTTAGCAACATCATCATAACTTTGCTCTTCAACAGCACTGCCATCTTCTTTGACGATCTTAACTTTGAAGCTTGGAGCACTCCATTGACCTTCTTTATATTCAGCGCCACCGCCAAAGGATTTAGCTATATTCGTAGCTGTTGTTTCAAGATTGTTAGATACACTGCTTACATTTTGATTAGTCGCAAAAAGCTGAGAACCATTGACCGCTTCACTTGAGCTTGCAGAAATCTCTCCATTGGAAAGAAACTTAATTTTACTGTTGCCTTTCTCATCACCCTCTCCATGCGTTGCTACAAACGCCTTTTCAGAATCACTCCACAACAACGCATTCTGCTTAATATTTTCAGTAACCTCCGTGTTGTTTTGAGTAAACTCTTTTTGAAGATTCTCAAAAGATGTTCCTACACCAGCAAATGCTTCCGATACAGTATCATACTTCTTCTCTTCAACTTTAGTACCATCCTCATTAACGATCTTAACTTTGAAACTTGGAGCCGTCCAAGCGCCACCTGCATAACTAGCATCACCACCTAAAGACTTTGCAACACTGTTACCTAGAGCATATAGCTGATTTCCTGTTACAGCATCGCTTGAGTCTTTAGTGATATCCCCATTTGCAAGCGACGTTATCTTGCTGTTCGTCTTGCTTTCCTTCTCTCCATGCTTGGCTACAAACGCCTCTGCGTCCTTATTCCACAACAGCGCATCGCCTTGGACAGATTCTGTGATATTCGTGACTTTGTCATTAAAGTCTTTAACCACATTCGTGAAAGAATTACCAACACCTGAAAGAGCTTCTGAAACACTATCGTACTCAGCTTCTTCTGATGTGCCATCTTCTTTAAGGTGTGTAACTTTAAATCTAGGCAACAACCATTGATCTTTCTCATACTTAGCATCACCGTTTAAGTACGATGCAAGATCTTTTCCTAAGGAATAAAGTTGAGAGCCATTTACTGCATCTGTAGATTCTTTCGTAATATCTCCTGCCGCAAGGAACTTAATCTTGCTATTTGTCTTTGCACCGTCTTTTCCTCCATGCAAGGCTACAAAGGATTTTTCACCCTCGCTCCATGATAAAGAATCTTGTGCAACTCCTTCTGAGACTTCCTTAATACGCTGATTCACATTTTTGATATTTGCATCAAGTCCCTCAAATGCTAAACCAACATTGGTAAAGGCTTTTTGTGTTACCTCGCCATCTTCAGAAACGCGAGATAAGTTGTAAGTAGGGTTGGTAAAGCTACCGTCTTTAAATGCCGCATCGCCGCCAAGGAATTTAGCTACATTCTGAGAAATCGTGTTGATCTGACTACCATTAATCGCATCATGTGAACTCTCACCAATGACACCATCTTTGACATTATGAAGTGCAACTGGTCCTGCATCCTTACCTTTACCTAAAGTCACACTCATGTAATCAATGCCGCCATTCTCACCCTCTTTTTTATCGTAATGAACAACAGCCGAGTCATCAGACTGAAGGCTGGTAGAAAGATCTTTCAGACTTGCATCAAGCTGACCCTTGTTAACCGCTTCATTATTCTTCGTTGCTGCCTTAACACCTGAAAGTGTCCGCTCTTTGCCCTTGTCATCCAGAAGACTTATTTCAGTGCCTTCTACTTCTTTACCAATAGTGATAATTTTCGTCTTCTCATCCTGCTTGACAAGGCTATCACTGACTACATTGGTCACATCATGATGAACATTCGTGACAGAACTACTAATATCAGAAAGTGCTTCCGCTACACTCTTATAGCTTTCCTCACTTTCTTTACCTTCTGCATCAACTTTCTTGATTACAAAATTTGGAGCCTTCCATTGTCCATCTTTAGCATAACCTGCACCACCACCAAAATAAGTCGCCAGCGTCTGATTCATTGAATAAAGTTGATTACCAGCGACAGCATCCGTTGATTTAGCGCTAATCTCACCATTTGCTAGAAACGTAATTCTACTGTTTTCTTGTGTCCTTACAGCTCTGCCTTGTTCTTCTT
>NZ_JBHIRA010000039.1:0-4530 GCF_042196825.1 Bartonella sp. AC10YNML | reverse complement strand
AGGCAAAGGGATTGAAATTTCTTGAGGAAGAGGTAAGCGTAGGGCGTGTCGTGTACTTGAGGAAGTTTTCGATGAGGCAATGAATGAGGTTGATCTGGGACTGAGGTTGATCTTGGCCGCGTGCTTGGCTTTCAATAGAACACCCTTCCTGGGGAAAAGGAAATTATTCTATCTCTCAAGTGCCCTCTTCTTTGCTGCACTACCTTGGGGCTTTGGTATTGAGGGCTGATGTTAACATTTGGCAGCTTTCTCATAAAAGCTTTATGGAAGATGAAAGTTTGGGCTTTGAAAAAAAATATCGAAAAAATCTATTTGGGCCGGTTTTGCTAGATGATTCAAATCGTCATAAAGACAAAGCAACTTCGTTACGATTTTCTTGCACTCGTTTGCTTCTTCTTTGGAAAGCAGCTTATCTTCCTGAAAATAAAAAGAGCACTTAGAATTTTAGAACCATAGATCCAAATTTGTGCAATAGAAGAAGATATTTTTATGAAAATTTGATCGACGAGAAAAGAGAAGCCTTAAGACAGCAGAGGATATACTGTGGGGAATAAAAACATGATGTTTGAAGGTGATGGAAAAAAATGCATCCCTGATATTGTCTTTATGAAAGATGAGGGATACAAGCGCTTGATATTGATTGAACCCTCATTCATTGTGAGGACGAAAGCTTCGGTTCATGAAAATGGCTTAGAAATTGAAACAAATGAGGGGTAAAAAAATGAGGGGCAATGGAAAAAATGCACCATTGGATAAAGAACCACGGTCTTTTGCGCTGGAAGAAGCGTTTTTGACAAGCAAAAATTATAAAGTCATCTTTTGCATTGCTTTCATTGTGGCAGCTTTAAGAACGGCTCTTTTCTTCGTACTCATGTGGCTTGAGTGGAAGTTGGCGGGGTGGGAAGGGGATGTCATAACAGTTCTCTTTTGCATCGTGCAGGTTATATTAGATTTAATTTTTGTACTCATTCCTGTTGCCTTTGTGGTCCGCATCATTTTTACGCGTTTGTTGAAAAAAAAGATCGATATGTTGGATCAAGCACTCTGGCAGCGAAGAAAAACGGCTTACCAACAAAACAGCGCGTGAAGGGAGGGCAGAAAATGAATACTGGTCTTTATATATTCTCATGTATTGTAGGAGCACTTCTCTTCGTGCAATGTTTGAAGGTGATGGAAAAAAATGCACCGCTGATATTGTCTTTATAAAAGATGAGGGATACAAGCGTTTGATATTGATGAACCCTCATCCATTGTGAGGACGAAAGCTTCGGTTCATGAAAATGGCTTAAAAATTTGAGACAAATGAGGGGTAAAAAATGAGGGGCAATGGAAAAAATGCACCATTGGATAAAGAACCACGGTCTTTTGTGCTTGAAGAAGCGTTTCTGACACGCAAAAATTATAAAGTCATCTTTTGTATTGCTTTCATTGTGGCAGCTTTGAGAACGGTTCTTCGCTTCGTACCCATGTTGCTTGGGTGGAAGTTGGTGGAGTGGGAAGGGGATGTCGTGGCAGCTCTCTTGTTAATCATGCGGCTTATATCATGGTTTATTTTTTTGTTCATCCCTGTTGCCTTTGTGGTTCGTATCATTTTCACGGTTCTGTTGAAAGAAAAGATCGATATGTTGGAGCAAGCACTCTGGAAGCGAAGAAAAACCGCTTCTCAACAAAACAGCGCATGAAGGGGTGGGGAAAATGATAGATATTAAAATAATGGATATTATTGTTGTACTCTCGTGGGGTGTGGGCTTGATGCTTTTCACGCTGCTTTCTGCTGTGGTCATGATGTTTATTTGGGCATTGTATTACTCTACTTTCAAGCGGGTGAGACTGTATTGCCAAGTGACAAAAGAATTAAGCCGCGTGCTTGAACAACCTGTTGCTTTTGAGCCGTCTAGTGGAGCAACGCCGATGATTAAGCCGTTATCTGAGGAAAAAGAGTTTTCTCTTTCTGATGAAGAAATCTTAACGATGGAAAGTGCAACGGCGCTTTTAAAGAGTTTGGGGTGGAAGGTGGAAATTGAAGGAAAAGGAGATCATTTGGCCACCTATTATTTACCAGATCGTGAAGTGCAGTTTCTTTATAATGCTGAGAAGGGGTATCCGCGATTTGATTGTGCAATTGCAGTGGTTTCTGGTATCCATGCGGCGGCTTGCCAAACAATAGACCCTTATAATTCTGGAGGTTTGATTGCTCTTGAATTGAGTTTTGATGTGAAGGGGTTGGAAATTTTTGAAGAAAAGGTAAGCGTTGGATGTTTACGTCGTGCACTTGAGAAAGCTTTCGATGAGGCAATGACTGAGGTTGATCTTGGCAAGATGCTTCACTCTCAATATAGAATCCTGCCTTGGGAAAACAAAACTGTGGTCCCTCGGTTGGCTTCTTATTCCCTGCGTTATCTTGCGGCTCTGGCTTTGATGGGCGATGTTGAAACTTTACACTCTTATCACAAAAGCTTTATAGAAGGTGAGAAGCTGGGCTTTGAGGCAAGCATTGAAGAAGAGCATCTGGAACGCGCGATGGTGATCGCTCAGGCGGTAGAAAAGACAAAGCAACCCAGTTACGATTTGCTTCAACAGGCGGCAAAGGATTTTTCCATGGAGGTAGAAAGCTATGAATGTTTTAGAGCTACAGATCCCAATTTGTGCAATAGAAGAAGAGATTCTTATGAAAATTTGATCGAGGAAAAAAGACAAGAATTAAGGCAACAGGGATATTTTGTTTATGAAAAGGACGCGATTTGTGAGGTTGATGGAAAAAACTATCGTCCCGATATTCTTTACATAAAGGATGGGGAGTTAGAATATATGGATGTAGAAATTAGGATTGATGAAAAAAATTATTGAGAAAAATAAAGAGTTTAGATAAATTAAAAAGAGCTTAAACCTGAAAATAATGCGTAAAAAGCGCGAAGCGTAAAAGCAGAGGGGAACAATGCAGGAGAAAAAAGCAACATTTGAAGTGTCTTTCTTTTCATTTAGAAAATTTATGGTGTCTTCAGTGGAAAGGTGTAAAGGGGTGGGACGGTGTAAAATAATAGGGCACCGCTTTTTCATCATGTTTTATACATGCCTTATCATGATGGCTTTAGAAGTTCCTGCGGGTGCAAAATCTCTGGTACAGCCGTTGCAATGGACAAGATGGGAAGGAATTGGTTCTCTTATTTTTCTCTTACCAGTGTTGATATGGTTTTGTCTTCTCACACCCCTTCCTATTTTGTGGGGGATTTATCGTTTTAAAGAGCGTAAATTGGAAAAAATAAAGAAAAAACTAAAAGAAAAAATAAAGCAGCAAGAGATTAATCAATGAGGTTATACGCATGAGGGGTGAGGCCGCAGTTTTTATTTTGTTTCTGCCGATTGGATATTTTTTTCTAAATGCAGTTACAGTTTTTGCCATTTTTGTGAATATGATTATTGTGGCGCCTTATTATTCTTTAATCAAGCGTTTGAGGCTCTATTACAGAGTGAAAAAACAAAGACATTTGATGAAAGAACATCCACAGCGTTTTTGTTTCTTTGAAAAAAGCGGAAAAGAAAAAGAGAGAGTGCCACAAAACTTAACACTAGAAACACAGATAAGTTTCTATTCGTTAAAAAAATGGCTCGCTTTTTCACGCAAAGATTATATCCTCCACGCATGCCTCTCTTTCATCATTATGTTTTTCAAAACTTATGTCTATGTGAGTTTCTCTAAAAGGGTAGCTGAGATAGATGAGAGCAGATTTGAATATCTTGTCATTCTCTTGCTTTTCTGGTTTTTTTTATCGGTATGTATTTTTGCAACGATCCCTGTTGTTGTGATCCTTCGTGAAATTTTAACTCATCGATTGAAAAAGAAGATTCAGCAATTGGAAGAAGTGACTGAAGCAATCAATTTATAAAAAGAAGGGGATAAAATGCATTACGAAATAGCGGCATTTTGGACGGTGATTTTTATCATTCTGCTGGGGGGTTTTTTTGATTTTTTCTTAACAATACCCATTGTGGCACTGTATATTTCTTTTATCAAGCGTTTGATCTCTTATTACAAGGTTACCAAACAATTAAACGCAGCGCTGAAAAAGCGCACGTAGTGCTCGTGTCATGGGGGAGGCATAAGTTTTAGATCATGCCATTGCTTCATGACGTGAGAGGAGGGCATCGATTGTTTTTCTCATTTTACGCTGATCTCTGGGGGGGGAAAGGGTTGATGGTGAGTGATAGGCTTATAATAAGCTTGTAATAGGCTTTAATGGGGCTGTTGATCGGAAGTTATTATTTTCTGTGAATTTGTAAAATCGTAAAAATGTGGAACTGTAATAGGGGGTGTGGTTGGTCAAGGGCTGTGAGGATTGTGGAGCGCTTGGGGAGAAGAGGTGCCAATGGAGGCATAAAGGTTGGATTGTGCAATGCGTCAAAATTAGAATGGGGGGAATGGAGGGCGTTGGGGGAAAAGGGTTGATGGCAATGAATAGGCTTATAATAAGCTTGTAATAGGCTTTAATGGGGCTGTTGATCGGAAGTTTGTTGTTTTCTGTGAATTTGTAA
>NZ_JBHIRA010000038.1:0-4998 GCF_042196825.1 Bartonella sp. AC10YNML | reverse complement strand
CAAAATCAAGTTGAAAGGAATTCCACCATGCACGCCCAGACCATGCGGGCTTAAAACGCGCGGAAAGCTCTAACCATTGAAGTCCCAACTCAATGGCGGCTACAGAGCCACGAATATTTTGCCATGCAAGTCCTTGGTCAATCAAATCATAGAGGTTTGGAACATAAGGTGTGAGTTCACCAAGTCCATATTCTTCAATCAACCATGGCAAAAAGCGGGGAGGGCGTGTGATCAGTTTTGCACGTGAAATCCCCAAAACAGCTCCATCAACATCTTGATGAAAGTTGCAAGCATCGGCAAGGCGTTTTTCAAATTCTGTTGCATGTGAGGGGAGGAGCGAGCCAACCATTAGCGCGCCCGCCCTTTAAAGTTTAAGGTGATTTTGCCAATCGATAAGATTTCTTCGTCACAAACTGCTCTGTCCTTTGTGGGTGTAATGGCAATCACTTTCTGGACACCAGGGATCATCAGTTTTGAAACCCACCACGAGAGGCTTAATTCACGACCAATGGCTTGTTCTTGTCTCCATGCTGCTCTTAAATTTGCCTCCATTGTCGTGAGAATTTTCAAAGATGTTTCCGGTAACAGCCAAACATCTGCTTCTAAATCCAGCACTTTTTTGACAGCAGCATGCACAATAATCGTATCATTGGTCATGATGATATTTTTTCTGTGAAGAGCTTGTGAAACTGTTTGTAAGAGATCTTCAGAGGCTGTTCCTTCTTCATTATTACCAAAAAGAGCAACATAGATGGTTGGGTCTTTGCCTTTACGATAGATAATGGCATCTTTCACTCGACTATCGGCTGTTAAGGCGATAAGCTTGTAATAGGGTTCTGTTCCACTTCCGTTTCCTCCACGGGCATGAAGCTGTATGCGTTCACGATATCTCTCGTCACTTTCTCCTTCCATGCGGGCAATACCATGCCAGGTTCCCAAGGCATCAAGAGATTCACCGATTGCAAAATCAAGAATGTTGTTGCGTGCTGCCTCATTAATACGCTGTCTTAAAAGCAATTCTCGATAGCTAAAAGCCTCTATAACTTTTACGGCTGGATCACTTTCCAAAAATGTATATTCGGGTAAAAGTTTTTTTAAATGAGCAAGAGCCGCAGCGCGGATTTCCTCGAAAGAAAGTTCTGTAATAATTTCCGGTTTTGCAAGCGCTTTACTCATTTTATCAGTAATCCTTCCATGGTAATGGGCTTGCCCGATGGCAAATAAATGCCTTCAAAGGATAAAGAAACGTGTCCATTCTCACCCCTTTTAAAATCGATTTTTTTCACTTTAAAACGTGGTTCCCATTTGTCTAAAGCCTCAGCAACGGCGGCATAAAGGGCAACGGCAAAAGCATTATTCACTGGCGCATCAATGAGTTCTGCAACGCGTGAACCATAATCACGTCGCATCACCCGTGTGCCAATGCGTGTTGATAAGATATCAATAATCGATTGCCGCAAATGCTCTATGCCAACCAAGGACTTTCCCGTTGTACGGTCCATTCCACTGTTCAATTGGGACCTCCTGTCATCGAGCCACCAGAATAAACACCTCCATGAACATGGGTTGCTCCTACATTGGTGCCGTTATGCTTTAAGCTACTTGAATGAATGGAAACATTATTTCCAGAATGAAGAGAGAGACTATCATTCGAATTCAGTGAAATGTCACCACCAGCCTTCAAAGAGATGCCGCCCTTTGCCTTTAAACTTAGATCACGTTCTGAAGTGATTTTTATGCCCTCCGGTGCGCTGAGCTCTAACTTACCAGCATCTCCTTTGAGTGATACGCCATCAGAGATTGTTAGGATAAATTTTCCACCCGATTTTATATTAAGGGCATAGGTGTTTTGTTCATCATCATATTCAAGGCTGGTTCCATCAGGGTATATCGTTCGGTGAATGCTGCCCTTATCGGCTGCTTGATTAGCATCTGTATGAATGGAACCCACAATCATCCCTTGCGATAAATCCCCTGATGATGAAACAACAATCACTTGCTCTCCAACATCGCGCCCTTCATAAGAGCGTGTTTTACCGGCGCGGGCTTGTGTGTCTGGAATCCAGTCACTGATAAGACCTCCAGTTTTTACTCGATAGCGTGCGTTTTTATGGTCGACATGGCTAATTTTCCCCACCACAACCATATTGGCTACGCGTCTCTTTAAATCGGTGATCTCCTTATCGCGCCGCTCTAACATAGTCACCTTCAATTTTATGGTATTTGTCTTCGTTTCCCACACCTGTTTCTGGTTTAAAACCGACAAGGGGTTTAACAACTCTTGCGGTTGCATTTCCTTCATCAGGGCAGGGGATATTGGTTATGTGCGTCACGTCAAAGGTTAAAATTGCACCGTGGAGTGCTAAAGCGCCATTATCACCAAAGGCAAAAGCAATATTTTGCAGGCGGCATGTCTCAACGGTGTTGTTAAGATTGGGGTTGGCATGGAAAATCTCTTCAACTTCCCATGCTAATTGGTCAACAAAGCGTGCACCCTCTTCACATGTTGCATAGCATTCAACATCTACTGTTAAAACACGCCGCCTTAAGCCAAAATCATGTCCATCTTCGATGATTTCACTTTGCGTTGAGATATTAATAGCTGGCATTGCTTCAATAAATAAATTGAAATCGCGCATATTGAAAACATTATCACCAGCTACTGTTTTTGCTGCCTTTATCAACGCAACAAATGTTTCTCTTATCGTCTCACGGGGATGTATCAATGTTTCTGTCATTCAATATTTATCCTTTTCTTAAAACTGGTATCATGTTATGATACGTAAAAGAACGAATAGAGGTGATTTGGTGATTGAATCTTTTGCGGATAAGCGGTGTAAAGATCTTTTAGAAGGCAAGACGCCCAAAGGTTTTCCTGCAACATTGGTACGCATAGCACAAAGAAAATTGTTTATGCTCGATAAAGCAGTTGATCTTAAAGATTTACGCAGTCCTCCAGGAAATCATTTAGAAGCATTGAAAGGAGAGCGTAAAGGTCAATATTCTATTCGTATTAATAACCAGTTTCGTCTTTGTTTTGAATGGCGTACTAATGGCGTCTATGAAGTTGAAATTGTAGATTATCATTGATCTATAGGAGGTTGAGATGAAAAATTATATTGCAATACATCCAGGAGAAATTTTACGGGAGGAATATTTAAAAGAATATGCTTTGTCTGCTTATGCTCTTGCAAAAGCATTGAATGTTCCACGCACGAGGATAGAACGTATTGTTGCGGAAAATAGTCCAATAACTCCTGATACGGCTCTCAGACTGGCTTCTTTTTTTGATACGACAGCTGAGTTCTGGCTTAATATGCAAGCTGCTTATGATGTTCATATTTTACAAGCAGAAAAAGCAGATGAATTTGCCAAAATTAATAAATTTGAATGTACAATTTAACCACCTCCCCACCTTTGAAGTGGGGAAGGAAATGTTTCACCTTAAGCAACCTTTCTAATGGGGTTCTCGAAATTTGGTTCATAAGCGCGTAACAAAGAATCCATGCTATGCGGTAACTCTGAATCTCCAAAATCTGTAAGAATTGCTAAAATCTTTGTAATATTGGGTAGTTCATCCTGAAGTTTTGAAATCAAAGCTTTTTCTATTACACTCATAGTGTCAACCAGAGCAGTACAATCTTTGTCGCTCACATTTTCATCATTAGAAAATTGAGATAATGCTATCCATAAATCGCATAAGAAGTTGGTATCTATCTTCATTGCACACCTCCATGGATTTGTTCTCTTAAACATGCCAATCCTCTAGATGTGATTTTCGTTGAAGGAAGCACCTTTTCTGTACCATCCGGTCTTTGAATGGTAATAGCAGGGCAGTCCATAAAGCCTTTCTTGATTTTATCCTGATAAGGTAACAGAGGTGCTCCTGGAGCTCGTCGATAGACCCAATCATGTTTACGCAAGTAATCAGTTAAATCCTTTGGTCGCACCTCCAACATTTTCGCTGCTTCAATAAGACCAAACAAACCATCAGAACGTTTTAGACCTTCTAAAGCCTCTGCTTTTGGAGCCAATTCGGCAATAACATGGTCTTTCTGTTCTATTTGACTTTGTAGATGATTCAGGACACCAAGTAATGCTTCGGGTTTGGAATAATCAACTTGTGGAGCGGCTATCTGCTTTTCCAATTCTTGCCAACGGTCAATGATTTTAGCACGTAAAGCAGTACTGTAACCAGATACGAGAATTAAACATTCGCGCTTGGGTAAATTATAACAAGGGCGTGTTTTTCCTTGTTCATCAATATAACTGCTCAAAAACTTAGCCGGCTCAAATTTGAGCTCGCTAAATATTTGTTTAATGTCTCGCATAACATTTTTATGCTTCTTACTACATACCCCCGCAATTTCAATGCTAGACATAGTCTGAGTAGTAGCACCATTAGTAGCACTTCCTTTAATTTCTATAAGAGTGTTCATGAGAACTCCTTATCGTTAGATGTTTTTCATTGACACTCTAAAGAGAGTGCCGGGCGCTGAAAAACACGGCGATAAGTCCGTCGTTACACTTTCCCCGCAAAGGTATTGTATAGTGTAACCACACCCGACAAAACCACTATATGCTACAAAGCATGTGATGAGTCAAAGTTTTTAAATTTCGGCGGGAGGAGATTATTTCGGTAATCCATCCGCTTATCGTTCGGTGTTTTTCAGGCACCTAGTTCAACAATAGACACATTGTTGCCATACTGTCAAGGGGTGACTTTACATTTTTAAAATAAATAAGCGTATCTTTACTTTATTTCCCGCAAGATAAGTTTGTACATACCGGATTCAGAGGCTTGTACATCTGTGACCACGAAGTGCTCTTGAGAAGAGGGGGCTTTGTTATTTTCAGGAGAGATGATCACAATACTATCTTGAGGTTTTGGTGGTATTCCCCCGATATCATTAATACAAACATCAAGTTCCTTTCTTGCAATTGTGGTAGAGATTCTGCCACCGGCGTCCGATTCCGAATGTTTAATGGTGTAAATCG
>NZ_JBHIRA010000037.1:0-5600 GCF_042196825.1 Bartonella sp. AC10YNML | reverse complement strand
ATCAAGTTCCTTTCTTGCAATTGTGGTAGAGATTCTGCCACCGGCGTCCGATTCCGAATGTTTAATGGTGTAAATCGCTGTAATTTGAAATGATTGTTGATTATCCTTTCGCGTGTAGATGACGGGTTGCCCAAAAGTGTTGCGCACGTCTTGAATCATTTTATTAAGCAACCCATGCCATCGCATGTTATTTTCCTCCACTGACCGCTTTAAAGAGCATTTCAGGACGCGTGCAAATATAAAGCGGATAGCTATAGACCTCCGGTTTTACCCATGCATTACGGTCGTGGTCGACGATAAGCATCGTGTAGAGGGGTTTTCCAACCGTGTTGGCAAAATCCAAGCTTTCTCCAGGAGAAAAGGTTTTTTGAAACACTCCCGGTGCATTGGCAGGCAAGAATTGACATTCATCAGGCTTAATGCCTATGGCGCGCTTTGTTCCAGCCTTCGCACTCACATTATAGTTATGAATACTCCGGTAATTAATGAAAGTCACACCCGCAAAGTCAAAGCTACCAAAGCTCCCCGAACCAATTGCGCTTGGTGTTGCAACTCCTCCAGCACTATTCAAAGTTTGTGCAAGAGCTGTGTTGAGATAAGTCTCACGAATTGTTTTATGGTTTTTCAATTTGGAGAAAAACTCATTTCCACAAAGCCCAATAATGCGTGAACGATCAGTGAATGCTCCCTTTGAAGCTTCAATCATTTTCATAATGACTTGATCAACATGATCAGCAACATTGGTTGATTCATTATTTAATTTAAAGTCAATCGGCTTTGGTGGTGCGATTTCCCATTCCTTGTACCAATCAACAATCACTGAACCATCGGCATCAAGAACCACCCCTTGAACAGCGCCAAGTTGCATGTTTTCCCATGTCAATTCGATTTCAGAAATCAGTTTCTTTTGTTTTCTGGCAATATATTTCATTGCCGTCTCGAGTTGATCTTCTGTCCCAAATTCACGCCGGTTTTGGATTTCCTCTGATTTCACCGTGTCACTTTTGGCAATCCGTGTTGTTTTGAAAAACCGAAGATTACGCCCATCTCTATCACCTTCTGCTAAGGGGGCGCCACGTTCACTGGTTTGAATCAAGGACAATGTATTGTCACGTCTTTCAATACCAACCACTGTGGTGCTTGTTTCCACTTCCTCAAAAAGATCAAGAGAACTAATAAGTCCCGGTTGAAACTCATAGTTTTCAATCGCTTTCATCATTGTGGTGGCAGAGAAAGCGTCGTGTTTAAAAAAGTTCATATCCATGTGCGCATTCTCCTATCGCAATAAAATATTGTTATGATCTTCGAGAGACTGAATGGCAGCACTTTTTTGTTCATCTGTAATGGCATCTGGCCATAGCAATTCAGAAGCTTTTACAGTGCATAAGCGTGCTGTAATCACGGCACGTTGATCGGCTTGAGAGGCATCAACAGTGGCAAAAGAAATTCCAGCAGGGATTTGGCTGCCATCTGATGCTGCTGGATTAAGGGGGGCATATTTTTCTGATGCTGTAATTTTCCCCATGACAGTTCCTGCTTCAATGAAGGCTCCTGATGCAAAAACCACTTCTTCGTTTGACATATCCGTATCGTAGGGTCCAAGATAAGCGCCATTGCGTACGTCTTCATAAATAATATTATTCATTTTATTGCCCTCCAAGCTGTTTCCCATTTTGTATGAATTTTTGCCTTGCTCGTTCCATCACTGTGAGGGGTATAAGGCGAGACTTTTAAAGACGCGCTTTGAGAGCTAGCAGCCGTCAATACACACTGGCGTGCTTTCTCAACACTCATACCGTTTTGAATAGCTTTTGCTGCGTCAAAAGAAACGCCTAAGTGCTTTGCTTGCCTTTCAAGGGTTGTTAGTGCCTTGCCACGTTTTCTTTCCTTTTCAAGAGCAGCTTTTATGCTTTCTTGTTTATTTTCGTCCTCATCTTCGTCTTCGTTTTCTTCTTCATCGTCGAAGTCTTCGGCGTTTTTGTCGATGTCACTATCGTCTTCGTCCTCTTCCTCGTCATTGATGATGTCGACGATCTTTTCGTCATCCTCTTCTTGGGCGCGGTATTGTGTGCGTGCCATGTGTTTTTTCCTTCTTTTGTTGATGTTGGGTTTTGTGATATGGAATCCGTTAAGGCTTCCAAAGCTTGCGCAAGGGTGCCCTGCGCATCTGCTAATCCAAGCTCTAAAGCTTGGGTGCCTATAAAAGTTTCTGCTTTTGTGTCACGAATTGCGTCCGCACTCAGAGGTCTGTTTTTTGCAACCCAATCGACAAACATTTCGTAGAGCAGGGCGCAATCGGCTTGCATTTTTATTTGTGCTGTATCGCTCAAGGGTTCGTGAGGATTGCCATGGGTTTTGTGATCACCTTCAAAAACGAAGGTCCATTTAAGCCCGTGTTGCTCATCTGCACGAGATTGGTCAAGATGGGCGCAAACAACCCCAATCGAGCCTACAACACCGGTGCGTGCAACCCATATTTGAGAAGCCGCACAAGCAATGGCATAAGCTGCAGAACAAGCAAATTCATTGGCATGCGCCCAAATGGGTTTGTTATATTGTTTTGAAAGGGTTTGAAACTCTTCAACCAAATCAAAGATGCCACCGGCTTCTCCACCACCACTGTCAATATCAAGTAAGACGGCATGAACATCAGGCTGTGCCATGGCTTCACGAAAAGAAGCCCTTAACCCTTCATAAGACGTCAATCCCGATAAAGCTCCAAGCCATGCACCGCGGCGTACAAGCGTGCCATGAACCGGTATTATAGCAACATTGTTTTGCACCACATAGGTTTCTGGTGGTCTTAAAGCTTCTGTACTCCCTTGCGAATAAGCTTCAATGGGAAACTTTTCACTTGCAAAAAGCCGTGGAGCAAGAGCATTGAGAATAATATCAAGCTTTGTGGAGGCAAGCATGTGTGGAACTCCAAAAAGCCGTGATGCCAAAAACGGCATGTCGAGATTATTCACCATTTGTCTGCGCCTTACTGTCTTGGTTGTTTTCATAAGTCTCAGAAGTCTCTGAATCTTCATCATCAATCGCTTGATTTTCACCAGAAGGCGCTGCCATATCCGTGTCAAAAGATAAGCCGCGTGCACGAGCGTCTGTGTGCTCTTCTTGCAGTTCGGCATGAATGCTGTCGATATCAAAGCCGCGCTCGGCCAGTGCCATGCGTCGTGTTTTCAAGCCTGCACGAATTTCTTCTTTTTCTGCCGTGATATCCTTGTTTGGATCAATCATTTCAAGCGGGGGCGCAAAGCTTTCACATTGAAGCCATGGCAAGGAATTTTCTTCCCATCCGGGTAAGTGAACGCGTCCAGAAAGTACTGCCATTTCAACAAAACGTTCCCAAACAATGCGGTTAAACTGAAAGGCAATGATATGTTCACGCCATTGTTTGACATGCCGTCTAAACTGAATGATAGAGGTTCGCACATTGGAAAAATTACCGCGCGTAACGTCTCCAGTCACAACGGCATAAGGCATATTGAGAGCCGAGCAAATTTTTGAAATATTGCGAAATTGGAAAGCCTCATAAGAACCTCCAACCTCAACAGGGTTAGAGAATGTAACCTCTTTATTCTCTCCTAAATAAAGAGATGCACCGGGTGCAATGGCAGGTGCTTCGTATTCTTCTTCAACGTCGTTTTTATCACGATTATCGGATAATTTTGCGACGTTTGGGGAATTGTCCTTGACAAACGCCGCGAAAAGAGCCGCCGTCCTTTTTCGATCAAGTTCTGCATCATCATAGGATTCGAGTTGAAAGATCTTTGTCATACAGCGCGTTATTTTGGGAGAACCGCGCAATTGTCCGGCAATCCGGCGTTCTTTGATATGAATGACCATTTCAGTAGGCACACGTATGCGCTCTTGGCTCTTAAAGGCTCTGTTTGCAGGACAATCATCATAGGGATGATGTTCCCAGAAATGATAAGCAACGCGCTTACCACTGGCATCGAATTCAATTCCCATACGAATGTAATTGCCTTCAATTTCAGCAGGTCCATTATAGGTGAGATCCAGCATTTCAGTAGGATAAACTTGTAATTGAAGCGGCACACCAGAGCGCCCATAAAGGTCAACATAATGCAATCTTACAAAGCATTCGCCGGTTAAAAAGACCTCTCGTGCAATGGTTGCTTGCAGCCCATAAAAGCTGGCATCTTCGTCGTAGTCTGCTTCATCAGCCCATTGCCACCATAAGTCTAAAAGCTTTTTCTTTTCTTCTTGAAAACCTTCAATGCGAGGATAAGGTTTAATCCCATCACTGACAGCCGCAGAGACCCATTCTTCAGTCGCAGAACCGTAAAGAGCTTCATTGTCATAAAGCCATCTTGAACGGGCAACAATGGTATCACCGCATTCTTCAATCGCTTTATTGATATGTTTTTTTGCGGGATCAAAACCACCCATGCGACGGCTTTTGCTTGCCGCTTCAAAATGGGGATTGTGTTGACGAGAAATTGTAAAAAAGCCCGTAAGTTTATTGATAAAGCCAGCCATTAATAGCCTCGTGAGATATTAAAATAGAACACGCGTGAACCTTTACGCCCTTCAAGGTCCGCTATTTGCGTATTGATCATTTCAAGAGCTCTGCGCAGTTCCTCAACAGAGCGGTTGCTGACTTGCTTATCGCCGTGACGCACTGATTGCGCACCCGAATAAAGAGCCTCTTCAATTTGCTCTCGCCGCCTTTTTAAACTTTCCAGTCTGTCAATTTTGCTGTTAAATTGTCCTAAAGTTTCATCCACAAATTACCTCCAATCCCCTTGCATATAAGGATTCATCACTGTTCTGGATTGTTTCCTTTGAGGTTGTGCTATCTGAGATCTTCTTGGAGAAGTGAATGAAGAAATCCCAGATGTTGGTTGCTCTACAGAACTTTCAATTTTAAGTTTTTCCAAACGCTCTTCTAAGATATCGACTTCTCGATTAAGGTTTATTCCTGCCGAAATCAGACCTTGTAAAGCAGCATAAGCATAGACCCTACAGTCCAAGGCTTCGTTTCTTGCCTTTTCACTTTTTTGCCATTCAATACGCTTGAAGCCTTTAAAATATTTGATGACTTTTCTTTCAGCGGTTAGCTGGTCAAAATATTCCAGGTCAAGGCTTTTGTGAAAGTGTGTTGCACCAGCCCCCGTTGCTTCAGGACCCGATTTTTTAAATCGTGCTGTAATGATATCTTTTGCGGCATCAACCCCAACAATATAAAGATTAATCTGTCCTTTATTGTTTCTGCTTGGTCGGCGTGGCCATACCGCACGCCATCCCGCCTGTCCTTTAATACCCCAGATGCGCCGCCCCTCACGCGGGCGTACATAATTATAAACTGCCTGTGTATGTCCACCACCGGTATCAATACAAGCCGCTGTTATCCTAATCCCTTCTTTATAGCCTGGATGTGGCCAGCGTTTTGCAAGATATTCATCCAATTGGTCCCACACTTCAAAAGAAGAGGGATCACCAAGGATCACTTGATAATCAATATGCCAACTTTCTTCACTACGCCCCCATCCCACTACTTCAAGCTCTAAACGATCATTTTGCACATCAATGCCTGCTGTCAACACGACGGCTTGTTCTGGTGCAAGGGGATA
>NZ_JBHIRA010000036.1:0-6024 GCF_042196825.1 Bartonella sp. AC10YNML | reverse complement strand
ATGCTTTAAAACGTCTACCTTTAAAGCAAATATATAAAAAGCTGCACTATGCGTGCAGCTTTTTTGCAAAATTTTCTGATTGCCCTTTTGTATCATTGTCTCTCATATCAGACAACTTCTCTAGCCCATCATCCTTAATACTCCCCTTTCAAAAAACACAAGGAGTTGCTCATCGCTGCCAATAGGCATTGTGCTTGTTTTGGAAAAGAACTCTGAAAACTTCCTTTCTCAACTGATCATCAAAAAAAACTATACAAAGCGTGGGATATACCATAAACACGCAGAAGAAAATTGTACCTTTAGCCTCTTGGGGAGAAGCATTGTGACAAAGAAGAAATCCATGATTTTCGCCCAAATAGGGCTTTTTATTATTTTGGCTCTTAGCAGCTTTGCCGATGAAACAGCGCAGGTCACATTTGCTTTACACTTAGCAGAAAGTACAGCCTCGATTTCAATGCTGCTTTTTGCAGGGCTTATAGGAGCAATTTGTGCAGGACCCATTGCGCCGCGCCTCTTACATCGCTTCCAACCAACGCGAACAGTCCCCATTGTTTTATTGTTTGAAGCATTTTTCATAGCCGCAGCCGCAGCCGCTAACCAATTTTGGCTTTATATTGCCCTTTCTTTTGCACTAGGGTGTGCTGGTTCACTCTTTTGGTCTGCTATCCTTGTTGCTGTACCTGACTTCGCAAAAAATGATCGGCAATTAGACCGTAACAACCGCATTATCCAAACAGTCCGTAATCTCGGCTACATTGCAGGACCACTGTTAGGAGGTGTACTATATGGTCTTTCAAACGGGCAAAAAGGGCTCTTTGCACTATCCATCATGGTTCTCTGTGCAACCTTTATCACTCTCTTCTGTTTTAAAAGTTTAAAAATGCATACGCCAACAACAAACGCAGTACAACAAGCCAAAAAGGGACTAGACTTAAGAGGGCTCTTGCGTAAAAAAAATGTTGTCTATGCTCTTTCCCCCCTCATCATTACCATCACCCTCACCTCGGCTCTTAATGTCCTATCAATTGTCCGCATCCGCACCGAACTGTATTTAAGCGCTGAAACCTACGGGATAATTGCAAGTATGATAAGTCTAGGGCTCGTCGTTGGACCGCTCTGCTTTTCCAGCCTTTTCCACCGCTTTGGCAATGCTGCTGGAGCATCACTGGCTGCGACAATAATTGGATTTGCAATTTTCTGCTTTTCTCTCACACACATTGTATGGTTAATGATGCTGTCATTTTTCATCCTTGGGGGTGCCAACGGTGTGCAAAATGCACTAATGGCAAGTTTTATGATGAAAGCCATCCAAAAAGAACAACGAAACAGTCAAATGCCCGCCTATATCTTTATCATACAAACAGCCGTGTGTATTGGTTTTATCAGTGCAAGTTTTGTAAAAGTGCATCACACCCAATACACACTCCTTATCATCGGCATTGCCACCATGATCACAGGCATATTAGGCTTTACATTAAACCGCGCTCTGCAAAAAAAGGAATGGGATAATGCCTAGCAAACTTTACCATCTTTTCTCTCGAAAAAAAAACATGCCCAAAAATGGCATAAAAATCACCACTTGATCAAATTATTGTATCTCCCATGCAACCCTATACCAAGCAATGTGATTTTGATAAACCATTCTCGTGTGGAGGAGCAAACAACCCAAGCAAATAACCCTTGCCAAAACTTGATATTTTAAAGCAGAAGAAAACAGTTTAACATCATGCAACAAGACCCTATAGGCTTAAACTTTTACAATGGAACAGGTGGTTATATATGGCAACTGGCAGACTATATGCTACATGACTTGAATGAAAGCATCCACACCCTTGCCTTACAAAAAACCACACCGCCCACAGCCATCAATTCTTTTGACGTTTACCCACGTGAACTCAATCCTTTATCACGCGTTCAATGGGCAAAGGACGTACAGATAACGAGAAATAAACCAGCTTTAATTGGAAAACGGCAAATACAACCTGCAATCGTTATTTCTACAAAAGGAGCGGCATTTGGCGGATTCGACTTTCCCACATTTGAAGCACTTCGTGAAGGCTGCCTTGTCCAATCCTTAAAAGAAATCAAACTCAATGGTTGCCTTTTTGACGTGAATAGTCTTTTGATATCACTGCTACGACACGGTCTCATCGAAACAAATCAAAAAGCCTTTTCAAAAAATGATGCAACCGCTCTTTTACGAGAGCCAACATGTATTATCATAGATTCTTCTCTTGGGTTCCTTGCCATTAATCAACTTAATGGACGTACAATCCGGCTTCATGAAAAAACAAAACATCTCTTGAAGCAAGCCACCACACCAATGCATCTTCAACACCCGCTAGAGGATTCAATAAAGTTTCTTGTAAAAGCAGGAATGCTACGATTGATAAAATTATAAGGATAAAAAGATGCAGCTGATAAGACCTGGTATGGGAACAGAAAATAGTGCTCAACTGATCCATGCACTCATTCAAATGGCAAGACCGCGTACAGTCATTGAAATCGGTGCTGGTGATAGTACGCGCTTTATCGCAAGAGCACTCCAAAAAGCAAAACAAGCATGGCAACAGGATAAAAAGCTTCTAGAATCCGCCATTTGGGAAGAGCGTACAGCTTTGCTTGACCCTTCAGGAATTCCTGAAAATTACGAACCTCGGCTTATTACCATTGATGATTTTACAGTAGAAGGTCAATCAGCAGAAGAAGCATGGCAAAGACTTCTTAAAGATGGCATTGAAAAAGATACTGTAACATTTATCAATGAAAATTTTTTCTCTCTTGATGAAAGAACTCTCAAATCTTGGGTGCCAATAGATTTTGCTTGGATTGATGCTGGAACGCCAGCAGATGATGTACGATTTGTTATAACCCTTTGGGAACATATCACACCTGGTGGTTATCTTTGTCTGCATGAACCAACAATGACCACAACGATTGCTCTCAATGGCGAACAACGGATTCGACGTGTTAGAACTCCCATCTGGGAAGAAATTCTCTACCGGCTTGATGGCTCCTATGAAGCTTTAACACTCCCCGAAAACCACAAATATCGCCAGGGTGGTCTGGGAATTATTCGCAAAAGCACCCCAGCCGAACAGGCTACACGCGCACAATCGCTCCAAGCAGAACTCATAGAAATCAATGAACTGCCCATTCGCAATGATCTTTTGCCCATGGGAGCAGAAGCACTTCACAAACGCTACACACGCAATTCGCTCATTTCTGCCATGGCCTCTCCTACCCTGCGCGCTGTTTATGCCGCCATTATCCTTGGTGCAAAAAATCTTACTGATATCCTCCAACATATTGATTCAGATGCCAAAACAATTCACAAATCCATCAATCGCCTTTTGAACCTTGGACTTATTCACAACACAACAAAAGGATTTCAAGTCGAAGAGACAGTGTGGAAAATGCTAGAAAATAAACATGAACGAAATAGGGAAAATTTAAGCGACCGCCATTTAGAAACAGAAGAGATGCTATCAAAAATTGGTGAAGCCTTTCAAATGGGAAAAATCTATAGCGAAACGGAAGTTTCCAAGATATGCAACCTCTTTACGATAGACTTTGCCCGATTACGACGCACTCTTGTTGAGAGAGGTTTTTTACAACGCCATGGAGGAAAATATCAACGCATGCGCTAAAAGAGAATTGAAAAATGATTAGCGAACGCTATCGTTTTTCTTCTCTATTTCAAGAGAATGAATAACCTTCCACTAAAAAAATATAAATTCATTAAAAGGTTACAAAATCATTCATCCCATTCATATGTTAACAATCTATGGGGGGATAGTACATCCTCTTCATAAAGGTTAAAATGGAAAAGCAAGAATGCGGGATGTCAATTGGTTATCAAATAGGATTAGGAACAGTCAAAACCATCAGGAGAAGATATAGGATCAAGGTCTCAATGATCTTACGATTGTTGCGTAGACATCCGCGCACAGTGTTGTTGCTCAATCCAAATCATGCTCGATATTTCTAAAAACATCGTAGAAAAAACAAAAAACAATATTCTTGCAGTGGACTGGCTGGTGAATCAAGAAGGATACTATTTCAACGAAATGTGCACAGCAGAAACAGGGCTGACAAAACTTCCTCAAGAGATACAACAAAATGTATTTGATCATTTAACGACACTTCTATGGAAATTCCATGGGCAAAAATAAAATAACTTTTTTCATCTATAGCACAGTTTTTCTTTCTGAATTTTCCTTTTTCTTTGTACTCCCTTTGCTTGGAAACTCTTCTCTCATAACTGCTGCCAATGTCGCTTTTTATCTCGCTGGATCAGTAATCCTTGAAAGCATTCTCATGGTAACCACAACGAGTTTATTAGAAAGATTTTCGCGTAAACTCTTAATGGCTACCGCCTTTATTTTAAGGAGTAGCGCTTTTGTGTGCATTATCCTATCGCTCACACCTTCTGCATGGTTGATCTTTTTTACCTTAATGGCTTTTTCGAAAGCAATTTCAAAGCCATTTTTGAGAGAAATTTTATCAGAACATCTCAATGAAAATGCTCTTAAGCGCGCATTAACTCTCTATTCTTTTTTTCAAAATGCTGCTGTCGTTATCGCCCCTCTTGTTGCAACGAGTGCCATAAAATACAACGCATCAGTTTTTTTGATGGCTTTTTTTGCACTCATTGGTTTGTATCTTTGTGTTTTATCCATTCAAATTGTTTATCACTACCCCCATAAAAAATTATCTCTTGAAAAGAACAAAAAAATAAAGAATTCTTTTCTTTCTTCTTTAAAAACAATAATATATAATCGCTCTATTGCTTATTTGCTGGTCACGGCTTTGCTTTGTGCATTCCTCATGGGAATTTTCATCACCACCACAACACTTCTCAGTAAATTTGACAGCAATCTCGCCCCTTATAGTGGAATTTTCTTTTCAATTGTTGGCATCAGTATTTGTATCTGGCAAGGAATAATCAATAAACATCTCAGCCTTTCTGATAAATCAACTTTCTACCTATTATGGCTTATGGGAAGTTTCGCTGCATTTTTCCTTATGGGTGGCGTCTTTACCGCTGTGACTGCGTTAATTGCCTACAGTGTCTATGAATCTGTCATGGTTCCAGAAATATACTATCAAGCAGGGAAAACAACCTCATCCCTCTCTACCAGTGTTCTTTTTAGTTATATTCTTGTTATTTCAAATATTGGCCAAGCTGCCGGCTCATGGACAAGTGGATGGATCATCAGCCATTTCAACAATCACATCGCTTTCACCTTTTGCATGATTGTTGGTATCTCCGCCTTTGCTTCTTGCCTTTGCCTTATGCAAACTAAAAAAATAAGGAACTTCAATGTCACATATAACTTTTGCTACTGGGGGCACAACAAGGGTGCCCAAAACACTTCGCCATAAATGGCTCAATTATGATTTTGTAACACACTCTGCGGCAAAAAAGCTCAAAATGGTCTTTAAAGATTGCTCTGTAAACGCCGCTGCAAATTGTCTCATAGCTTAAAGGATTATGGGATAGACAAGCGTAAGGTAGCTACATTCTGCACGAATAATATTCTATTGATATCCATGTGCAATACAGCCAAAACATTTTTCTTATAATTCGCTCATTTTTGCCATGACCTCACCGACACTACACGCTGTCTATACTGTTATTATACTTGGTGCTAAAATTCTTTCTGATATCCTCAAACTTGTCAATTCAGAAACTAAAAACATTCACAAATCTATTAATCGCCTTTTAAACCTTGGTCTTATTCAAAACACAACAGAGGGATTTCAAGCAATCGATAAATTATGGCAAGTGCTAAAAGATAAAAATGTACGAAATATGGAAAATTTCAGCGATCGTCATTTAGAAACAGGAGATATACTTACAAAAATTGCAGAAGCATTTCAAATAGGAAAAAACTATCGCGAAACGGAAACATCAAAAATATGTAGCCTTCCCCTTACCACTTGCCAGTTTCCGTTCAAACATCAGGACCAATGGCTGCAAAAGCAAAAAGCTGCCCCTTTTTTTCTCACGGCATACTT
>NZ_JBHIRA010000035.1:0-6756 GCF_042196825.1 Bartonella sp. AC10YNML | reverse complement strand
TTGAGGATGAAAGAAAACGTCAGCAAAAGCAAAAAGCTTTACAAAAGCGATCACCAAAGCGTCCTCCCCATCGTTAAAAAGGTCGTTAGATAAAATCATGAATGAAGTAGGGGATCAAAGCCGTCTACTTCTTCATCCACGCAGAGAGCCTTTTAAATTTGGTGGTTAAGATAATCCACAATAAGGCAGGTGAGGGGTCCATTACGGGGGATGCGCATTTTGAAGCCAAAGTCGTGGGGCAATCCACTGGATACGTTAAGCGGTTTGACCGAGGCAGGTGCATCTGGCAGTGTAACCGTGGGCTTTAAAACTGAGAAAACAGAAGCCTCTGTTCAGACCTCCACAGCGGTGACAGATAGCATAGAAGGCGGATGCGCTGTTAATATGCAAGCCCACAAAGGCAGCATCCATGGTGTTGGCGCTGATATTATCGCTGGTACCAATCCAATCTATGTGCTGGAAAATGATGCACAGAGCGGAAATATCACCATGGAAGCAGGGCAACATATCACCTTTGAAAGTGCGCAAAACACGCAAAGCACACAAAACAGCAGTGAAAGTTCTTCAATGAGTGTTGGCACCGGTTATGGCACGGGTGGCGCAGGGGCAACGGGCAGTGCTGCTTTTAGTCAAGGGGAAGGTTCCAGTGAGGAAGTTCAACACAAAAACAGCCATATTATAGGCACCGGCACTGTTCATACCATAAGTCAGGCAAACACCACACTGGCAGGCGCCGTGGTTTCTGGAGAGCGTGTAGAAATGGAAGTAGGGGGTGATTTTGCCATTATCAGCCGCAGTGATACGGGACAAACTTCCAGTAAGCAAAACTCTGTTTCTGTTGGGTTTGGTGCTGGACAAACGGGTGGTGGGGGCTCCATGAGCGCCTCTTTCCAAAAGGATAAATCCTCTAGTGATTATCATAGTGTTGTGGAACAATCAGGCATCAAAGCGGGTGATGGCGGCTTTAATATCATTGTTAAAGACAAAACAACGCTGACCGGAGGTATTATTGAAAGCACCGCGCCGGCAGATAAAAACAGCCTGACCACAGGAAGCATTAGCACCAGTGATATCAGCAACAGTGCGCATGCTAAAGCCAGCAGCCATGGGTTTAGCCTTTCTGGGAATGACACGATAAAGAACATTGCCAAGAATGTTTTAAATCACGGCAAAGCCAAGGATGCAGCAGAAGGGGAAACCAAATCTGCTATCAGTGATGGGACTATCATCCTTACTGATACAACTGGACAGAGGGCGATGGGGCAAGATGCTGGACAAATCATTGGCTCTCTCAACCGCAACACCGCAGCAGCACACCAAGCAGTAGGACAGCTAGATGTCGCACCGCTTGAGGATATATTGCGTAATCGTTTAGGTATGAGAAATAAATGGGTAGATGAATGGTTTGATATATGGGATGGGGTTCGTAAAATGGCATTTTATGTTGACCATCCAGTGGGTGAGGTTGCGCATGATGAAAATGGCAATGTCCTCTATTTAACCGATGAAAATGGAAAACCTATAAAAGGCAGTGATGGAAAATATATCACTCTGTATCACTTTTTAAAGCCAGAGGAAGAAAAGCATTTACAAAAAGGCCCTAATGGTGCTGTTTATATGTTCTACAATGGCATTTTTAATTCACCAGATGAAGCAGCCGGTAATGCTGTCCAATTGGCTGTTAATAAAAATGGTCCCCTTTATTTTACATACTTTCCCCAAGCTGATGATGTGCTGGTAGAATTAGGGGTAGCATATTATCAAAAGTTTTGGGAGGGTAGCACTTGGGGATTGAGTAATTCGACCAAGAAGTTCCAAGATTTTATCTATCGTTATGGCAATGACAATGCTATTGTTAGTGGGCATAGCCGGGGTACCTTAACAATACGCAATGGAGCAAATGACTTGCAAGAACATGGTATCCACAGTGTAGCCAAGAAAACAGACTTCTATCTTGTTGGAGCGGCTGCTCACATGCAATCGATGGCCAATACAGTAGATTATCTAAGCGATGGCGAAAAAAATTATATCTACATACAAGGCCATATGTTAGACCCCGTAAGTACAATCATTGGTTTTAATTTTCCTACAGCTTATGGGGTACGTTCCAAACCATATGATTCATTACATCCGTTAATTCTACCCCTCAGAGAGATGGGGGGAGCGATCATCGGCTATAATCCTAGTACCCATAATTGTTATGCTGATGCAAGTGCTAAGTGTAAAAATGATTACGGTTCATTTGATTTTATAAAATTTTATTCCACGAGAACAGGGAACAAAAAATGAAAATACGATTTAACTTATTGAGCCTGCTCATTCTATTAAGTATTACTGGATGTGATATGGACAAATCTCCTCCAGGGGAAGTATATGGGTGGATCAAGCCAGGAGCAGACTTTACCGAGGTAGGAAAAGCCTTATTAGAATGTGGCATGCCACATCTTAATTATCTTGAGGCTGAAAATCAAAAGCTCAGCAATAATGATAATGCAACAATTTATGCTTGTATGATTCAAGCAGGATTCCGTGACAGATATGGCGGTCCATCTTGGTGTGTGAATCATTGGAGGGAAAACCTTCCGATTTGTCGACCAGGCGCGGTCATTCCGAAACGAAGTGTTGAAAAGCGCTTAAACAGCCCTTTTTGTAAAAGAAGTCCAGTACAACCTGAATGCAAGCCTTAAGTTTTGCTGTTTGTGATGACCAACAATCCGCTATCCTTGCCTTCTCTTGGAATGGCGGGATTGTTTTCTCAATCAAGCAAAACTCTGTTTCTGTTGGGTTTGGTGCTGGACAAACGGGTGGTGGGGGCTCCATGAGCGCCTCTTTCCAAAAGGATAAATCCTCTAGTGATTATCATAGTGTTGTGGAACAATCAGGCATCAAAGCGGGTGATGGCGGCTTTAATATCATTGTTAAAGACAAAACAACGCTGACCGGAGGTATTATTGAAAGCACCGCGCCGGCAGATAAAAACAGCCTGACCACAGGAAGCATTAGCACCAGTGATATCAGCAACAGTGCGCATGCTAAAGCCAGCAGCCATGGGTTTAGCCTTTCTGGGAATGACACGATAAAGAACATTGCCAAGAATGTTTTAAATCACGGCAAAGCCAAGGATGGAGCAGAAGGGGAAACCAAATCTGCTATCAGTGATGGAAGTATCATTCTTACTGATATAACTGGACAGAGGGCGATGGGGCAAGATGCTGGACAAATCATTGGCTCTCTCAACCGCAACACCGCAGCAGCCCACCAAGCAGTAGGACAGCTAGATGTCGCACCGCTTGAGGGAGCCGTGCATAATCGCGTAGGTATGATCAATGATTTATCGGATGAAGGATTGGGATACTGGGACAAAGTGCGCGAAGTCGCAAATGTTAAAGAACATCCAGTGGGTGAGATTTTGCATGATGAAAATGGCAATGTCCTCTATTTAACCGATGAAAATGGAGAGTATATAAAAGACAGCGATGGAGAATATATCACTCTGTATCACTTTTTAAATGCTGAAGATGAGCAGTATTTACAAGCTGGCTCTGATGGCAACAGGCGTATGTTCTATAATGGTATTTTTAACACACCAGATGAAGCAGCCGGTAATGCTGTCCACTTAGCTGATAATGAACATGAACCCCTTTATTTTACATACTTTCCCCAAGCTGACGATGTGCTGGTAGAATTAGGGGTAGCGTTTTATCAAAAGTTTTTTGAAGGGGGCTCTTGGGGGTTGACCAATTCAACCAAAAAGTTTCAAGATTTTATCTATCGTTATGGCAATGACAATGCTATTGTTGGTGGGCATAGCCGTGGTAGTTTGACAGTGGGCAATGGAATGCGTGACTTTGAACAGCGTGGCATTCACGGTATAGCAGAAAAAACAGATATCTATCTTTTTGGACCAGCTGATAACTCTCAATCAATAGCGAATGCACTCTATTATGTGAGTGATGGTAAAAAAGATCATATTTACTTACAAAACCATATATTCGATCCCATTGGTACAGGAATTGGTCACAATCTACCTACTTTTTATAAGGCACCCTTGAGGTTCCCTTATGCAATATTTCCACCAGCAACTCCAATGATAGAGCAAATGCGAGCGTTACGCGGCTTTAAATCTAGCACCCATAGGTGTTATGGTAATGCGTCGGCAGCATGTAAACGTGATTATGGAGCACATCATAATGATAATACAAAAATTTATGCACCTTATGCAATTTTAGATAATTTAGGTTTAGGTTATTTATGGAGAAAAAAATGAATACACTGTTTAAATTATTAAGTGGAATAGTTCTGTTAAGTGTCTCTGGATGTGACATTGAAAACATTGACAAACCTGCTCCAGGGTACGTGAATATGTGGGAGAAGACAGGAGCAGATTCTACTGAGATAGGAAAAGCCTTATTAGAATGTGGAATGCCGAGTCTTATCGATCCTGATTCAGAAAATAAAGAGGTAAACAATAATGGATGGGCAACAATTGATGCCTGTATGGTTCAAGCAGGATTCCACTATAAAGATAAATGGGGAGGAACTTGGTGTCAAAACTATAAATCCGAAAACCTTCCCATTTGTCAGCCTGGTGCTGTCATCCCGAAGAGAAGTGTCGAAAAGCGCTTAAACAGCCCTTTTTGTAAAAGAAGTCCAGTACAACCTGAATGCAAGCCTTAAGTTTTGCTGTTTGTGATGACCAACAATCCGCTATCCTTGCCTTCTCTTGGAATGGCGGGATTGTTTTCTCAATCAAGCAAAACTCTGTTTCTGTTGGGTTTGGTGCTGGACAAACGGGTGGTGGGGGCTCCATGAGCGCCTCTTTCCAAAAGGATAAATCCTCTAGTGATTATCATAGTGTTGTGGAACAATCAGGCATCAAAGCGGGTGATGGTGGCTTTAAGATCAACGTTAAAGACAAAACGACCCTAACCGGAGGTATTATTGAAAGCACTGCGCCGGCAGATAAAAACAGTCTGACCACAGGAAGCATTAGCACCAGTAATATCAGCAACAGTGCGCATGCGCAAGCTAGCAGCCAAGGTTTAAGCATTTCAGCGGGTGGTCCGATGTATCAGGGCAAATATGGTGTCGGGAAAAACATTGCTAAAAATGTCTTAGATCATTCAAAAGCTAAAGATTCAGAAGAAGGCTATACCAAATCTGCTATCAGCAATGGCACCATTGTCATTACTGATGAAGCAGGGCAGAAGGCATTGACAGGGCAAGACGTGGAACAAGCCATAGCCTCCCTTAATCGTGATACTGCCACCGCCCATAAGGGTGTACAACAGCTCGATGCAGGCAAGCTGGAACAAATCGTCCATGAAAATCGTGAAATGGCAACTCAACTCTTAGAAGAAGGGTTTAAATACAGCGATGACTCCTATAAAACTATGTTTATCAAAGAGCACCCCATCGCCGTGGTGGATCGTGATGAAAAGGGTAATATAATCTATAAAATAGATGCGAATGGACAGTATATCAAAGACGCTCGTGGACAAAAAATCCCTAAGTTTCATTATTTAACGGATGAAGAAAAGCAGCATTTGCAAGAAGGCTCTGATGGCAAAGTGCATGTGTCCTTTAATGGCATCTTTACGCCACCAGAGGAAGCCGCTGTTTATGCAGAGCAACATGCGAAGGATAAAAATGAATCGCTTTATTTTGTTGTGTTCCCTCAAGCCGATTCTGCCATTTCAGAACTTCTAGTCGCGGGCTATCAGAAGTTTATGGAAAATAACTTTTGGGGTTTGACCAATTCAACACAAGAAGCAAAAGATTTGATGTATAGCTATGGTCTTACAGGGTTAGAACTTTATGGACATAGTCGCGGGACGATGACATTGGGGAATATGCTGAATTCTTTCAAACAAGAAGGTGTTCACGGTATAGCCAACGAAAACACGACTATCAATCTCTATGGACCAGCCTTTAATGTTTTAGTTGCATCCGGTCTGTTAGGTTATGTAAGTGATAGCAAACAAACCATTGTTGGTTTTGATGGGAATAGATATGACTTTGTCAGCAGAATTATTGGCGGCAATGGCTATACCTACGAGACAATACCTACTGGTAGTAACATGTGGAAAGAATGGTGGAGAGTGATCATGAATCCCATAAGCTCCCATACTTGCCTTGGAGATGCGGGGCGTATGTGCAACATGCTTTACGGCTCATCTCATCGTGAACAAGTTCCTTCAAGTAAATCATGGAGTAAAAAATGAAACACATCGTAAAATTATTAAGTGCTGTAACTTTGTTAAGTATAGCTGGGTGCCAGTTTAATAAAACTCCCATATCTTCTATAGGGGCATGGGAGAAGCCAGGAGCAGATTTTACGGAGATAGGAAAAGCCTTGTTAGAATGCGGTATGCCAACCCCTTATGATAAGGATCCAGAAAGTAGAAAGCTCAGTAATAATGCAAATGCAACCATTGATGCTTGCATGCTCCAAGCGGGATTTCGCTATAAATATGATGTGGGGGGAGGCTGGTGTGGAAATCATAAAGCTGAAAACTTGCCCATTTGTCGTCCAGGCGCTGTTGTTCCACAGCGCAGTGTCAAGAAGCGCTTGAACAGCCCTTTTTGTAAAAAGCATCCAGAACAATATGAATGCTATCCTTAAGTCTTTCTTGTGATGATCAACAATCTGTCATCCTTGCCTTTACTTGGAATGGCAGGATTGTTTTCTCAATCTACCATCTCAACTCAGTCCAGAACTGTCTTGAAAAACGGAGATAAAATATCAACAGGCTT
>NZ_JBHIRA010000034.1:0-6957 GCF_042196825.1 Bartonella sp. AC10YNML | reverse complement strand
AACTTGACCATCTTTCTCTTTGTTCTTTACATGACGTGCTACAAAGGCATTGGCTTCATCATTCCATAACAAAGCATTCTGCTCAATGGTCTGTGTAAGTTCATTGCTGTTCTTAGAAAGCTCATTATGAAGATCTGTCAGCGATGTATCAACACCGCTAAAAGCTGAACCAACATCATGATATGACTGACCACCAACAACATACGTCGGAAGATTGCCTACAAGCACATCAGCACCACCACCTAAATAGCTCGATGTATTTTTAGAAACACTGTCTAGATTAGTACTCACTGTCGTAACATTTTTATTAGTTGCAAATAACTGAGAGCCATTTACAACTTCTGTCGATTCTGCTGAAAGTACTCCTGCCTTAACACCTGAAAGTATCCGGTCTTCTTTCTTACTGTTGGCAATATTGAGTTCTGTACCTTCTACTTCTTTACCAATAGTGATAACCTTCGTATTATCATCCTGCTTGGCAAGGCTATCACTGACTACATTGGTCACATCATTGTGAACATTCGTAATAGAACTTGCAACACCTGCAAGTGCTTCGGCTACACTATTGTAAACCTTTTCCTCACCAGCACTACCATCAGAATTGACAGTTTCAAGCTTGAATGTGGGTGCAACCCATTTTCCATTTTCATAGCCAGCACCTCCACCCAAATACGTCGCAACTGCTTGATTCATTGAATAAAGTTGGTTGCCAGTGATCGCTTCTGTTGAACCTTTAGAAATTTCTCCATCTAAAAGAAACTTCAATTTGCTATTGTTTCCTTCCGTTCCATGCTTAGCCACAAATGCATTGGCTTCATTATTCCAATTCAAAGAATCCTGTGCGACTCCTTCAGAAACTTCCTTAATCCTCTGATTGACATTCTTGATATTTGTATCAAGTCCTTCAAAAGCTGAACCAACATTGGTAAAAGGTTTGGCTGTTATCTTACCATCTTTATCAATCTCCGATAAACTATAGGTCGGCCCTGTAAACGCACCATTATTAAAAGCTGCATTGCCTCCTAAATAAGTAACAACCTTATCATTCGTTTCAAAAAGCTGATTACCCGTAACAGCATCTGTTGATTTAGCGCTAATCTCACCATTTGCTAGAAACGTAATTCTACTGTTTTCTTGTGTCCTTAAAGCTCTGCCTTGTTCTTCTTGCTTCTTCTCATGACGTGCTACAAAGGCATTGGCTTCATCATTCCATAACAAAGAATCTTGCGCTACTCCTTCAGAAACTTCTTTAATCCGTGCATTCACATTCTTGATATTCTCATCAAGACCGGCAAAAGCACTCCCAACATCATTAAAAGAGCCATTTGTTATATTACCAGCTGTATCAACCTTGGATAACTTGTAGGTTGGTCCTGTAAACGTACCCTCAACAAATTTTGCATCGCCACCAAGGAATTTAGCTACATTCTGAGAAATCGTGTTGATCTGACTACCATTAATCGCATCATGTGAACTCTCACCAATGACACCATCTTTGACATTATGAAGTGCAACTGGTCCTGCACCCTTACCTTTACCTAAAGTCACACTCGTGTAATCAATGCCGCCATTCTCACCCTCTTTTTTATCGTAGTGAACAACAGCTGAATCATCAGACTGAAGACTGTTAGAAAGCTTCTCTAATCTTTTATCAAGCTGACCTTTGTTAACAGCTTCATTATCCTTTGTTGCTTCACCAACACCTGAAAGTGTCCGATCCGTACCAGTCTTGTTGGCTATGTTGACTTCACTGCCTTCTACTTCTTTACCAATAGTGATAACTTTTGTCTTTTCATCCTGCTTCGCAAGGCTATCACTAACTACATTGGTCACATCATTATGAACATTCGTGATAGAACTCGCAACTCCAGCAAATGCTTCCGCTACACTCTTATAGCTTTCCTCACTTTCTTTACCTTCTGCATCAACTTTCTTGATCACAAAACTTGGAGCTTTCCATTGTCCATCTTTATCGTAACCTGCTCCTCCACCAAAATAGGTCGCAAACTGTTTTTGCAGATCATAAATCTGTCCACCCGTAATCGCATCACTCGAGCCTGATACTATAGAGCCATCTGCAAGTGATGTAAGCTTGCTGTTCTCTTTATTGTCCCCATGCGTCGCTACAAACGCACCTTTAGTCTTACCCCATAACAATGCATCGCCTTGAACTGCTTGCGTAATATTACTCAGTTTTTCATCAAACTTTTTGACCTCATTAGACAGATGAGTGTTCACATTCTTGACACTCGTATCAAGACCCGCAAAGGCGCTACCAACATCGTTATGTGAATTAGTCGTTACTGTACCATCGTCAGAAACATTAGAGATTTTATAAGTCGGAGCGGTAAAAACACCCTCTTTAAATGCAGCATCACCACCTAAAAACTTAGCTACATCCTCACCGATTTTATTAATCTGACCACCCGAGATTGCATCATGTGAACCCTTGGCAATCTGACCATCGGCAACATTATGGAGTCCTACAGCTGCCTTATCCTTACCTTTACCTAGAGTCACACTCGTGTAATTAATGCCGCCATTATCACCATCTTTTTTATCGTAATGAACAACAGCTGAGTCATCAGATTGAAAACTATTAGAAAGCTTCTCTAAACTTTCATCAAGCTGACTTTTGTTAACCGCTTCATTATCATTCACAGCTTTCTTCACACCAGAAAGAATCCGATCCACACCACTTTTATTGGCAATGTTGATTTCTGTACCTTCTGTTTTGGCGCCAATAGTAATACGACCAGCATCTCCATCATCCTGTTTGACGAGGCTATCACTGACAACATTAGTCACATCATTATGAACATTCGTGACAGAAGTACTAATATCAGAAAGGGCTTCCGCTACACTCTTATAGCTTTTCTCACTTTCTTTGCCTGCTGCATCAACTTTCTTGATAACAAAATTGGGAGCTTTCCATTGTCCACTCTCATCATAGCCAGCACCACTATCTAAATATGTCGCAAGAGTGTTACTCATCGAATAGAGTTGTCCACCATTAATGGCATCTGTTGAGTTCGAGGTAATGTCACCATTTGCAAGAAACGTAATTCTACTGTTTTCCTGTCTCCTTACAGCTCTGCCTTTTTCTTCTTTGCTCTTTTCATGACGTGCTACAAAGGCATTGGCTTTATTACTCCAATTCAAAGAATCCTGCGCTACCCCTTCAGAAACTTCTTTAATCCGCGCATTCACATTCTTGATATTTGCATCAAGACCAGTAAATGCACTACCAACATCTTTAAAAAAGCCGTCTGTTATATTACCATCTGCATCAACCTTAGATAACTTGTAGGTTGGTCCTGTAAACATACCGCCAACAAATTTTGCATCACCACCAAGAAACTTAGCTAAATCCTGAGAAATTGTATTGATCTGACTACCATTAATCGCATCATGTGAGCTCTCACCAATGACACCATCTTTTACATTATGAAGCGCAACTGGTTCTGCATCCTTACCTTTGCCTAAAGTCACACTGCTATAGTCAACTATTCCGTCTTCTTTTTTATCGTAGAGAACCACTGCTGAATCTTCTGACTGAAGGCTGCTGGAAAGATCCTTCAGACTTGCATCAAGCTGCGCTTTATTGACTGCCTCGTCCCCATTTTGCGCTGCCTTAACACCAGAAAGAATTCGAGCATCACCATCCCGATTTAAAATATTGATTTTATTGCCGCCTCTTTCCGCACCAATAGTAATAAGACCCATCCTATCCTGCTTGACAAGGCTTTCACTCACTACATTCGTAATCTCTTTGCTGATCTCATTTTTTACATTCGTAACAGAAGTACCAACTCCAGCCAAAGCATCCGCCACATTGCTATAAGTTTTCTCTTCAGATTTACCATCATCCTTAACTGTCTTAACCTTAAAACTTGGAGCTTTCCATTGTCCTTGCTCATCATAGCCAGCACTACCACCAAAATAGGTTGCAAGTTGTTCGTTCAGAGAATAAAGCTGTCCACCCGTGACAGCATCCGTTGAATCTTTAGAAACATCACCATCTAAAAGAAACGTAATTTTGCTGTTATCTTGAGTCGCTACAGCTCTGCCTTTTTCTTCTTTGCTCTTTTCATGACGTGCTACAAAGGCATTAGCTTCATCATTCCATAACAAAGCATCACCTTTAACTTGCTGAGTAATATTCGTTATGTTTTTAGTAAGTTCGCTAAACTTATTTGTTACATTATCATTGACATTCTTGATATTGCTATCAAGCTGGCTTTTGTTAACAGCGTCATTATTGTTCTTTGCTTCACCAACACCTGAAATTATCCGATCCGCACCAGTCTTGTTAGCTATGTTGATTTCACTGCCTTCTACTGCAGCTCCAATAGTGAGACGACTCGTTGTCTTATCTTGCTGAACAAAGCTCTCGCTTTCCACTTTGGTAATTACATTATTAACCTGTTCAGTCAATTTATTCTGAACATTCGTGATAGAACTTCCAACTCCTGCAAGTGCATCCGCTACATCAGGATATTCTTTGTTTTCTGTTTCGCCATCATCCTTAACGGACTTAACAGTAAATTTAGGAGCAGTCCAAGCGCCATTTTCATATTTAGCGCCACCACCGAAATATTTGGCTATATTCTCAGATACTGTTTTGAGATCACTTGTTACAGTTGTAACATTTTGATTTGTAGTAAACAACTGAGAACCAGTGACTGCTTCATCTGAATTTGCACTGAGATCGCCACCTAATAGACCGGAAATTTTCCTTGCCCCATTATCTTTATTCAGAATGCTGATTTCAGTGCCACCAGTTCCTTTCCCAATGGTGATAACACCTGATCCCTCAGCATGGAGACTGCGACTTAACGCCATCCCTTCTTCTTGCTTAACAAGAATACTGTCTCTTACATCAGCAATTTCATTATTTGTTGCCAAAAGTTGTGAACCATTTACCGCTTCTGTCGATCCTACTGAGAGCGCCCCATCTTTAACGCCTTTTAGCTCTTTATTGCCAGCATCAATACCACTAGTTGTTATTTTCGGACCACCTGTAATCATTAAGCCTGTTTCGTCTAAAGTATTTGTACCTGCCTTTACGCTCTCCAGTGTGATGTCCTTTGCTAAATCAAATTTTACCTTATTGTCCTCTTTGCCTTTTGTAATATGTAGGTTGCTACTTCCAGCTGCCAAATCCATTGGACTAGTTGAATTAACACTCGTCGTATCTGCACCCTCAACAGAGAGATCCCAACTTGAAGTTATAGAGTTTTTTAGAGCTTTTAGCTGCGCAACATTCACGGCATCAGTGTTGTCCGTGCCGTCTGCAACGCCAGAAAGAATTCTGGTCTTGTTATCTTTATTGGCAATTGTGATTTTATCGCCATCTGTATCCTTACCAATAGTTATGAACTTCGTCTGCGCATCTTGTTTTACGAAACTACTAGTTGCTACCTGTTCTTTTATTTCCTTCAGCTGTCCAAAATTCACCGCATCGGTGCTTTCAGTACCCGTTGCCACTCCTGTAATCTTTTTACTGCCAACATCTATACCACCGGTGGTTATTTTCGGACCATTGGCAATCACTAAACCTGTTGCGTCTAGGGTACTGCTTCCTGCAGTTACTTTATTGACTGCAATTTCCTTAGATAGATCAAATTTTACATTATTATTATCTTTGCCTTTGCTAATTTGAAGATTTTTACTTGCCACTGATAAATCGATCTTGCTCCCTATACCAATAGTTGTAGCATCTGCACCACCAGCAGACAGCTGCCAACCTTTATCTACGTAATTTTGTAATGACTTTATCTGCGCAACATTAGCAGCATCAGTCAGTTCAGTACCAGCTGCTACCCCTATAATTTGTCGCGTTTTCTTCTCTTTGACATCACCAATACTCACGGCACCATAACCACTCTTCCATTGAGCGTCAGCACTTGTTTCACTCGCTTTCTTATAAGGAGAATAACCAGAAACACCACTAGCCCTATCAGCGACAGTATCTGTACCTAGCGCAACACCGCCCATTTCGCTCGCTTTTGCCCATCCACCAATAACAGTAGTAGCAGGAGCGTAGATTTGCGTATTGTTGCCGATATTAACAACAGATTCATACATGGAAACTTTTGAATGTACCTTTATGTTGTTACCAATAGCAATAATATTAGTACCCTTCGCATCCGGACTGTTTCCTATTTTTATATCATTATTAGTTGCATATGTACTCCCCCTCCTTGCTAAACTATTAGCGTCAGACAGCAAAATATCATCACTATTACCACCCTCAACAGGCAGCATCCGCCCTTTTTTAACAAATGTTTTTGGCAATTTTCGCACAGCAATATTATCCGTACTCATGCCTTTATCGTTAACCGCTATTCTTGTAAGTTGTGGCGCTTTTTTATCACCAACATTTCCAACTCGCGCAAAACGGCTACCTTCTGTCAAAACATTTATTATGGAACTATTATCATCCGTATCAGAAAAAAAATTGATTAGAAAATTTGCATAGTCTTCAGAATCATTCAAACCAGCAACAGAGAGAATGCTTTGTGGATAAGATATACCAACACTTTTTACACCTTCAAGAAAGGTGTTTCTAAAATCAGGATTTGCTGAAAAAACAGGCGTAACATTCGATAAGAATGTAGCAGCTATAGCCAACGAAAGAACTTTAACCAAAGAAAAACGAGAACGTTTTAATTCACTCGCTGCTTGTGGGGCATATAATTTTTTCATAACAAACTCTCCAATGAAAAAACTTAAAAACACCTCCAAAACATAAAAAAGACACATTTTAGCATTATTGATCTCTTTGGAATTTAGAGTAGAGGATCATTGCTTAGAGTGTGAATATTTTGAGTCTTTTGTTTTGTTTGTGCTCTCTGTATTGAGACCCAAATGCTTATCTTTTTGATTATGTTTTTTGACATAAAGATAACACATTTAGAGTCTAAGGGTTTTAGTGTGTTGTTTTTTCCTAAC
>NZ_JBHIRA010000033.1:0-7128 GCF_042196825.1 Bartonella sp. AC10YNML | reverse complement strand
AAGTATGCCGTGAGAAAAAAAGGGGCAGCTTTTTGCTTTTGCAGCCATTGGTCCTGATGTTTGAACGGAAACTGGCAGTGGCAAGGGGAAGGCCATAGAGTACGTGATCACTAAATTTTATCCCGTTATAGGAATATTGGGTTTTATAAGCTATAGAGAAGGCTATACCGAGGGGAGGGGGCTCTTAAGTCTTAAAGAGAAGATTGGATAATCTTCAGAGCACAAAATTATATGTCTACTAGAAAAAATAAGGGCGTTCTTGTATCTCATGTGCTTCTTATTCCACACCGTTCCAAAGCTAGTATCTCTAGCCTCAGTACAACGAGGTACAAATCGGATGATGTCTTACCCTACCTTAAATACACTTTTGTGAAAATTACTTTAAAGGTCGTGTGTTAGCTTATGCAAAATCTTTTATGGAAAGAGCTTATTGCTCTAAGAGCAAGGAAAAAAACGTATAAGGTTCCAGTGATAATGAAGAACTTATCGATGAAGTTTATAATCTTATCTTATTTAATTTATACTAAATCACCATCAAGCTCTATAGGATATTCAGACGTTTGAAAAAAGGATTTTATTTTTTCTGAGCTTGAGGAGCGAATAAATTGAGATTTCTGCATAAAGCAAACATGGAAAAATTGTATTGATTGATAATGTCTTTTATCAGATAAGAGGATGAGAGCGATGAGAAAAGGACATTTCTTTCAATATCGTAACGTGAATCAATAAACAATAAAACGCCAACATCGTTCTCAAATTGATTGACTATAATGAGTTGAATATCTGTAGCCAAAAGAGTGCAACCTTGAAGATTGAAGACATTTGTAAAATCGTGTACAGAAATTGAAGTTCCCATAATATTATAAAAAATTGCTGTTCTTCCTTTCAGGTGTAAGGTATGGCTATGATAGCCACAATCGCATGATTGATCATATGCAATATGAACAACATCACCTGTGGCGTGTTCAAGTAATGGTGCATCTTCAGGATAAAAAACAGAGACAATTAATTCATCATTTTTAGAACTTGAATTGACTTGAATGTGATCATAAAGATCATTAATGTCACCATTAATCTTGGCTATAGTAGTAAGAATAGTGCTATTTTTTATACGAGCTATCTTATTATAAAATTATGTAGGGTAGGAGAAGAACGTATAGGTATCTAATTTACGCGCATAAAGGCTTTTCAGGGATTAAATCTAAACTCAGATTTTCTCTCTTTACAGAGTCAGAACTGTATTTTTATCATAACGACTAGCTTCTCTATCATAATATTTCTTCACGAGAGCTTTCCAAAAATAGTACACCAGCTAGTTTGTTCTTAAAAAAATAATCAAGGCAATACTTTCGCACCATCCTCATTCGCTGTCTTTAAGGGTGCCTTTTGCATTTACAGAAATTGCCCACGGACTTTAGAAGCGGAGCCTAGAAAAGTGGGGAAGAGGAGAACCATAGGGTGCTGTGACTACTCATGTTGTCATGCTATAGAAATATTTGGTTTTGTAGGGTAGCAGCAGCCCCCTTTAATGCTTTTTAGGCATTAAAAATGGCATGAGAAAATGCTGGTAGTCGTGATATGTTTTTTCTAAAGTCTTTTAATTATGGCTGATCCATGAGCTCTAAGATATAAATTGAGAGAGAATGGGCGGCATTAAAAGTTAAACGCGCATGGCGAGGTTTGAGATTGATTAGTTCAAAATCTTTTTCTGAGCGGCCGTGCGCTGCACTTTTCTTGTTTCTTAAATTCATAGTACCACTCACGATTTTGGATAGACCGGTTGCGATCATTCTTAAGTCATTTTTATCTAGATCTTGATTTTTTAAGTTTTCTTGCTTTATATCGTCGGGATGAATCTTAGCCTTTTTAGCAACTTCTTTCCATAAAGCGTGCAGCTTATTATGGGCATTTTCTTCATATGGGATAGAATAATGGTCGAGATAAGCTTTGCAAGAAGCTTCCAATAGATTTGCTGCAAATAGAACCGCCTCCCTTGGATCTTTTTCTATATTTTCTAATGCCCTATTTATTTCGATTTCTACTGCTGAAAGTTCTTTCTCTGTAATACGTTTTTGTAGCTCTTCTGTAGAGAGGAGACCAGCTTTTTGCAATTCTTGTGTGGAGGTCAGCCTCTTCTTGATAATATATCCTCCACGCTGATATTCTAATCTATCTTTCTTTAACGTTTCTAAAACTTTACGTTGATCTTCTTTTAACTGTAGAGTTTTTTTGTATAACGATGAATTCAATCCGGTAGGGTCTGGATCATAATATTCTTTTTCCATAAAATCACTAAGCAGGTTACCAAGGACTTCAAGTGGTTCTTCGCATTGAGAATTGATTGCACGTAGCCACACTTTAACTTTTTGGATTTTTGTACCTTCTGGAATTTCAGAAGGAGCAAATGATGCAATAAACAATTCATCTAACTCGTTATGCGTATAATGGTACGCAAACATTGGAGGAAGTAGTCCAATGATTGCAGGAGGAATTTTGTTTTTTTGAGATATTTTTTGCGGGGATGATAATTGCATTTTATGGCTTTATAATATCAAAAAGTGGTGTGTGGAATGGTTTTTTAGAGTATGATTTTATTGCTTGACCTTGCATAGAAAGTCGCGCAACAATTTTGTGGCTTATATAAGATTTTTGAAAGGGAAATGCCATATTGTGTTTTAATTTTTTTCTCCTTTCATTATTATAGCAGTGAAGCAGTGAAGGGGGGGTGAATAATGTGTGATAATTCGAAAAATATAGAATGAGAACAGAAGTATAATTTTGTATTATCGTAACTGCAATAGCATTCTTTATTGGCAGATTGTTTATTGGAGAGAAGGAAGCAGGCAATGCGCATAATCCCTGAACGGAAGGTTTTGTGACAAGAATTTCAACAATAGTATGTTAGAAAAAAATGTTGCGTGTGTTCTTTGCTTGTCAAAAAGAGCAGATGGGGCGCTTTATTCGCATAACCAGTAAAGAGCTCAAGTGGGACAAGAGAGAAGTTTAGCAATCTCGTTTATCTCGTCAAGTTTATTGCTTTCACTAAAAATGCTATTTTATGATATCCGCTGTTAATCTTGCATACTTGCTAAAGAAGAAATATAAACAGTTATCGTCTCTGTAAGGGAGCTTTAAGCAATGAAATTAGGTGTAAAAAAGCTCTGAAAAGCTTTTTTTGCCGTAAAACTTACAAGAAAAATTTAAAGGTAGGGAAATCTAAAAGCACACTGTAAAAATCAAAAAAACAATTTTTTTAAAGATGGTTTCCCGTATGTCATTGTATATTACGATTTTCAATGTTTTAAAAACTTCTCCCTCAAAGAGGAAAGCCTTTGTTCTTAAAGCGGGGGAGATTTGTTATAACAGTTAACAACAAAATAGAGAGAAGATGCTGTTTTACCAGCTGTTTTTGTTGCTTTATTCACTTAATCCCATTGCAATTACCAAACCATAGTGATCAAAGAAGTGTGATATAGGGTGAATGAAATAACTTGGTTTGAAAGTGCGGTGCGATTTTCCACACCGCGATGCGTCGTGAAAAGTGATCAGCTTTGGGGGCTGGGCGGCGTATTCTATACTGGTGTTGTAGGGGCGTTTGTTAGTGATGGGATCTTGGATAGAAAAGCATGTTGTCCTCTGTGGACACCTCCAAAGATACTATTCAGAAAATCGCATATTTCAATAGGTTTTTAGAGGTGTCTCATAGCATCAAAAAAATCATAAAATTACAAACAACATGTATGCTACTAGAGGTGTCCGATTTCAGAGTTTAAGGAGCTTGTCGGTTTAACGCTCTTTTATAGAATGATGAAGGCTGGGGCAAAGGTTCTAGCGCATTGGTATTCCTTAACAGTGGTAAAGGCTGTATAATTTTATACACCGTTGCAAATGTTATTGATAGGGCGTTCATACAAAAGCATATCATAAATCGGAATTTTTCTCTTGAGGCGATAAGAAGAGGGCTAGGCAAAACAGTAAAAATGCAGCGATAGAGAAGAGGAAGAATATGAGATATGTTTGACTTAAGGAAAGGCGTTGCTCTGTTAACGAATGTAGCAGAAAGCCAGCAAATACACCCCCTAAGGCTCCACCTATTTGCTGTAATATGCGTGTGATAACGGCTGTATCTTTGACGTATAAACTGTTGACATATTGGATGGGAGCAGACAAACATACAATGGTGGCGATGCCAAGCCCTACGCCTCTTAGCAAGAATCCAAGTCCATCCATGCTTATATTATAGCCGAAGCATAATAACCCAAAGCTTGATATCACCAAACCAATTCCTATCATGAAAAAGGGAGATTTTTCTTTCCACTTTTGGTAAATAAATTTCCTTCCAATCCATGCACCCACTCCTTGCAGAGCTAGGACTGCACCGATGATGAGAAGGCTATTTTCATGGGCTTGTTCCATGGCAATGGCTAGTGGGAAATAAACGAGGAAACTATAAAAAAGAAATGAAGCAACAAGCCCCATGATCATGAGCAATGTATAGCGCGCATTTTTAAATCCGCTAAAGACGATTAATTTGTTTTTTGCTTTCTGATTAGAAACAATGAATAATATGAGAGATATCACTGCTATAAGTGCTAGGATAAAGAGGGCGTTGTGGTTATTTATATTTCTGGCTTCTGTGAGGTAAAAAAACGAGAGAAGCGATATAGAAAATGCTAAAAATGCAAATAAGTTAAATTTTGTTTTTGCTATTTCGTTGCTCTTTAAATGTTTTGCTCCAAGGGCGAGTGCCAATAAAATAAGCGGAATATTGATAAAAAACAACAAACGCCAAGACACATACTGAGCAAATGAAGCTCCTACCAGCGGTCCAAAGGCAGGAGCAAAAACCGTTGGTACGGCTATGGTGCCCATGGCTTGGCGCACTCGTGTCTGCCCAAATTGTAACGCAATAATGGTTTGGCTAAGGGGCAGCAAAAGGCCTGTCCCGAATCCTTGAATAATACGGGCAGATATAATGGTTGGAAAATTATAGCTTAATCCTACCCCCAGTGAGCCAAGCATAAAAATGAAGCTTGCAAGGAGCCAAGTTCTTTTTATACCTATTCTTCCTTGCACAAAAGCGGACATCAGCAGCCCTGGAACGGTGGCTAGAAAATAGGACGTGACAACCCATTGTATATTATTTCCTTCCACGGAAAAATAACGCGCAAGGTCCGGAAGGATGACATTGACAATGCTCCCGTCTAGTAGAGGAAGTATGCTGGAAATAATGACGGTATATATGACATATTTTTCTGATTTGGTATAGGAATCTACCTTTTGCATGATCATGCTCCCTACAGATATTATTTTAGATATGGGGCCTGCGTCATAAATTACAGAGCTCTAAGAATGAACACGCATTTGTGATATCTGCAATTTTGATATTGGAATGAATGTGATTGGAAGTGCTGATGGTCCCCTTGTGTATAACCCGCCTTTTTCTCTAGAATTAAGCCATCAGTTAAGCTGATGTCAATGAGTTTATCGAGGAGTCTATTCGCTGTCAATTCAATCTGTATGAGAGCAAAAGCAGAACCTAGACGTGCATGCCTGCTCCATTTGCATTTATTATTTAACATGGAAAATGTTAAAATCTTTATAAATCAAATTATTGACTTAAAAATCCAATGTTTGTTTATATATCATTTTTTATGATTAAATGATTATTTGGGTGTCAAATGTATTTTCAATAGTTTATAATTTTCTTTTATTAAATATGCTGCCCTTTCTGAAAAATGTTCGACAATCTCTTGATTGTTTAATAAAAATTAAAATCGGTTATAAGGAAGAGTTTGTAAATTATAGAGTAGGAAAAAGTTGCATTTTATAAACAACAAGGGAGGGTTGTTTCCATAACCCAAACATTTTTTCAAGTTGTTATGGTATATTTTTAAATTGCTTGATTGATAAAAGTTTCATAATTATCAGAAACAATATATTGGGTATTTTCTTCTAAAGCTTTGAAATGTTCATGACCGCAATAGAGTTTTGCTTTTTCCAGATCGCGCAAGATGTCTTCGAAAATACTTCCTTTGCTTTCCACAACAAAATACAGTTTTTCTTGCCCATCTTGCTCGAATAATACAGCCTAATTGGGAGTATATGATCCAAGAGGTGTATCAATTTTAAACCATTTAGGCAGTTGCGCATAAACTTTAATCTCATCGTTTTTTTTCAAACG
This sequence comes from Bartonella sp. AC10YNML, assembly GCF_042196825.1. NCBI lineage: Bacteria > Pseudomonadati > Pseudomonadota > Alphaproteobacteria > Hyphomicrobiales > Bartonellaceae > Bartonella > Bartonella sp. AC10YNML. Next base: position 944 of record NZ_JBHIRA010000033.1, on the reverse strand, counting down.
ATTGTGCAAAACTGAACTCAATATCTGAATCACAAATACATGATCATAAGGTGATTTATGGTTTTTTACATATTCTTTTATAAAACGATTTGCTTTATATTTATTAAAGTGCATTTTCTATTTTATTTTTTCATATAATTAGCCAATGAAGTTTTTGCTATAATATCGCAATTTGTAAAAGACTATTTTGGTAATTCAATATGAAATTTTTTATGTCGGTTTCTTGTATTGAAAGCAATGGTACGATTTTTGATATCTGATAAAAATATTTACAAAAGAATTAATAACGCATGATTATAGAATTTTGTCCTTTGTTTGAAGCATGTAAAGTTAAGCCATTGTTTATTGATAGATTTTATGTTCATTATTTATTTGATACATTTAATCTAGAATGTAAATATGTATTCATATCCTCAAACTAAAATACTGGTATTGAAGTGGTGAGAGTGTTGCTTTGTTGAGAATAGATAATTGGGTAGGTTAGTATTCCCTTTGTATCAGAGAATTCAACTTATTCTCTCATATTGTGTGTGGATGAAATGTTAACCGCATAATGCTCCCTCTTACATGAGATGTAAAATGGTTTCCATATTGAGAAAAGTTGTTGATCGTAGAGGAATATTTTTCTGCGAAATTTGTTTGGCTTGAATGGAAAAAATAGAGCAATAGCCGCATATTTGTTATGCTGTAACGGCATATATATAATCGATGGAGTCAACACTTCATTTAAGAAGTTTTTTAAAGGAAAAACATAAAAAAATAGAATTATTGAAAAAAATCTTTTATTTTGAATCTTGTCTCTCACGATTATAAAAGATTCACGTAGATTTCGAAAATTCTTGTTGTGTTGAAAAGCATGAAAAATCAAGAAAATTTTGCAAAAAAGCTGCACGCATAGTGCAGCTTTTTATATATTTGCTTTAAAGGTAGACGTTTTAAAGCAT
>NZ_JBHIRA010000032.1:0-7538 GCF_042196825.1 Bartonella sp. AC10YNML | reverse complement strand
AAAAGCAGCTGTTCCTACATTATAGCAAAATGAGACCAATGCCGCGAATTGGCAATCCGTTAACGAAACCGTCACCGATTCCTCTACCGTCTGCTCAAATTGCTTTAAGTCTTCACAAAGGATTTCTTCTGCTTGCTTTTGCGTAATACGCATGCCTTTTTTGACAAGGGGGTGACCCGCATTGCTGGTGTGACCATAACCAATCGTCCAGATACATGCCGTGTCTCTATATGCCTCTAAACGCAAACCTTCCCATTGTTTGATAAGCTCTAATCCTTCTTGCGATATCTTTCTCATCTGACGCTCCATAAAAAAAGCCCCACAAAAGTGGAGCCGGATAAAAATGTTTTCTTATGATCTCTATTGACTATGCTCTTTGATCAGCTGCTCGACTTCTTCAACACGAAAGCCAAGTTGAAAGAGCGGCGCATATTCACTTTCCTGTAATTCATACTGACAACGCTTTTCTACAAAATCACCATTTGAATCAAACGGTATTTCTGTTGTTCGACAAACCTTATGCGTATCATCTTCTACCCCCTCTTCCCCTTCACTGAGTTCTTTGACAAAAAACCAATAAAAACGCGTTGTCAAAAGCATCTCTAGCCTTCTTACTGTTTCAACTTTGTCAAAAGAAAGCATGTTCAGATAATCTTCTTTGCTATTTAAATGTTCTGGATATTCTATCATCTCTCCCTCCTAAACAAAATGACGCGTATGGCTACATCCACGCGCCGCAACTTGTTCATTTCCACCATTGACGATCATGGCGGCTCGAGTAAAACGCCCATTATCCGTTGTATTACTCCAGCTACCACCCCCTAACAATGCTCTCATTTCAAACGTATTTTGCGTACGGCTTATGGGTATAGGAAACGTGCCCGATAAAAATTGCCAAACATAACCGCAACCATCCTCACAACCGATATGCGAGATCATTCGACGATTCGCCGTATCCTTATATCCACCTGAAACCTTAGAGGTTGGTTCTTTCTTGCCAACAATATGTGTCTTTTCATTGCTTCCATACATAGCAGAAGCAAACGCTTCATCACTCAGTAAAGATTTTTTAACACGCGCCATATCTGTTACATGTTCGGTATAATTACGGTTTGTTGTTATATTGGTACGATACATTGATTTCGTATTTTCACCCGTCCCTGATTGAAGATAAATATCAACCCAAAGATCTTGCAAAGGATCATAAACCATACCTTCTGGTGAACTATGCGGACGGTGATTGAGACACCAAACTGAATTGGGTAAAATATCCCCTGCTCTATAACCAGACAATGAATGACCGGAAATCGTACCAACATCCGCACAGAGCGTATGGAACCCTCCTATCTTTCGCGAATTACTCACTGTGTAATTCCTTGGATACGTAGAGTTTTCTGATAAAACAAATTTATGAGACTGTCCTCCATCAGAAACCAAATAAACATAATAATCCTTCCCCGCCGAAATAGAAGAAACGTTTATTATTGTATCTGCCGTATAACTTGCAACCAAAGTATCATTGCCTAATGCCAAGGTTATACGCGTTCCTTTCTTCAATGTGAGTTGTTTTTTCCCTGTCGCAACAAGAAAAGGGGTGGAAATTGAAAAAACCGTTAAATTGGACTGTTTCAGTAAATTGTTTACCTCTTCCGCTAGCGCTTTTGCCTGTGAAGCTACTGTATGGGCTGTTGTTGCCGTTGCTAGGGAATTCTTGATACCTCCAAGCTCTTGTTTCGTCGTATCGGCTGTTTTTTTGGCTTCTTCTGCTGTCCTTTTCGCTCTATCGGCTACTTCTTTGGCTTTTTCGGCTTCGCTCTTGGCTTGATAGGCTTGTGAATCTGCCGACGCGGCTTTTTTCTTGGCTTCTTCGCCTGCCGTTTCTGCTAAACTTGCTGTAAGCTTAGCACTATCTGCTGTTTCATTCGCTTTGTGGGCTTTATTCCACGCTGCATTCGCTGTGCTTTTTGCATTTTCCACCTCACTACGCGCTTGCGTCGCATCATGTCTTGCATAACCAGCAGACTCCTTGGCTTCCTTGGCTATTTTTTGTGCCTCTTCCGCTTCTTCTTCTAAAGACGCGGCTTTCTTACCCGCTGTTTCGGCTGCCCTCTGCGCCTCTCCTGCTATATATTTTGCATTACTCGCTATTTCCTTGGCTTTTTCTACTTCATTCTTGGCTTCATACGCTCGGTCATCGGCTTTCTCTGCTATTTTCTTGGCTTCTTCACCTGCCATTTCTGCTAATCTGGCTATAGTCTTAGCGTTATTGGCTGCTTCATTCGCGTCGTAAGCTTTACTCCACGCTTCATTCGCTGTGCTTTTTACTTTTTCCACCTCACTACGCGCTTGCTCCGCATCATGGTTAGCATAACCTGCTGTCTGTTTGGCTTCTTTTGCTATTTTTTGTGCTTCTTCTGCGGCTGCTTCTAAAGACGCGGCTTTTTTACCCGCTGTTTCTGCCGCTTTCTGTGCTTGTTCTGCTGTATATTTTGCACTATTAGCTATTTCCTTGGCTTTCTCTACTTCACCCTTAGCTTCATACGCGTAGTTATTGGCTTTCTCCGCTATTTTCTTGGCTTCTTCACCTGCTGTTTCCGCTAATCTTGCTATAACCTTGGCGTCCTTCGCTGTTTCATTCGCGCTGTGGGAATTACTCCACGCTTCATGAGCTTTGTTGTCTGCTGCTTCGGCTTTTTTCTTGGCTTCGTCTGAATACATCCGCGCTAAACTTGCTATAGTCTTAGCGTCACCTGCTACTTCCTGCGCTTTATTGGCATTACTCCATCCTTCATGAGCTGTACTTTTTGCCTTTTCTACCTCACTACGCGCTTGCTCCGCATCATGTTTGGCATAACCTGCTGTCTGTTTGGCTTCTTTTGCTATCTTTTCAGCTTCACCCGCTACTGTCTCTACCTGTGATGCCTTCTTTTGTGCTCCATCAGCTACCTTCTTTGCCTCTTCGGCTATAGACTTCGCACTACCTGCTACTTGTTTTAGACCATCCAAAGCACCTTTCGTTTCTTCTGCTACCTTCTCTGCTGCTTCCGCTTTACTCTTTGCTGCTGTAGCTATACCCTTCAACGCCTCCACACTCGCTTCACCTGCCGTTTCTCCTGAACGCACCGATGCTTCTGCTGCTACCTTCGCTTCGTTGGCTATTCGTGTTGCTTCTGTTGCACTCTGTTGCGCTTGATCGGCTTTCGTCTGTGCACTATCCAACGCACTTTTGGCTTCTAAAGCTGTCGCTTTGGCGCTCCTTGCTTCTTCTTTTGCTTCTTCTGATAAGCTTTTTGCACTAGAGGCGGTTTGACTTGCTTGTTCACTCGTGGATTTCGCTTCAGTCGCAACAGTCTCTAAATTTTCTGCTTTAGATTTCGCATCGCTAGCCTCTTTTACAGCTTGCTCTACTTTCGCTGTCGCCTTATCAACGGCGCTTTTCGCTTCCTCCGCCAAACCCTTCGCCTCAGATGCCGTACTCTTAGCTTCTCTTGCTTCTGTTAATGCTGTAGTCGCTGTAGATTTTGCTTCATTCGCAACTGCCTCTACACTTTCGGCTTTAGCCTTTGCTGTTTCTGCTGTCTCCTGTGATGCTGCTGCCAACCGTTTTGCTTCTTCTGATAATGTTTTAGCTGCCTCAGCACTCCCTTTCGCATCATTGGCTATACTAGATGCCCCGCCCGCTGTTGTTTTCGCAGAAGTCGCTTCTCTTAATGCCTGTTCTGATGCCTTTTGCGCCTCTGTAGATGCCGTATTCGCTTTTTCCGCTAAACCTTTCGCCTCTTCTGACGTGCTTACAGCTGCCTCTGATTGTGATTTGGCTTCTCTTGAAGCTGTTAATGCTGTCTCTACTCCCGCTTGTACTTGTGAGGCTGTTTTTGTGAGTTCTGTAACAGAAGATGTCGCACCTTCTGATAACTCTTTTGCTTGTTCTGCAATATCCTTGGCATCATCGGCTGCCTGTTTGGCTCCATCTGCCTTTAGACTTGCTTGCATGGCTACAGTCTTAACTTCATGACACGTTGCTACCGCCGTCGCTGCTACTTGCGTCGTCTCTGTTGCTGTTTGTGAAGCTTCTCTTGCTGTTTGTTCTGCACGCGTTGCAATGGTCTTCGATTCATCGGCTAACCTCTTGGCTTCGGTCGATAAATTAACAGCATTCTCACTGCTCTGTTTGACCTCTTCAAAACGTTGTAATGCCGTAGCCAATGAACCTTTCGTACTATTGATTTCCCCTGAGGCTCTATCGACTGCTGCTTTTGTCTCTTCTGCCATGCGCTTCGCTGCATCAGAAGTATTCTTGGCTTCTTCTGCTAAGCCATTGGCTGTATCCGCTGTCTCTTTCGCAAGGCTAGCCGTTGTCGTCGCTGCTTTAGCTTCTTCCTTCGCTTCATGAGACGTCGTAAGCGCTGTTGTCGCTGTTTGAACTGTTTTCGTCACTTCGCTAAGCGCTTGTTCCGAAACCCTCTTCGATTCTTCTGCAACCTGTTGCGCACCATTCGCACGCGACATGGCTTTTTCTGCTTCTTGACGTGCATTAACAACCTGCTCTAACGGCGCAAAGGTTTCATACGAATACAAAGAGGCCGTCCCTAAAAGCTTCGGAACAACAACGCTGTCTTGCGAAGTCCCTTCTCTGATTTCCTCTTTCGTTGCAACAGGTATCAAATATTCATGTTCATGATCGGGTATCTTCATCTGTTTTATTCCTTCATTCAGAGGGCTTCATCCAATGAACACTCTTTCAAATCTTCAAGCTCTTCGCTTAACGCCTCTAAGCGCTTCTCTAAATCTTTCAGTGAACCATCAAGCTCTGTTTTCAAAGCGGCTTTCAGTAAATCAAAAACCCCAGTAAGCGGCGCATGCACAAAACCTCCCCCCGAATACAAAACAACCCGTACTTGAGACGGGTCGCTAAGCTCTGATATTGCAAACGGTTTTAATGACATTTCAACTCCTCATGTCTTGATCCCATAAATTACACTCACATTAACGGGGCGCGTTTCAACACCACCAACCCTCTCTGCCATGAGATGATGTTCATGATGCTCTCTGTCATTCAGACCGTCTGTTATAGGCGTTGAATAATATAAAAAATTAGCAAAGGGACTCCTGATAAACCAAGGTAAACGCGGCGGCTTGTCTTTTTCTGTAAACCAAAAGGGAGTCTCTACCTGTGGACTTCCTGCTATTTGGTCAAATTCTTGATTACACTTGTCCAAAGCATCCCCACTCAAACCTACACACTCTTCGTCTATAGCTCTCTTGCGCCTTGTCACGCCCGCTTCAGTAGAAGAAATATCCCGTTTCTTTCGAGAAGAAAGACCTTCTGATGACGCGGGACCTATAAAATGTTCATGCGCTTTTAAAGAACAGGGTTGTATACTTGCAAAAGAACGCCAAGGGTCTAAATTGCGTTCATTATCAAGTCCCCGTAAAAACATTCCTCGAAAATCGGGAACATTAAACGTCGTGGCGCCATCCCCTTCTCCCCACGTCGTCCCTATTACTTCAAACAAGGCTCTATACGTTCTTCGCGAATAAGCCTTCCCATCACATGGCAACCAACCATCTGGCAAGCGCTCCATTGCAAACGGTCCTATCAGACCGGAAGGTAAACGTTTTAAGGAAGAAACTTTGCCCCTTGTCGGATTGAGAATTTGCCAACCAGTTATATCTTCATCGTAAATAACGGTATAAAGACAGCCATCTTGTATCTCTCCTCCCGATAAGGCTAATAAACCGGTTTCTGTCGCCTTATAAACGGGCTTACCAGCTAAATTATTTAAAGCAATTGTTGTCGCCCCAACATTCTTGCCCTTCGCTTTAAAACAAACCGATATGCCATTCTTATACTCTAAAAATGCCGATTGGCTTAGAAGCCTTATCACGCTCGTCTTTTGGTTATTATCAACCGTCACAATCCCTTCAAGCACACCCCCCGTATCCGATAAATACTCACTTACCCGTTGCATCATAAAACGAGCGCTATTATTAACCGTGTTAGGGTGCTGTCCCTCTGACCAATTAATTAAAGCATCAGCACCACCATTCTCAGATGCCGTTAAAGACCAATCATAAATTGTGGACATCTAAACCTCACATCTTGATTCCAAACACAACACTCATATTAATCGGGCGCGTCTCACTTACACCTGAACTTGCCAATGCAACATCGCGCATATGAAGGTGGGAATGGGGAAAGGCGAGCTTATGGTGCACGCGTATATCCTCTGCCCTCACGCCCAAACGTTCAGCAAGCTTCAACCTTTGCTGGTCATTCAACACATATCCCCAGATGATCGTCATATCACCATGCCAACTCTCTTCCTGATTTTCATCATTCAAAATCGTAAAGGATTGACCCCCATGGTCATGCTTTCTCATTGCGTCATTTTGTAAAGTGCCAAGATAACGAAAGCGGTCTATCTCGCGGTCATCATCAACACCTCGTAAAAAAACACCACGCAAATCGGGAACATTAAACTTCGTCCAACTATCAGCGCCTCCCCACCTGATCCCTATCGCTTCATAAAGAGCAGGATAATCACTACGCAAATAAGCCTTCCCATCACAAGGCAACCAGCCATCTGGCAAAACTTGCATCCCAAAAATCCCTATCGTCCCTGGTGGATAAACGGGAATAACCGGCTCTTGTGATAAAGAGAGAGGCGTAGGATTTAAAACTTGCCAAGCATGATCCCTATAAACCAAGCTATAAATGCATCCCCTTTGAAGCTCGCCCCCAGATAAAACACGAATGCCTAATTCCGTCGCCTTGTAAACAGGTTTAGCCGCCAAATCATTCAAGGCAATTGCGGTTTCCCCAACATTCTTGCTCTTCGCTTTAAAACAAATTGATATCCCATTCTTATACTCTAAAAATTGCGATTGGCTTTGAAGTCTTATCAACGTCGTCTGGTGTTCAGTATCAACCGTAAAAGTGCTTTCAATCACACCACTCGTATCCGATAAATATTCACGCACACGCTGCATCATCACACGAGCACTATTATTCAGACTACTAGGACGTTGTCCTTTTGACCAATCAATCAAATCATCACAATAGGCATTCAAGGAGGCATTTAAAGACCAATCATAGATCGTCGACATCTTACACCTCATGTCTTAATCGCAAACAGAACACTCACATTTACTGGACGCGTCTCGCCTTCACCAGTGCTCTCCAAAACAACCTCTTGGTTCTCATCAAGAGTATGAGAACTTACAATGTAGCCCCCTAAATTCTCACGCTCTATGCCCATAAAATTCGCTAGAGAGCTCCCCCCAAACAAGCCTAGACGATAGCCCAACACATCCGTCGTATTCCCATCCCAAAAGTTTTCGTTGCTGGTAAAATGAGACATCGAAAGGCTCTGTCCTTGATGTTGATGCGACTCGATTAAATCTGTTTGCACACTTGCAAAAGAACGCCCCTCATCAATATTGCGCCCTCCATCAAGCCCCCGTAAAAACATTCCTCGAAAATCGGGAACATTAAATGTCGTGGCGCCATCACCCACGCCCCAAACCGTTCCTAT
>NZ_JBHIRA010000031.1:0-7880 GCF_042196825.1 Bartonella sp. AC10YNML | reverse complement strand
CATGAAGCAGAAAACTCTTCCTCAAAGGATTGGAAATTCAGCCAGTCCACATAAAAAAGATGTGGTCCTAACATCAGTAAAGGATCTCTCATAGACGCCCTCCCCTTATTCTGTCCCGCCATGCAGCGCATTAGCGCGTGCCCGTTGCAAAGCATGGGCAACCGCACGACCAGTGGCCATGGGTTCACGCGCCCCATTGACATGCACCGTGACATTTTGATTGTGTGTGATGGGGGAACGGTCTTTGTCTCTTTGCTCTCTCGCAGATGAATTTACAGGAGAAGCTCCCGCAAATTGTGCAATCGGTTGAATGGTTGTTTTTCCTCCCAAAAAACTTGGCAAAAACTCTCTTACATCAATGGAACCAATCCACCCCTTAATGCGGCTAGGCAAAGATTTACAAAAATCCATCAATTGTGAGATAGATGACATAAAGCCATCGACAATCGAATTAGCCAGATCTTCGCCGGCTTGTTCCATACCAGCCTTGGCACCCTCCGAGAGCTTTTCCTGTGTAAAAAAACTCTTTCTAAACTGGAACTTCTTAAAATCCCCTTTTTACACCTCTCTCAAAGCAAAGATAAAACTGCCAAGACACGTGAGAGTCATCTAAGGATAATTGCATGAAACCATAACAGCTATAAACAGACTCCAATATTTGTATCATATTATTGTAACGATTTACTTACGTATAAAAAAAGCTTTTCTTATGAAAAAGAGTTGCCCATGAGTAGATATTATAAACTCTAACAAAGGGCATAACTTGATAATTATACCGCAACAAACTAATAGAAACAGCCTTCTTGATAATTCTGGACAACATGTGCTAGCAAATTATGAACACACCCTTGACAAACTCCCCTTTGCTTCAAGGATGAAAGCCTAAAAGGAAAAATAGAATAACAAACCATTATTCCGCTTTGTATTAAAGCTCCGTTCACATTAAACCATTGCACTTATAGCGTATAACCTGAAATCTCAGCAGCTTTGAAAAAAATATGTCTGATTTTTTATTCTATTTTTAAGTAACACTCAGATACTCTCATTGCTCTTCAAATCCGCACATATAATACGTTTTTTCCCTCATGCTTTAAGACAAAGAAACAAATTCTATTATAACTTACTGCAACTTGCCGAAAATTGGGTGTCTTTCCCTATAACACCAAGATCTTTAATTAAAAGCGGTTTTCCTATTTCTCCATTATAGGCTTTAACGTGAATTGTCTTGCCTTTCACATCTATGAGGTAATAATCTCCATTAAAAAGCGCACCAGCTGTATAGATAGGGATATTTCCAAAAACCTTATCGTTTTTCGCACGGCAATAGGACTGATAATGCGTGTGACCTACGAAGATTGCTTTAACATTATGAGAGGTAACAATTGACTTAAAGACCGACAAATCTTTAGCATTCTTTTTACGAATAAAAAAGGATTCACCATCAATGGAAGCAGCACGCGCATCATGAAAATTAATGATTGTCACTTTACCTCTTGCATCAGCAGCAGCTAAATCGTTCTTAAGCCAATCTAAAGATTTATTGATTTGCACTTCTGTAGACTTCCCCTTCAAACCAACAGTATAGCTTGGATAATTGTGAAGCTGCACATAATGAACATCTCCATAATCCCAAGAATAACTCAAACTCCCCCTTACCAAGCGAACATTTCCACCCGAAATGGGAACCAAACTTTCAGTAACATCTGCATTGAAATGCAATAATTGACTACGGTATTTTTTGATTTCCGATACCATTCTTGAAACTGCACTTATAGCACAAGCATCTTTGTAAAAATTGAATTCTTGAGGATTTGTACAATTACCAACATTATTGGCATAATCGTGATTCCCTAGCCCCTCATAGACAGGCGCTCCAAGAGTTTTATAAACATTTTTATAATCATCATAGTTTTTTTGTTGTCCAAACTCCGTCAGATCACCATTGACAATATGGAACGCAGCCTTGTGCACTTTTATCACACCAGCAACTTGCTCATTTATCTTTAACCATGGCTCTCTGTTTGATACTCCATTGGCATCACCAGAGTTTAAACGCCACGGTTGCGGATCAGCCATGATGATAGCAGTATAATTTTTCTCAAGAGACTTTTCTTTCATAGGCCACATAAATGCATCATGATAAAGCCTCTTGTCCCTTCTTAACTTTTCAGAATCAAGGTTAAAACAACCAGAGAGAGTAAAAGCAATCACGGTGATTACCAATTTAACTTTATATCTCATAAACCTATCACCATAAAAACGTTACATATTTTATTGTATTATAAAAATTTTCTCAGAAGTAATTTTTTAAATTTTCTTGTCAAGAATATGTCAAAAATTCAAAATAATGAAAGCAATGATTCTTCAATGAAAGTGCACTTTGATGATATAAAAGCACTGTTGATTTAAAGCCTTCAACTTGAAGCATCTTCATTGATTAAGATTTATAAGCTTGGGCTCTTGCTCTTTCAAATGTCATCGATACATCAACAGCTTATAAAAACTTAGTCGTATACTATTAAAATATCCCCAACAGGAGAAAAAATGTATTCTTAATACTAGAACATCAAACTCCTTTGGATATCAAGATCAAATATATTAGAATATTATGATAAATAAGGTATAAATAATCAAAAGTGCTAGCAACAGTGTTTTAGTATTACCGTCATCACTTACATTGACAATCTATAAAAATGCATAAGTATTACAGAAAATAATATCATTACTTTATAAAAAATAATATAAATTATGTAATTATTATAATAATATTTATAATTTCTATAATAGAGATTTACAATAAATTTAATTATATAATATAAATAATTACAAACACATTGTGTGTTCAATATAAATTCACACAAATTTAATATTATTTATTTTTTAATTTTGACAAAAAATCAAAAATATCTTACCAAATAAGGACAATTACTGAAATTAATAACAACTATCCATTTTCACTTCTTCTTATGAAGTTTGCGGGGAAATGAATATTTGGGGGCTCTCATAAGGAGAATACTGGTGTATAAAACATCCCTTTTATCATGCACGGCTGCGGCTGCTATCATCCTATTCAACATCCAGTTCACTGCACATGCTGAAACTCTTGGCGTTGCCAACGAAGAAAAAGATATATCCGGAAAAACGTACGAGACTATTTATGTAAAAGACAAAGGAAAAATCACCGGTAGCACTGTAACTGTAACTGGAAATGAAAGCACAAATGCAGATACAAACAATGATAAGTATGTTGTAACAGTTGAAGGTGCTAACAGTGCGCTTAAATTAAATGGCTTAAATATTCAAGGCACTGATTCTGATGTTCGTTTCGGTATTTCTGTAAAAGACGGCGCTAACATCAACCTAACTGGGGGGAACATTACAACGTCTCAAACTGGCGTTTATATTGACGGCAGCGACAAAAATATACTGCAAAATGTAGTGATATCAAATAATAAAAATGAAATTTCACAACTCATTGGAGTGCAATCAGATAATGGAAGTAACATCACTTTAACAAATGTAAACGTTACGCACGCAGAAGTTGGTATACTCGCAAATAATAATTCTCGAATCAACGTATCCGGAGGATCATTCGAAGGTAAAATGGATGGCGTATATGCTATGAGCGGCACCACCATTACTGTAGATGGCGGTACTAACGTTACCTCATCTAATGGTAACGGACTTCATGCCATCGATGAAAAGAGCGAAATTATAATGACAGGAGGAAGCGTAATTGGAAAAGATGCAGCATTATCTGCAGACGAAGGTGGACATATTACTGTCACGGGTAGTACTCTAACAGCAAAGAGTAATAACCCTAATACATCTACTAATGATAATAAAATCGAAAGTGGATTCGGTGCCTTGTCTCAAGGCAAAAACAGTGTGGTTGAATTATCTAGTACAACGATTAATGATGCGACAATCGGGCTCAAAACACAAGAGAGTGGCGCAATCAAAATGACTGGGGGAAGCATTACAGCTTCCAAAGTTGGTGCTTTCTTCTTGGACAGCAAGAGCAAAGAAAACAAACTGAAAGATGTAGTGATATCAAGTGGGAAAGATGATGCGCCACTAATCAATGGAATCAAAGCAACTAACAGTAATGTCACTTTAAATAATGTAACAGTGACGCAAGCACAAACTGCCATAGATGCATATGATTCCACAGTAAAAGTCTTAGGAGGATCATTTAATGCAGAAAAAGCAGCAATATTTACTCAAAACGGCGGCAACATCACTTTAACTGGCGATGCAAAAATTACATCATATAATGATGCTGGACTCTATGCGGAAGGTTCAAAATCCATCATCGAAATGACGGGAGGGAGCGTAACAGCAAAAGAGGAAGCAATAACGACAACATACGGTGGGCATATTATTGTCACAGATGTCATCCTAAAAACAAATGGTGATGGACTTGGTGTAGCTTCTGATGACCTTGGTAGCATGATTGAATTGCGTGGAAATACAACGATTAGTAATAGTGTAATCGGGCTTCAAGCACAAAACGATGGTGCAATCAAGATGACCGGAGGAACCATTAAAACTTCTCTAGTTGGTGCTGGTTTCTTAAACAGTAACAGCAGTGAAAACAAACTAGAAGGTGTGAAGATATCGAATAGTAAAGACGATGCGTTACTGAACTTTGGAATAAAAGTAGATAAAAGTACCGTCACTTTAAAAGATGTAACAGTGACTCAAGCAGTATCCGGTATAGGTGCAGATAACCACTCTACAATAACAGTCTCAGGAGGATCATTTAGTGGAAGTGACGTAGGAGCAAGTGCAGAAGGTGGCAGTACGATTATCTTGAAAAACAACGCAAACATTACATCATCTGATAACATTGGACTCTATGCAGAAGGTTCAAAATCCACCATCACAATGACGGGAGGAAACGTCACAGGGAAAGGGAATGCATTGGTTGCTGAAGATGGCGGCCATATTACTGTTACAGATGTGGCTCTAACTGTAACAGATATGGCTCCAAGTGACGACTATATATCGTCTGGTGTATTTTCTGTTGGCGAAGGCAGTGTAATTGAATTACTTGGAAATACAACGATTAGTAATAGTGCACTCGGGCTTACAACAAGCAATGGTGGCGCAATCAAGATGACTGGAGGAACCATTAAAACTTCTCTAGTTGGTGCTGGTTTCTTAAACAGTAACAGCAGCGAAAACAAGCTAGAAGGTGTGAAGATATCGAATAGTAAAGACGATACGTTACTGAACTTTGGAATAAAAGCAGATAAAAGTACCGTCACTTTAAAAGATGTAACAGTGACTCAAGCAGCAGCCGGTATAGTTGCAGATAACCACTCTACAATAACAGTCTCAGGAGGAGCATTTAGTGGACGTAATGTAGGAGCAAGTGCAGAAGGTGGCAGTACGATTATCTTGAAAAACAACGCAAACATTACATCATCTGATAACGTTGGACTCTATGCAGAAGGTTCAAAATCCACCATCACAATGACGGGAGGAAACGTCACAGGGAAAGCGAATGCATTGGTTGCTGAAGATGGCGGCCATATTACTGTTACAGATGTGGCTCTAACTGTAACAGATGTGGCTCCAAGTGACGACGATATATCGTCTGGTGTATTTTCTGTTGGCGAAGGCAGTGTAATTGAATTACTTGGAAATACAACGATTAGTAATAGTGCACTCGGGCTTCAAATACTAAACAATGGTGCAATCAAGATGACTGGAGGAACCATTAAGACTTCTCTAGTTGGTGCTGGCTTCTTAAACAGTAACAGCAGCGAAAACAAACTAGAAGGTGTAAAGATATCGAATAGTAAAGACGATGCATTACTAAACTTTGGAATAAAAGCAGATAAAAGTACCGTCACTTTAAAAGATGTAACAGTGACTCAAGCAGCTGCCAGTATAGTTGCAGACCATGATTCGACAATAACAATCTCAGGAGGGGCATTTAGTGGACGTGACGTAGGAGCAAGTGCAGAAGGTGGCAGTACGATTATCTTGAAAAACAATGCAAACATTACATCATCTGATAATGTTGGACTCTATGCAGAAGGTTCAAAATCCACCATCACAATGATGGGAGGATCCGTAGCCGCGAACAAAACAGCGTTATTCGCAATCAACGGTGGGCATATTGATGCCACAGATGTTGCTTTAACAACAGAGGGAAAAGGAAGCGGTGCATTTGTAAGTGGCAATGACAGCACAATTCAATTGCATGGTGATACAATAATTAACAATACTTTGAGCGGACTCGATGCCGGTAATGGTGGTAAAATCATTAGCGAAAACTTATCGATAATCGGTGGTGAAGCACTTGAAGGCCCCGACAACGAACGCACTGGTATATGGACATCAGACTCTGGTAGTGAAGTTAGGTTAATGGGCAAAACAACCATTCAAAATGTTGATGAAGGGTTTTATGCAGACGGTGGAAGTAAAATCATTAGCGGAGATTTAACAATAACTGGTGGTGAAAGTAAAACAATGACCGTTGGTGTAAACGTTGCAGAAACTGATAGTTTAATTGAATTAAATGGTAAAACAATCATTCAAAATTTTGATGTTGGTCTCACCGCAGGAAATAATAGCACGATTAAGATGACGAATGGTTATATTGGAACAGCAGAGAATACAATCAAAAATAAAATAGAAGCAAAAAAAGTTGCACTATGGGCGGCATTTAACGGACATATTGATGTCGTGAATACTTCTATGATAGCAGGAGTTGCTGGTTTGCAATTTATAGCTCTCTCTAATCCTGATCTAGATTATCCAGATGTTCCACAAAAACGTAAAAACAGTGAAATCAATTTGACAAATGCAGATGTTCACGCTGAAAATGGTACTGGAATTTTTGTTGGAGCTTTCACTAACACAAACATGGAAGATATTCCAACTTTATCAATCGGTACAGTCAGTCTCAAAAATTCAGAAATCCATGCCGACGTATTATTAGGAGATGGTCTTTTCGAAGATCCAAAATCTTGGAAAAACGACAATTATTGGAACAATAAAGAGGTTAAAGCGATCTCCAATGGCACCTTCACCTTAAGTGCTGATCAGTCTACTCTAGAAGGCAGAGCGAATATTGCTAAAGACAGAAATGTACGTTTTGATCTGAAAAACAATACGAAATGGACGTTGAAAATCAGCAAAAACGAAAAAGATGCTGATGGCAATCTCCTTGATATCGCTCAAAGATCTCGTTCTGATATTTCCACGCTTAATCTCGATAACAGCTCCATTGTTTTTGAGAAACCAACAGAAGATCACTACCAAACATTGCATATAGGTTCTGGTAAACCAGACACGCAAGAAGTCTACAACGCAACGGGAGACGCAAAGATTTACTTCAACATTGCTTGGAGTGATGGCGTAGTAAGTGCCGATCAAAAAACCGATAGGCTTCTCATTCACGGTGATGTCTCAGGCTCCACAACAGTTTATATTAAAAGCGATTCTGGAAATGAAAGTAGTGTAGTCAATGCTGCTGATCCTTCAAATATAGGTGGACTCTCGCTCATCCAAGTTGCAGGAAAAGCACAGGAAGACTCCTTTAAATTAGCCAAAGGCTATACCACACTAGGGGGAGAACCTTACAAATATACACTAACTGCTTATGGACCAGACTCAAGCCATGGTACAGCCGATATTGAGCAAAACCTCTTTGATGAGAAGAATGAAAATTTCTGGGATTTCCGCTTACATAAAGAAATTCTTGAAACGGATTCTGGTCCAAGTGTGATCGTCCCTGTAGCACAAACGGCCAGTTACTTAGTCATGCCAAATGCTCTCTTCTATAGTGGATTAACCGATATGGCTAAACAAAACGCACTCTTAGCCAATATCAGAACATCTGTCTTAGGAAAAGAAGAGGA
>NZ_JBHIRA010000030.1:5890-7880 GCF_042196825.1 Bartonella sp. AC10YNML | reverse complement strand
ATAAGCTTGTAATAGGCTTTAATGGGGCTGTTGATCGGAAGTTTGTTGTTTTCTGTGAATTTGTAAAATCGTAAAAACGTGGAACTGTAATAGGGTGTGTGGTTGATCAAGGGCTGTGAGGGTTGTGAGAGGGGGATAAGCCCGTGTGAGGAGGAAAAAAATGTTTGGTTTTGGAGCTGTTGATATAAGGACGCTGTTTAGAGGCGTAAAGGAGAGGGATTGTTCGTTCTAAAAGCCTATGATGTAGAGAGTATGAGTTATTCAAGAGGGTGTTTGGGTATGGATAGAGTTTGAAGGGGCACTGCTTCTTTGCAAAGCAGAGGTATTGATCATAAGTTTTGTTTATTCATATGGTTTTTTATGGCATCCAGTACCTGTTGGCTTATCTCCTGATGGGGCAGCCGTCGTAAACCTTTTGGGGTTGTTTTTTGTCCTAATTGAATGGGGATAAAATCAACCTTGTTTTTGCGTGCGCACTCGAGGATTATTTGATCATGCGTGTTGGAACCAAAAATATGAAGAATACATGGTGGTTTAGGCAAAAGAGCTAACTGCTCAATTAATGCGCAGGAAAATGCATGGGCAGGCGAATGAATCCATAATATGCAATATTTTAGATCATGCCATTGCTTCACAGTTTCTAAAAATTGCGCCTTTGATGCCGCACAATCATAATCCAACGACACGCACAACTGTTTGTTGTGCAATGCCTCAAGCTGGACTTTATGGGAAAGAAAGCGTGCAGCAATAATCACTTCTTGCGGCTCTAGTGATTGATACAAAGGAGCAAGCATCCCTGTGCCCCCTACCACTAAATAACGATAGCGCGCCTCTTTTTTTTTCATGCCCCCTCCCTTATTGCTTTAAATCCCACCTCTTTGCTTTAAAAATGTGTACATTTCATCAGCAAGTCTTTCACAACGTGTTTGTACCTCTTCACTTATAACTTTCCAAGTACGACCTTCATCATCTGAGGAAAAATCTTCGTTGGAAGAGGCAATTTGACATTGGAGTGTGTAACCATAAAGCGTGTGCACCACCGGCACTAAATGTTCACAAGGTTGTGCGCATTTTTTGGCCGTACTCCCATGAGAGATAAGTCCAACAGGTTTATTTAAAAAGGCATTATAGGCTAAATTATCAAGAGCATTTTTTAAAACACCCGAATAAGACCCTTGATAAACGGGGCTTGCTAGAATAACACCATCAGCCGCTGCAATGGTTTTTACAAACTCACGGACTGCTGCACTTGGATTAGCCTCAACCTGCTGATGATAATCTGGATCTGTCATTGGCAAGGGATGTTCACGCAAATCAACCCAATGAAGTGATGCACCCCGCTTCATGAGGCAATCCGCTAAATAACTGGCTAAAGTTCTTGTTAAGGAAGGTTGACGCACAGACCCCAAAATAATTGCTATATTCAACAGGATTCTCCTTTATTTTTTTCCCAACAAGCCTATAACGCAAGGCTTATAAAGAATTATGAGTAAAATGATGCGTATCATTATGCTGTCCATAAAGAGCAATTGTGATGATATCGCATCATCATAGAATCAGTCCATGCTAACAAGATTGTTGACAAAACAACACCTCAAACTTGTAAGGGAATGTTAGTGCTTTCATTAATATTAAAACGCGTGATCTCAAAAATAGCGGCTGTCTCGTGTCTTAGAAGCGTTTTTATGAATATGTTCTGAGCTATTGCCTTGCAAGAACTCTAATGAAATATGGAAGATATCATCGTATTTTGAATGATCATTGAGCTTTTTTAATTGGAATAAGAAAGTTGTTAGATTTTCTCATTTCAAATGCTCTTATTGCGCGATCATTTGCAAATCAATGGAAGTTCCCTTTTTTATGTCTTAGTGGGGGGCCGAAAACAATGAGAAAAGAATAAAAATGCTTCTGTTTTTTCAAGGGATAAAGGCTATCGTAAAGGCGGGATATGGCTGTTGTTGGGGCAGGGGTGGGGTTGTTGTAGGAGCCT
>NZ_JBHIRA010000030.1:0-5790 GCF_042196825.1 Bartonella sp. AC10YNML | reverse complement strand
CCGCAGGGGGCGTATATGAATGGTGCCGGATTACATTTTTTATTGAAACAATAGGGGTGATAGAGTTTATAGTAAGGAGAATATATTCATGGGGGCGCTATTGTTATCCCATTTCATGGGGGCTGTTCATGAAATGGGGGTGATGCGTGTTGGTTTGCAAGTGTTGAGAGATGTTTCTTTAAAACAAGCACGTGAATTGGCAAAAGTATTGGCAACATAAATATGCAATACGAGTGTTCTCTGAGGTATTCTGTTTTACCATAATGGATGCAATTGTGCTTGAGAGGTTATTCGTGTCCTTATAAAAGTTAGGGACAAACAGTTGCATAAAAGGGAAGAGCAAATGAAGGGGGAAAATTACACATTTTATAACAAACGGTGCTCTCTTGTTTTTGGAAAATCATTTTGTTCTTATAAAGATCATATTATTATTTGTCTTAT
Organism: Bartonella sp. AC10YNML; assembly: GCF_042196825.1. Taxonomy (NCBI): domain Bacteria; kingdom Pseudomonadati; phylum Pseudomonadota; class Alphaproteobacteria; order Hyphomicrobiales; family Bartonellaceae; genus Bartonella; species Bartonella sp. AC10YNML. The sequence goes on along the minus strand of NZ_JBHIRA010000030.1, from coordinate 5,349 downwards.
TTCTATCCTTATTGGGATAGGTTATAAAGCTCTTTTGATCCCATTAGAATCCAAGTGGTCGTTGAGTGTATCGCAGGATAGCACTCTTTTGTCGCTCTTTGTGATGCGTGAAGTCATCATGGTTGTTGTTGTTGCCTTGATGCCTGTTTTATTGGTGCTTTATCTCATCTTAACGTATTTGTTAAAAAAAATGATTCAGCAGTTAGAAGAGGCTATCCAGCAACGGGGTCACACAACCGATCAACAAAATAATCCGGTAAAAAACAATAGAGAAAGAATAAGCAGTTTTTTTATCGTATATTTTTGGTTGATATTTCTGCTAAACGTCTTTTTTCCTGCGGGTGTTGTCATGCTCATTTTAGAATTTTATTATTTTGTTTTCAAGCGCGTGAGAACGTATTGTAGAGTGAAACGGGAATTAAAACGCATAGGAAAAGAGAGTGACAAGGCGCTTGCGTAGCTATTGTGAGGGGGGAGAGGCACTGTTTGGAAGCTTGTGACACAAGAAAGAGGGGATGGTTGGAAAATCATCAGGTAAAGAGGATAAAGAAGCCTATCAGGTTTGTAATGAGGAAGATGCTCTTAATCATTTGGAAGAGCAACCGCGCTTTTAGAAAGTTGGGGGTTTTTATTGAAAATAAGGGAAGCCCATGCATTGTACTTTTCGTGGTTCTTAAAAGAGCGGGCATGAGATAAAGAAATGCGTTTTTCATAAAAAGGAAGAGCAATGAAGGGGAAAAATTCAGCATTTTATAATGGACTGCGCCATTTTTTCGAAAAAAGTGTTTTTTCTGTGGGAGAGCATGTTGTCATTTGTTTTCTCTCACTCATTATTGAGCTATGGAATAGGATTTTCTTTCTTGAACTGTGGAACAGGATTCTCTCTCTCTCATCCTTGGATAGCAAAGAGTACAGCATTTTCTCTCTTGAGTTGTGGAACAGGATTTTCTTTCTCTCATCTTTGGGTAGCCAAGAGAACTTGACAGGGTGGCAGGATACACCCCTTTTTCTCTCTCTGTGTACGTTTTGGCAAATTATTACAATGTGTGTTTGGGTCTTGTTTCCAGTTTTGTACATACTCTTCATAACATTGTGGCTTTTGTTGGTAAAAAATATTCAAAAATTGAAAGAAATAGATTAGCAACGGGGTAAAATAACCTATCAAAAGGATCGGTATAAAAAAGGCGATAGAGAAAAAAGGAGTGATATTTTTATCAGGATATTTGTTCTCGTGCTTATGTTCGTGACATTGGGGGTTGCTTTTATTCCCATGATGATTTTGGAACTTTATTATGGTGTCTTTAAGCAGGCGAAAATGTATCGCTGTTTAAGAAAAGAACTGAAAAACGTCTTGAAAGAACAGGATACAGCGTTTGAGAAGTCGTGAGAGGGGGAAAAATAATGAAGAAATTATGAGAGATTCAGCCTTTATAGGGATTGCTCTCTATACCATTATTTACAGGGATTGCTCTCTATACCATTTTGCCTCTGAGATGTTTTGGTGCTCTTTATGGGTTGTCCATAAACATTGCTCTAAGGGGCAGTGTTGAGGATGGCATTGAGTGGAAGAAAAGCCGATTATGGATCAGTGTTGATTAAAGGGAATAAGAGCCCGTGGGGTTTAGAGCCTAGAGTGAGCGCTTGAGACTTACTTTATCGTTTGAGTCCTGAGGAAGGAACGGTTTTGCTCGTAGGCGCCGCGCGGTATATGGGTTGTTTTCGTATTTTTAGGAGCTTTGTTCATTCAAGCTTTGAAATGAATCCTATTGAAGTGGGGATGCAGGGTCATTTTCTTGAAAATAGGAGAATTTTTAGGAAGAAAAAGCTGAATTGTGACTATTGTTTATAGATTGGTACGGTTTGAAAATCTTCACTGTTTGAGATGTGAGGAAGGCAAGAGGGGCCAAGGCAGCAGGAATATTATAATTTTTATTATGACGTAAGCCATAACGGCCTGTGTACTTTTCTTTATTCCGGTGGTATTTGGGTTTTGCATCATCAAAATGCGTAAATTGGAAAAAAAGATCCAGAAACGAGAAGAGGCAATCTCTGTGTGAGACAAAATAAGCTCTCTGTCACACGGGGCTTTTCAAAGAGTGAGAGGGGAATACATGAAGGAGCAAAATTGGACATCAGAGCAAGAAAAGCATAAAGGAGTGCATTCTTTTTCGCTTCAGCAAGTGTTGCTCTCAGCAAAGGATTATAAAGTTATTTTTGCTATTGCTGTTGTCTTTGTCATCTGGAGAATGGTTCTAGGAATACCAGGTGTATTAAATTGGCAGCTGACAGGGTGGCAATATGTTGTGCATGCCGTTCTCCTTAAAACAACGGACATTATAATGGTCTGTGTCATTATTTTTATTCCGGTTATGTTACGGCTTCGCACCAAAGTGACGGGTGAGTTGTACAAAAATATTCAGAAACTAGACGAAGCGCTCTCTGAGCGAGAGCAAATAAGCTCTCTGTCGCACGGGTTGTGTAAATAGTGAGGGGGGAAAAATGAACAGTGATCCTATAGCTGTACTTCTATTAGATCCCGAGTTCTGGGTATTTATTGTTATTTGCATGATCATTATCATGCTTGTTTTAGCTCTTTATACCTCTGTCTTTAAACGGATGAAAATGAATTTCCAAGTGAAAGGCGCGTTGGAACGCGTGCTTAAAGAAAATGATCTTGCAATGCAGCAGTTTTGGAAAGATGAAGCCGTGCTGCAGAAGAGGCGTTTGCAACTAAAGGAAAAGGAAAAAGAACCCTTTGTCGGTTATGATGATGATGAAATTCTCACGATAGAAAGTGCAACAGCGCTTTTAAAAAGCTTGGGGTGGTCTGTGGACATCGAGGGAAAAGGAGATTATTTGGCAACCCTCTTTTTACCAGATCGCGAAGTGCAGTTTCTTTATAACGAAAAACACGTGGAAGAATTTTCCCCGTTTGATCGCGGGCTTTTAATTATGAGCGGTGTTTTTGCGGCTGCTTGTCAGACGATTAATCCTCATAATTCTGGGGTTTTGCCAACGGTATTTATGAATTTTGTGCCCAATGGATTGGAAATTTTTGAAGAAAAAGTGAGTGCCGCGTGTTTAAAAAAAGCGCTTGAAAAAACTTTAAAATGGACAATGGAAGATGATTCTTTGCATGAAACTTTTCGCTCTCAATATCGTCTTCCTCCTTGGGAAAAAGACTCTTTATCTTGGACACCGGATGATGACATAGAGCTCGCACCTTATGCTTTGCTGCATCTTGCTGCTCTTGCTTTGCTGGGCGATGTGGAGACTTTAGCTTCTTATGACGAAAGTTTTACGGCAGGGGAGAAGCTTGGCTTTGATGAAACCATTGAAAAAGTTCATTTGGAACGCGCGATGGTGATCGCTCAAGAAGTGGAAAGGGAAGGAAAGTTCAGTTACGATCTGCTGGAACGGGTTGCTGAGAAGTTGTCCATAGCCATGGACTATCAGCTTTTTAGAGATAGAAACCTTAATTTGTGTAATCAAAAACGAGATTTTCATAAAAAATTAGTTGAGGAGAAAAAACAAGAATTAAGAGAACAAGGATTTGAAGGGGTGAGTGATGAACAGTTCGTGTTTGAAGCAGAGGGGGTAAAACATGCTCCTGATATTACTTATATTAAAGATGGTAAAATCGCATTTATGGATATAAAAATTGATTAGTGTTGTACTCTCCTGTTGAAGAAAAGCACTCTTATTTAAAAGATGTGAAAGCGCTATGATTGAGACGCTTTCACACCTTTCTTACCAGAGCAAAATAAAGTGTTCGAAAAATCGAGAATAATAGCCAAGATTTTAAAAAATAGACTGAAAATGGCTTGATCCTCAAGAATAGGGGAGAAAAATCAATTATAAATTCGCTCTCTTCTTTAAGACGGTTCTGTTGTTTTGTTAGAAAATGCTCATAAATTAGCGCTTGAATAAGCGCTATGAGGGAAAGCTTCATTGACTCAAGGGGCGCTACGGGGGAGCTATAAAAGAGGGTAGAGCCTAAAAGAGGGTAGAGCCTTTGTCATTTGAGATGAGAGGAAGGCAAAAATGCCATTTTTGAGCAGTGTTAAGCTCTTTTGCCTTTGAGGTGTTTTTTGTCTTTTTAAGAAGTCCTTGCCAATGAAGCAGCGCTTGTTAAGCTTCAACAGTGTTTCAGTATGGTGATATTGATGTAAAAATTTATGGTATTTTTGTGTTTTTAAGTCTGTTTCATGGAGATCTGGAAGCCAATTCGATGACGTAGGGGATGCATGGTCATTTTCTTGAAAACAGAAGAATTTTTGGGAAAAACAAGAAGATTGCGGACCCTTATTAACTAAAGCGCTATGGGAGGGAAGCTAGGGGGTAGAGCCTTTGTCATTTGAGATGTGAGACAAGTAAAAATGGCATTTTTGAAGGCGATGATATTTGGCCAATAAAAATAAAAACACAATAAAAATTAAACTAAAACAAAGGAAAAATTAAACTAAAAAAGGCCCCATTTTATAAAGGGCCTTTTTATTTAAATTTTTACAATATACACAAAATGTATATAACCTTACTTTAAGAACTTTTTGTATCTTATATTTTATTAGCAACAAGTTGTAAGAAATATATAATAAGTGATCCTAAAAAACCAGCTATTGCATTCAATAAATTTTCTGCTTTATCGTATATATCGTTGATGGATGCTTGTTCTGATGCGCTTCTATTACTGACTCTCAGTATATTCAATGTATCCGATGTGTCCCTTACTTGTTTAACAAACTGTAAAGTTGTTTTCTCAATAGTATAAGGAGCAACAATAGGAGAGGGTTGTTTATTGACTATACGATCAGATTTTTGAATCGCGAGAGCTAAACCACTTGTAATAGCCCCAGCTATGAAAAAATATCTGATATTCATAGTTTTTCTCCTATATTTATTTCTATAAATAAATATCGATACGTATCATATATAAATTCGATTTAAATAACTATAGTAAAAATACAACAATCACAAAAAAGAATAAACTTTGTCTAGAAATTGACAAAATTTACCCTTAATTGCCTTAATGAATTCTTTCAGATTCGACTTTATGAAGGCGTAAAAAAGTTTGAAAGCTCTGTAGAGAAGTGGAATCCCATAAGGTGGGTGATACAATAGTTGCTAGCAAACTTCTTTTTGTATCTTTGATCAAGGATTCATAAAAATGAGGGTTCATAAAAATGATATGCGATGAAAGTTGAGTAAACCCCTTGAGGGGAAGGATGCACTCTTTTTGAGGGCTGGAGTGCATCCTCATAGATTGGATACTTGCCTCATGAGGGTTTGGCGGTATCCCTTGAGGGGAAGGATGCACTCTTTTTGAAGGCTAGAGTGCATCCTCTATAG
>NZ_JBHIRA010000029.1:0-5000 GCF_042196825.1 Bartonella sp. AC10YNML | reverse complement strand
CATCATCATGTTGTAAGAACACGGTTTAGTAAGAGGTTTTTAGCCTTTTGCTTGTTCTATTGAAATTGTGAAGAGAAGATATATTCAGACATGTTCCTTTTTAAGGTTCCTTCTGAGGTGCAAGTTTTTTGTTAAGAAAAATACTTTCTTGGGAAAATGCTTGTTGTCGAAAAAAGGTTTTGGAAAACAGATTTTAAAAAAGATCTTGAAAGAAAAACCTTTCTTCCGAAGAGGAAATCTTAATTTAGAAGGAAATCTTAATTTAGAAAAAGAGACATGTGTCGCAAGGGAATGCTCAAAACCCTTGCTTATGATTGGAAGCTTAACCGCGCCATTGAATATATCTCGAGAAGCTGGTCTTTTCTGCTGATATTTGGTTTGTTTTGCGCTTTATTTTGCACAAGATAAAGAGAAGCAGACAAACCGTAAATGAATATTGGCAATGAGAACGATCAAGTGTCTTAAGGGCATTTGGTGGATGCCTTGGCATGCACAGGCGATGAAGGACGTGATACGCTGCGATAAGCTACGGGGAGGTGCGAATACCCTTTGATCCGTAGATTTCCGAATGGGGCAACCCACCTTTGATGGCTAGAAAAATTAAGCTGTTTTTTAAAACAGTTTAGTTTTCTAGTCGTCAGATAAAGGTATCTACACCTGAATAAAATAGGGTGTAAGAAGCAAACGCAGGGAACTGAAACATCTAAGTACCTGTAGGAAAGGACATCAAACGAGACTCCGTTAGTAGTGGCGAGCGAACGCGGACCAGGCCAGTGGCTTGAATTAAGAAAAGTAGAAACGACTGGAAAGTCGTACCAAAGAGGGTGATAGTCCCGTATACGTAAATCTGATTTAAGTCCTAGAGTAGGGCGGGACACGTGAAATCCTGTCTGAACATGGGTCGACCACGATCCAAGCCTAAGTACTCGTGCATGACCGATAGCGCACCAGTACCGTGAGGGAAAGGTGAAAAGTACCCCGACAAGGGGAGTGAAATAGTACCTGAAACCGAATGCCTACAAACAGTCGGAGCCCAAGATTCGTTCTGGGTGACGGCGTACCTTTTGTATAATGGGTCAGCGACTTAGTCTAACGAGCAAGCTTAAGCCGGTAGGTGTAGGCGTAGCGAAAGCGAGTCTGAATAGGGCGTTCAGTTCGTTGGATTAGACCCGAAACCGAGTGATCTAGCCATGAGCAGGCTGAAGGTAAGGTAACACTTACTGAAGGGCCGAACCCGTATCTGTTGCAATAGATTGGGATGACTTGTGGCTAGGGGTGAAAGGCCAATCAAACTCGGAAATAGCTGGTTCTCCGCGAAATCTATTTAGGTAGAGCGTTAGTCGAATTCTCCAGGGGGTAGAGCACTGGATGGGCTAGGGGTCCTCACCGGATTACCAAACCTAACCAAACTCCGAATACCTGGAAGAACTAACTAGCAGACACACGGCGGGTGCTAACGTCCGTCGTGGAGAGGGAAACAACCCTGACCACCATCTAAGGTCCCCAAGTTATGGCTAAGTGGGAAAGGATGTGAGGATCCCAAAACAACCAGGATGTTGGCTTAGAAGCAGCCACCATTTAAAGAAAGCGTAACAGCTCACTGGTCTAAATAAGGGTCCCTGCGCCGAAAATGTAACGGGGCTAAAGCCATACACCGAAGCTGTGGATTTACTCCTTTTGGAGTAAGTGGTAGCGGAGCGTTCCGTAAGCCTGTGAAGGGAGATTCGTGAGAGCTCCTGGAGGTATCGGAAGTGAGAATGCTGACATGAGTAACGATAAAGGGAGTGAGAGACTCCCTCGCCGAAAGTCCAAGGGTTCCTGCTTAAAGTTAATCTGAGCAGGGTGAGTCGGCCCCTAAGGCGAGGCCGAAAGGCGTAGTCGATGGGAACCACGTTAATATTCGTGGACCTGTGGGTAGTGACGGATTGCGTATATTGTAAGATCTTATTGGATTGATCTTGCAGTGAAGCAGTTCCAGGAAATAGCTCCCACATATAGACCGTACCCCAAACCGACACAGGTGGACTGGTAGAGAATACTAAGGCGCTTGAGAGAACTACGTTGAAGGAACTCGGCAAATTGCACGCGTAACTTCGGAAGAAGCGTGACCCTTTAGCGGGCAACCGTTAGAGGGTGGCACAAACCAGGGGGTAGCGACTGTTTACCAAAAACACAGGGCTCTGCGAAGTCGCAAGACGACGTATAGGGTCTGACGCCTGCCCGGTGCTGGAAGGTTAAGAGGAGATGTGCAAGCATTGAATTGAAGCCCCAGTAAACGGCGGCCGTAACTATAACGGTCCTAAGGTAGCGAAATTCCTTGTCGGGTAAGTTCCGACCTGCACGAATGGCGTAACGACTTCCCCGCTGTCTCCAACGTAGACTCAGTGAAATTGAATTCCCCGTGAAGATGCGGGGTTCCTGCGGTTAGACGGAAAGACCCCGTGCACCTTTACTATAGCTTTACACTGGCATTTGTGTCTGTATGTGTAGGATAGGTGGTAGACTTTGAAGCAGGGGCGCTAGCCTTTGTGGAGTCATCCTTGAAATACCACCCTTACCGATATGGATGTCTAACCGCAGTCCGTTATCCGGATTCGGGACCGTGTATGGTGGGTAGTTTGACTGGGGCGGTCGCCTCCTAAAGAGTAACGGAGGCGCGCGATGGTAGGCTCAAAACGGTCGGAAATCGTTTGTTGAGTGCAATGGCATAAGCCTGCCTGACTGTGAGACTGACAAGTCGAGCAGAGTCGAAAGACGGTCATAGTGATCCGGTGGTCCCGTGTGGAAGGGCCATCGCTCAACGGATAAAAGGTACGCCGGGGATAACAGGCTGATGACCCCCAAGAGTCCATATCGACGGGGTTGTTTGGCACCTCGATGTCGACTCATCGCATCCTGGGGCTGGAGCAGGTCCCAAGGGTATGGCTGTTCGCCATTTAAAGCGGTACGTGAGTTGGGTTCAGAACGTCGTGAGACAGTTCGGTCCCTATCTGCCGTGGGTGTTGGAATATTGACAGGACCTGTCCCTAGTACGAGAGGACCGGGATGGACGTATCTCTGGTGGACCTGTTGTGGCGCCAGCCGCATAGCAGGGTAGCTATATACGGACGAGATAACCGCTGAAGGCATCTAAGCGGGAAACTCACCTGAAAACAAGTATTCCCTGAGAACCGTGGTAGACCACCACGTTGATAGGTCAGGTGTGGAAGTGTGGTAACACATGAAGCTTACTGATACTAATCGTTCGATCGACTTGATCGTTCTCATTTCCCATATTCTTTCTTTAAATATAAAAATTCCAGCTTCTCATCATTCATGCTTTTTGCTGACTTGGTGGTTATGGCGGAGTGAACGCACCCGATCCCATCCCGAACTCGGCCGTGAAACGCTCCAGCGCTGATGGTACTTTGCCTTAAGGCACGGGAGAGTAAGTCGCCGCCAGGTCTGCTAAAGGCATGATAGATAACAATTCAAAATAAAAATATAACGATAAATATCAAGGCTCAATACTGAGAGTAGACAATAAAAAAATCTTGTCTTAAAATATATAGCGCGGGGTGGAGCAGCCCGGTAGCTCGTCAGGCTCATAACCTGAAGGCCGCAGGTTCAAATCCTGCCCCCGCAACCACTTCTTAATAGTTAACCCTATAATATTCCCTAGCATTCCCGTAATAGTAACTTGACTCTTCTCAATCTAAACAGAAATATGCCAAACGCAGAGAATAATCTGCTCAATAAGCCTAATTAAAAAAGCTTATAAAATTAAAAAAATCCATACTATTGTCTCTTTACATTGCAAACATTCTAAAGGCGTCAATGAAATATCATAGATAAACGAGACCTTGTATCAAAAAAAACATCTCATTTTACTCTTCTAAAGTTCAAAAAAATAACAAAAGCTCTCTCTCAACACACCGTGATAACAAATCATGCCAAAAAAAGACCTATGGAGCGGCTTTGGGGCTGGATCGGATCTCTTCTCAGCCCTAAAAGAACGCAATAGGACTCATAAGGGGTATGCTACTAATGAAGCAGAGATAGGCAGAGAATGCTTTCTTCTCTCTAAAACGATAAATCTAAAAGCTCTTCTTAATACTGGAAAACAAAAATAGCATCAAGCTCTGAAAATAAAAGCAGGCGGAAACGTGTCGTAGCGTGTAAACGCATGGAGTGAAATGCTAATCACTCGAAACTCTTCTCACGTAACAGAGACATAATCGAAAACGCTATGGAAAAAGGAAAAAACGTACGAGTGTGTAAATACCCGTAGAGTTATGCTGAGGAGATATAGGAGCACTCGCAACTCTGCCCTGCGTAAAAAAACGCAATGCAGAAATAGGGGACACTCCGCTAAACATTATGTCCTCTGAAACAACTAGAAAAAAGAGCGTAGAGGTGTATGTAATTCACACACAGAAACACTCCTCAAAAACTAAATCTAAGCTCAGCTTCTCTCTCTTTTACGATATCCCTCCCTTTGTCCTATGTGTGCCTATATATCTTCATCCTTAAAACAATCTGCTAACTTTTTGTAACAAAAAATTGCACATAATTCCTTGACCACCTAAACTATCTATATCCCTAAATACTAAGGCGGATTTTTACTTAGAAAGCTTTTGGGGAAAGCTTTTGGGGTACTGAGCCTATGCCTATGATCTGTAGGGGCAGTGCTTTACGGCTTAGATAGAGAAATAACAGCTTTTTACACTATCCTAACATACATAAAGCAACCTTAAGAGAAAAAACTCTAAAAGTTACATATCCCTATCCTTGGCGCAATGGACTATCTGTTTTGAAAGAGACTATCTCACATTATCTCTTGGACATCTGCTCTAGCCCCATTTACCGTTTCTAGGGTGACATGTTCTTTAAAAAATTAATGATTTTTGCGATCTTTTTTAGAAACCAGCGTAATGAGGGAGAAAGTATGCCGTGAGAAAAAAAGGGGCAGCTTTTTGCTTTTGCAGCCATTGGTCCTGATGTTTGAACGGAAACTGGCA
>NZ_JBHIRA010000028.1:0-8462 GCF_042196825.1 Bartonella sp. AC10YNML | reverse complement strand
ACGGATATGAAGTTTGAGACATTGAATTATGCTATTCAGGATGTTCGGAAAGAAGCAAGACAAGCTGCTGCTATTGGTCTAGCAGTATCTAATTTAAGCTATGACGATACACCGGGAAAATTAAGTTTTTCACTTGGTACGGGTGTATGGCGCAGTCAATCTGCACTTGCTATTGGAGCTGGTTATATGTCTGAAAATGGAAGATTTCGCTCTAACGTATCTGCAACAAGTTCTGGGGGACATTGGGGTGTAGGTGCTGGATTTAGGGTAACACTGAATTAACAATAGAAAATTCGAAATAAATTTTCCTTCTCTTATCAAATGCGTTACATGTGCCATTTAAAGAGAAGGAAAGTTATTTTTATCATAAATGAATAGCAATAAAAGATAAGGGCGTATTTCGAGTAAAAATATATTTTTTATTGTGAAATTTTATATGAAAAAATCATTTATCATCTCCAAAAGGAATTATTTGAATAATCGATATTTATTTTTAAGAGAGTTTTTCCTTCTTGTCTCATCAGACAAGGGGTAAAATTTTATAAGAAGTGATATTTTACACAGAAATTCATAGAGTAGTATACTTGTAAAGTTTTATAATAATATATTCTGTAATAATAATCTTAATGGGACTAATTAACAAAAAAATCACAAATGCAGAGTGATGTTTTCATATAAATTAACAGCATACGTGTAACCGCACAATATTTGAAAACTATACAGTTTATAGTTTATAATAGAATATCCACTGGGGGTATCCTTAAAGAAATAAAAAATCTCATTTTTTCCTTGCTATTTTTTAATAATCTGTATAAAGTGCGAAAAATTAATTAAAGGAAACTAGAAATCTTCTCGCAAAGCGGGGTGCGGTAAGTTATGGCAAAATTACAAAATCACAATTATCTGATCTCAAAAAGCTTTAAGAGATATAAATATGAAGCTCAGGGGTATCTCGCTTATTTTTACGGCAGAAGCGTAATAACCCTACAAAAAATGCTCTAAATTACTCAGCAAACAACTTAACTAACTTCCGCAATAAAAACCTTTTATTGCCTCTTAAACACATAACACCTAATAATAGTACGCAAACATGTTTTTTCTACACTTCGTTCACCTTTCTTCACCTTTAAATTTAAAGGATCTGCTAAAGAAAACCCCACCTCCTTAAAGGAGGATAAATAAAAACCTTATTAATTGGACTATCGATCCCGTCGACTACTATATCATTGATATCTTAGATAGTCCTCTTCCGCATTATGACAACCCTAATCTTTTATAAAAAAATAATCTCTGGAGCTTAGTAGCACCGGAATGTGTCTTTTTAATGTTTTTAATATCTTTTTCTTACTTAGAGGATTTATTATGAAAAAAATATATACCACACCACGCACGCTAGCAGTGAGTAATTTAAAAAAATCTTGCTCACCTTATCGATTACCTTTTATTAAAACGCTTTCATTGGTTTCAGTAGCTGTTTTTTTATCCGGTGCTTCTCCTGTTTCTGCTTGTGATGCGTGGGGCAATATATCGCAGTATTTTGGTGCTGGTACAAATGTACTTAAAGATATTGCACCAACTTATATAATTAACGGTAGAGTGTACAGAGATGTTGGCTCTGCATTATATGGTTTGGAACGTTATGCTGCTGAAGTTGCGGGCAATAATCTTGTTAAGCAAGATAGCTCAGGGCTTATTACAATTGGTGCGAATGCACGTGGCAATAGAATAAGCATTGAAAATAGCTCTCATGAATTGAGAACTCTTACTGGTGTTAATAATGGTGTGATTTCGCCATTCTCGTCTGATGCAGTTAATGGCTCCCAAATTTTTTCTCTAGGTCTTGCTATTTCTAGCTATTTTGGTGGTGGTGCTGGATTTGATAGAGTAAAATGGACGCCTCCTACTTTTAAAGTTAAGGTTTTTGATAAGGATGGTAATGGAGCTGAAAAGAGCTATCATAATGTTGCAGATGCCTTTACAGGCGTAAATAGTTCTTTCACAAATCTTGATAAAAAGATTGAAAATGTAGTCGTTAATGTGGCAGGGAACAACCTTGTTAAGCAAGATGATACGGGACTTATTACCATTGGTGGAAAAGTAAATGGAACGAGGGTAAGTATTGCAAATATTGATAATGCGGTTCGGACTCTTTCAGGTGTTAATGCTGGTTCTATTACAGCAACATCGACTGATGCAATCAATGGTTCTCAACTTTATTCCATGAGCAATGTCGTTGCAGGCTATTTTGGTGGTGGTGCTGGCTATAAAGATGGAAATTGGAGTGCTCCTACTTTTACAGTTAAGGTCTTTGATAAGGATGGTAATGGAGCTGAAAAGAGCTATCATAATGTTGCAGATGCCTTTACAGGCGTAAATAGTTCTTTCACGAATCTTGATAAAAAGATTGAAAATGTAGTCATTAATTCAGCAGGAAATAACCTTGTTAAGCAAGATGATACGGGGCTTATTACCATTGGTGGAAAAGTAAGTGGAACGAGGGTAAGTATTGCGAACGTTAATAATGTTGTACGGACTCTTTCAGGTGTTAATGCTGGTTCTATTACAGCAACATCGACTGATGCAATCAATGGTTCTCAAGCTTATGCTATGAGCAATATGATTGCTAGCTATTTCAGTGGTAATGCTGGATATGATGCAGATGGAAACTGGAATGCTCCTACTTTTACAGTTAAGGTCTTTGATAAGGATGGTAATGGAGCTGAAAGAGACTATAAGAATGTTGCAGATGCCTTTACAGGCGTAAATAGTTCTTTCACGAATCTTGATAAAAAGATTGAGAATATAGTCATTAATGGGACAGGTGATGATCTTGTTAAGCAAGATGCAGGTGGATTTATTACCATTGGTGGAAAAGTGAGTGGAACGAGGGTAAGTATTGCGAACGTTAATAATGCAGCACGGACTCTTTCAGGTGTTAATGCTGGTTCTATTACAGCAACATCGACTGATGCAATTAATGGTTCTCAAGCTTATGCTATGAGCAATGTAGTTGCTAGCTATTTCAGTGGTAATGCTGGATATGATGCAGATGGAAACTGGAATGCTCCTACTTTTACAGTTAAGGTTTTTGATAAGAATGGTAATGGAGCTGAAAAGAGCTATCATAATGTTTCAGATGCCTTTACAGGCGTAAATAGTTCTTTCACGAATCTTGATAAAAAGATTGAAAATATAGTCATTAATTCGGCAGGGAATAACCTTGTTAAGCAAAATAGCGCTGGACTTATTACGATTGGTGGAAATGAAGCTGGTAATAGAATAGATATTGCAAACAGTGTAAATGCTCCACGAATTCTCTCTGGGATTAGGGGTGGTGCATTTACAGCAACATCGACCGAAGCAGTAAATGGTGGCCAGCTTTATTTTATGGCTCAGGCATTTGCGAGTTATTTCGGCGGTGGTGCTGGATATGATGACTCTGCAACGTGGAATGATCCTACTTTTACAGTTAAGGTCTTTGATAAGGATGGTAATGAGACTCAGAAAAGCTATAAGAACGTTGCAGATGCATTTGCTGGTGTGAATAATGCTTTAACAACTTTGAATCTTGGTATTGTTAAGATAAATAATGGCCTTGGTGTTGGTGAAACAGAGGTTCCACCGAGGAGTGGTGATAGGCAGAATATTACAGCTGGCTTTCCTTTTATGAGAAGCGCACGTCTTCTAAGAAGCTTACCTCTTATCATAGATGAGGCGGAAAATTCTATGGATGAGGAGGATAATTCAACCGTGGTAACTGTTGCTCCTAGTGAAATTTTAGAAAAGTCAACTTATGAGGTGACTGACAATCAGTTTTCACAGATGAGTAACAGGGTAACAGAAGTTGAAAACAAGGTAAACAGCGTTACAAACAGGGTAACAAACATTGAAAAAAAGGTGGATGTTGCGGTTAGCTATGATACTGATGATAGCGGAAAGAAAACCAATAGCATCACTCTAAAAGGTGTCGATGACAGTGAGCCTGTTTTGATTACTAATGTTAAAGATGGAGAAATTAAAAAAGACTCTAAGGACGCAGTGAATGGTGGTCAGTTATACAAGCATACCGAGGAGCAGATGAGGATTACTCTTGAAAGTGCGAACAAATATACGGCTGATCAAGTCAGTAAAGGTGTTAACGAGGCGAAATCCTATACCGATATGAAGTTTGACGCACTAAGTTATGATATTACGAATGTGCGCAAAGAGGCTAGGCAAGCAGCAGCGATTGGTTTGGCAGTGTCTAACTTACGTTACTTCGATGATCCAGGATCTGTGAGTGTTTCATTTGGTGGCGGTTTTTGGCGTGGACAATCTGCCTTTGCGATTGGTGCAGGTTATACATCTGAAGATGGCAAGATTCGTTCTAATTTATCAGCAACCAGTGCTGGCGGTAAGTGGGGTGTAGGTGGTGGAATAACTCTAAAATTAAAATAACACCAGAGAATATGAAAAACTACAATTTAAGCGAAGTTTCGCCCTTGTCTTATCAGACAAGGGCGAATTTATATTATCAGAGTAATATACTTATAAAGTCTCATCACAATATATTCTATAGGAATAATTTTAGTGAGATTGAATTGAGTAAAAAATGAAGCGCTTTAATAAAAATTTTACAAATGCAGAGTAATATTATCATATAAATTGATAGAGTGCATAATTGCACAGTATTTTAAAACTGTACGTTTTATAATTTCATTAATAAAAAATATCTATTGGGGGGATATGCTTAAAGAAACAAAAAAATCTCACTTTTTACTATTTTAATTATTTCTCTGTACACAGCAGTGGCAATGAAACTAAGACTCATTTTGGACAAAACGGAGATACCTCAAACTGACTGTAAAACAGAACCTCTACATAAGTCTATAACGCGTAAAAGTTATGAATTTTTATTATAGAGAATTTTACGTTACATAAATCAGAAAGACTCATTCTGTAAAAATAATTAAATTCATTTTTCTCCTTGCTATTTTGTTTAAAATTCTATAAGACTCATTCTGGAACAAACAGAACAAAAAAATTCTCGCAAAGGGAGGTGCGGAAAGTTATGAAAGAATCACACGATTATCGTCATTTTGCTCTAAAAGCTTTCAAGGAAAATGACTCGAGAAATCAAGAAACAAATCACTTGTTCTTGTGATAAAACCACAATAATCCTATAAAAGTTTTACCTGAACTTATCACGGGGTCTAAATGACCTAAACCTTTCCCTCATAAATATTCACTGTCCATTAAGCATACAAAACGAACTCTTTTATTTCAAATAACTATAAATCACACATCTAACAGTAGCGTACAAATATGTCCCTTTCATTCTCTATTCTTACCCGCAAATTCAGAAATTACTACAAACAAACAACTTGCTTAAAGGCAGAATAAACCAAAACCTCACTAACCAAACTATTAATCAACGTTAATCGTAATCTCATCGGAGTTCTAATCTGCTCCTTTCAATCTTTGCGAAAAACCTAAGCTTTATAAAGAACAGACGAAAAACAAATCCTCAAATTACCTTTAGTGCTGAAATATGTCTTTTTAATGTTCTTGATATATTTTTCTTACTTGGAGAATTTATTATGAAAAAATTATGTACCACATCAAAGGCGCCAGTGGTGAATGGTTTTAAAAATTCTTGCTTGTTTTATCAATTACCTTTTATTAAAGCACTTTCAGTGGCTTCAGTGATTGTTTTTTTATCAACCCTTTTTCCTGTTTTTGCTACTGCTCATATTGTAAATGACGTATCAAACGATTTTAGTGGTGCTACAAATGTGCTTAAAGGTATTCCGCCAGCCTATATCGTTGGCAGTAAATTATACAAAGAGAGTGGCTCTGCAGGTATGGGGGGTGAAGAAAACTTCAAAAACTTAAAATATAATATTAACTTTCAAACTAAAAATGCTTTTGATACTGCATTTTTGGGCAGTGAAGGTTATGAGAATGTAGTGGAAGCATTTTCTGGCGCTAAGAATGATTTCACAAGTTTGAATCATCAGATTATTGAAATAAAAGAGTCTCCTGTCATTGAGAAGAAACAAAATAATCTATCTCAAGGGTATGATCAGCATGAGAATATAGACAGAGGCAACCTTCCTTTTATGAGGAGTTCACTCCCATCACTAAGCCGAGCGGATGAAGACAGGGCGGTAAGTATTGCTGCTAGCTCACCATTAACGAAGTTAACTATTAAGAATAGTGAAGGTAAATCTCGGACTCTTTTGGATGTTTCTCCTGGTAGGATCTCAGGAGGCTCAACCGATGCTGTAAATGGTTCCCAGCTTTATATCCTAGGGAGCAGTGTTGCAAAATCTTTGGGCGGTAATGCTGAGTATGAAAATGGCGCATGGACAGCACCTAAATTCACGGTTAAAAAATTTGCATCTGATGGCAGTGTTTCTGACTCGACTTATGACAGTGTCGCATCTGCCTTTGCCGGTGTTGGTGATTCCATTACGAATATTAAGAATGAGATTACAAAAGAAATTGCTGGTGAAAAAAGTGATTCTTTAATCTGGAGCAAAACGGCGAATGCCTTTGTAGCGACACATGGTGAAGAGAATACAAGTAGCAAGATTACGTCTCTTAAAAATGGAGACATTACAGCAACCTCAACTGATGCCATAAATGGTTCTCAGCTTCATACTCTAGGAAGCAGTGTTGCAAAATCTTTAGGTGGTAATGCTAAGTATGAGAATGGCACGTGGACTGCTCCTATATTCAAAGTTAAGCAGTTCAATTCTGATGGTGACGTTATTGACTCGGCTTATGACAGTGTCGCATCTGCCTTTGCCGGTGTTGGTGATTCCATCACGAATATTAAGAATGAGATTACAAAAGAAATTGCTGGTGAAAAAAGTGATTCTTTAATTTGGAGCAAAACGGCGAATGCCTTTGTAGCGACACATGGTGAGGAGAATACAAGTAGCAAGATTACGTCTCTTAAAAATGGAGACATTACAGCAACCTCAACTGATGCCATAAATGGTTCTCAGCTTCATACCCTAGGAAGCAGTGTTGCAAAATCTTTGGGCGGTAATGCTAAGTATGAAAATGGCGCATGGACAGTACCTACATTCAAGGTTAAAAAATTTGCATCTGATGGTAGTGTTTCTGACTCGACTTATGGCGATGTTGCATCTGCCTTTGCCGGTGTTGGTGTTTCATTCGAGAATGTTAAAGATAAATTTAATAATATTAAGGATGAAATTAGCAAAGAGATTGAAAAGGACATTACGGCTGCTAAAAATGACGCTTTGTTGTGGGATAAGTCCAAAGGTTCTTTTGTAGCGATACATGGAGACAAGAAAGAAAACAGCAAGATTACATCTCTCCAAAATGGAGATATTTCTGCTATTTCAACGGATGCTGTAACGGGTAATCAGCTTCATACCCTAGGTGATAAAGTTGCAAAATCTTTAGGTGGTAACGCTAAATATGAGAATGGCACATGGACAGCTCCTACATTCAAGGTTAAAATAATCAATTCTGAAGGCCATGATGAAGAGAAAAGCTATGGTAATGTAGCGGAAGCGTTTTCCGGTGTAGGTAGCTCTTTTACGAATATTAAGAATGAAATAGGCAAAGACATTGCCGATGTGAAAAGTGATTCCTTGAACTGGAGCAAAACGGCGAATGCCTTTGTTGCAACGCATGGATCAGGGGACGCGAAAGCAAATAGCAAGCTTACATCTCTATTAGATGGGGACATTAAATCTGGCTCGACGGATGCAGTGACGGGTAACCAGCTTCATAAATTGGGCGATCAGGTAGCAACATATTTTGGTGGTAATGCTAAGTATGAAAATGGCACATGGACAGCCCCTACATTCACGATTAAGAGCGTGAAAGAAGATGGCAATACAGAAGATAAAGAGTATCATGATGTAACCACAGCCTTTTCTGGTGTAAGTACTTCTTTCAGCAATGTGAATAATTCCATCACGAATATTAAGAATGAAATAGGCAAAGACATTGCTGATGTGAAAAGTGATTCCTTGTTGTGGAGTGAAACGGCTAAAGCCTTTGTTGCAACGCATGGATCAGGTGAAGCGAAGACAAATAGCAAGCTTACATCTCTATTAGATGGGGACATTAAATCTGGCTCGACGGATGCAGTGACGGGTAATCAGCTTCATAAATTGGGCGATCAGGTAGCAACATATTTTGGTGGTAACGCTAAGTATGAGAATGGCACATGGACAGCTCCTTCTTATAAAATCTCTAATATTACTAATGATGGTGCGGTAACGGATAATACTTATAACGATGTTGGAAGTGCGTTTGCGGGTCTTGATACGAGTGTCCAGAATGTAAATACGCATCTGTCTAATGAGGTCAAAAAGTTTGATGAAAAAATAAGTAATATTACTCAATCAGTTCAAGGTGATTCCTTGTTGTGGAGTGAAACGGCTAAAGCCTTTGTAGCGACGCATGGATCAGGTGAAGCGAAGACAAATAGC
>NZ_JBHIRA010000027.1:0-9446 GCF_042196825.1 Bartonella sp. AC10YNML | reverse complement strand
AGGCGGCGTTGGCATCAATGCGCAACTGTCTCACAATTTCTCCCTTCATGGTGATGTAAGCTATCAACAAAAGCTTCAAAAAACCGGTATATCTGGTGCAAGCTTTTCAGGAGGAATACGCTATCAGTTTTAAAACAAAACTGTCAAAACAGCCTATTCATTCTATTTAATTTAACAAAAAAGGCAGCACATCGTGTTGCCTTTTTATCTCTCCTCTATTCTTCTCTACTAATACACATCGCCAACATTTCTCTTTGAGAAAATTAGTTAAAAAACTTCAAGACAATAAAATATCGCGCTTTCAACTAGTAAAAATTTCTCTTGAAAAAAACTAAAAGTCGATTGAAAAATCAATGAACGCTATTTCATCGTAACCGTATTAAAGGAAAACATGAAAGCTATGGTATTCGCTTTGTTTATGATGTTGAAAGAGATCTCTATCAGGCTCAAGCATACAGTTTTTTGAAATTTTCTTGCCTACTTCTTTTCTTTAAGCATAAGCAACAAGTTTTATGCAAACATAACACATATCTTGAATAGAAAAACTTATAATACTTATATAATATTAACATAATATATTTATTTTAGAACAAAATGAATTTAAAATATAATTCATTATATATTAAATATATAATTTATTTTATACTTTACATAAAAATAAAAATCGCCTATCACGTTCCATCTCTAAAATACCCATCCATTTGATATCCTTCTTATAAGCGGGGGAAGAGTGTGTGGCACTTATAATTTACTTATAATTTAGGAAATCTTGATGTGTAAAAAGTCCCTTTTATCCTGCACGGCTGTCATAGCTGTCATGCTATTCAACACCCATCTCAATGTATATGCTGAAACTCTTGAAGTTTCCGGCGAGAAAAAAGAAGTATCTAATACAACGTATGAGATGATTAATGCGAAAGACAACGGAGAAATCACTGGCACACATTTAACTGTGGTTGGGAATAAAGACACAGATATTTATGCTGTAACAGCTGACGGTCTTGGCAGTGCGATTACATTCCTGCAAGACACAGCCATTAAAGGAACTGATTTTGACATTCGTCTTGGTCTTAATGCAAAAGATGGTGCTACAATCAAAATGACTGGAGGCATTATTACGGTTTCTGAAATTGGCGCTTTCTTCGAAAACAGTATGAATGATAAAAACAAGCTGGAAGGTGTAACAATATCAAGCGGTAAAGACGACCACTTCATGGACGAGGGAATAAATGCCGACAACAAAAGCAAAGTTACTTTAGAAAACGTAACGGTTACACAAGCAAACACCAGTATATTTGCAAATGATCATTCTGAAATAACGATATTAGGAGGAGCATTTGATGGAGAACTCAAAGGAATATCCGCTACAGGAGGCAGCGCTATTACTTTAACTTATAGCGAATTAGCCGATAACAAAAAAAGCAGTGTTCAAGTTACATCATCCCATGGTGATGGACTTTATGCAAATGGTGAACAATCTACAATCACAATGACTGGTGGAGCAATAACTGGAAGAAGCACAGCATTGCTTGCAGAAAATGGCGGACATATTGACATCTCAGATGTTACTTTAAAAACAGATGGCACCGGAATCGGTGCAATAGCCAATGATGTTAACAGTAAAATTGAATTGCATGGAAATACGGTAATTAATGATGCTGTAATTGGGCTTTATGCAGAAAACAGTGGCACAATCACAATGACAGGAGGAACCATTAAAGCTTTTGAAACTGGCGCATTCTTCAATGAAAGTAAGAGCAAAAAAAACAAGCTAGAAAATGTAACAATTACTTATGCAAACACCAGCATAAGTGATCAAGACAAGCTAGCAAATGCAAAAACATCGGACAATGAATTAGACGCTGGCTGGGAAAGTGAATTAGAAAATGAATTGGAAAATGAAGAGTTTTTATACACAGGAATAACAGCCTTTGCTGGAAGTCAAGTCACTTTAGAAAATGTAACCATTACCCAAGCAGAAACCAGCATATCCGCAGAAGGTCATTCTCAAATAGCGATATTAGGAGGAGAATATAATGGAGAACACGCTGGGCTATACGTTACGGAAGGCAGCATCATTACTTTAGCCAATAGTCAAAAAGGCAGCGTTCAAGTTACATCATCTTATGGCGATGGACTCTATGCAGACGGTTTATTCTCCACAATCACAATGATGGGAGGAATAGTGACTGGGGGGAACAGAGCATTATTGGCAGTGAACGGTGGATATATTAGAGGCGAAAATGTTGTTTTAACAACAACAGATGGTAACGGAAACGGAGCAGCTTCCACAGATCCTTACAGCTTGATTGAATTGTATGGGAAAACAACGATTAATAATGCTTTTATCGGGCTTTATACAGAAAACAGAGGTGTCATCATGATGACGGAAGGAACTGTAACTGGAAAAAGCGCAGCATTATTTGCAAAGAACGGCGGATATATTGATGTCACGGATGTAATACTAACAACAATGGATGGTAACGGATACGGTGCAGCCTCCACTGATCCTAACAGCTTAATTGAATTACATGGGAAAACAACGATTAATAATGCTGTAACTGGCCTTGGCGCAGAAAATAGTGGTACCATCACAATGAAGGGAGGAACTGTAACTGGGACAAGCGCAGCATTGCTTGCAAAAAGTGGTGGACATATTAAGGTTGCAGATGTCACTCTAACAACAATAGGCAACGGATACGGTGCAGCTACCACCGATCCTGATAGCTTGATCGAATTGCAAAGCAAAACAACAATTAATAATGCTTTCATCGGGCTTAATGCAGAAAATAGTGGTACCATCACAATGACGGGAGGAACTGTAACTGCTGCAAACATGGCAGTGCTTGCAAAAAGCGGTGGGCATATTAAGGTTACAGATGTTGCTCTAACAACAAATGGTAACTATGGCGCAGCTACCACCGATCTTGATAGCTTGATCGAATTGCAAGGCAAAACAACAATTAATAATGCTTTCATTGGACTTAATGCAGAAAATAGTGGTGCCATCACAATGACGGGAGGAACTGTAACCGCTGTAAACATGGCATTGCTTGCAAAAAACGGTGGACATATTAAGGTCGCAGATGTTGCTCTAACAACGATGTATGGCAACGGATACGGTGCAGCTACCACCGATCCTGATAGCTTGATCGAATTGCAAGGCAAAACAACAATTAATAATGCTTTCATCGGGCTTAATGCAGAAAATAGTGGGGCAATCACAATGACGGGAGGAACTGTAACCGCTGCAAACATGGCAGTGCTTGCAAAAAGCGGGGGGCATATTAAGGTTACAGATGTTGCTCTAACAACAAATGGTAACTATGGCGCAGCTACCACCGATCCTGATAGCTTGATCGAATTGCATGGCAAAACAACAATTAATAATGCTTTCATCGGGCTTAATGCAGAAAATAGTGGGGCAATCACAATGACGGGAGGAACTGTAACCGCTGCAAACATGGCAGTGCTTGCAAAAAGCGGGGGGCATATTAAGGTTACAGATGTTGCTCTAACAACAAATGGTAACTATGGCGCAGCTACCACCGATCCTGATAGCTTGATCGAATTGCATGGCAAAACAACAATTAATAATGCTTTCATCGGGCTTAATGCAGAAAATAGTGGTGCCATCACAATGACGGGAGGAACTGTAACCGCTGTAAACATGGCATTGCTTGCAAAAAACGGTGGGCATATTAAAGTTACAGATGTTGCTCTAACAACAACAAATGGTAACTATGGCGCAGCTACCACCGATCCTAACAGCTTGATTGAATTGTATGGGAAGACAACTATTGATAATGCTGTAACCGGACTTGATGCAGAAAATAGTGGCACAATCATAATGACTGGGGGAACAGTAACTGCGAAAACCATGGCATTGTTCGCAATGAATGGTGGACATATTAAGGTCACAGATGTTGCTCTAACAACGATGGATGGTAACGGATACGGTGCAGCTACCAGCAATCCTAACAGCTTAATTGAATTGTATGGAAATACAGCGATTAGCAATACTTTCATCGGGCTTTATGCAGAAAACGGTGGCGCGATTAAAATGAATGGAGGGACCGTAGCAGCAAAAGGATCAGCATTTGTTGTAAAAAATAGCGGATATATTGATGTAACAAATGTTTCTGCAACAGCAGAAAACAGTGGCATAACATTTGATAAATCCGAGGACGATAACACCTTAGAAATCAACTTGACAAATACAAAGCTTCGCACTGAAAATAGTATTGGAATTAATGCAGACCAATCAATCGGTATAGCCAATCTCAAAAATTCAGAAATCAGTGCCGATATTTTATTAGCGGCAAAAGATTCAACTAAAGAAAATAACTTTGCTTTTACACTAAATGCTAATAACTCGGTATTAAAGGGAAGAGCAAAAATTGCAGAAAACAGAACTGTACGCTTTGATTTGGCAAACAAGACAACATGGATATTGAAAACCAGTACAAAAGAAACCGATGATGATGGAAAACTGCTTGCTATTGCTCAAAGGTCACGTTCTGATATTTCTGTGCTCAATCTAAATGATAGTTCTATTGTTTTCAATGGACTGGTAGAAGATCATTATCATACATTGCATGTAGGATCTGGAATACCAACCACTCTAGCAGTCTATAATGCCTCTGGTGAGGCAGAAATTCATTTCAACGCTATATGGAGTGATGGTGTTGCAATAGATGCACAAAAAACCGATAGGCTTCTCATTCACGGTGATGTAGCAGGCACCACAACAGTTTACGTCAAAAGTTCTTCAGGGGATAAAGAGAGTGTAGAAAATGCTTCTGCTCCTTCCAATATAGGTGGACTTTCACTTATTCAAGTTTCTGGAGAAGCAAAAGAAGACTCCTTTAAATTGAAAAATGGCTATACCACCATAGGAGGAACTCCTTATAAATATACGCTGACTGCCTATGGACCAGTATCAAGTTATGGCAAGGCCAATGCTAACCAAAACTTATTCGATGAAAAGGATAAAGATTTCTGGGATTTTCGCTTGCAGTCTGAATTTCTTAACCCCGATTCAAAAGTAAGAGCAGTTGTACCACAAATGGCAAGCTATTTGGTTATGCCAAATGCTTTCTTTTATACTGGATTGGCCGATATGGCCAAGCAAAATGCACTTTTAGCCAATATGAGAACAACAGTCTTGGGAGAGCAGAAAAATCTAAAAAACAGTTTCTTCCTCTCTACCTATGGGGGTAAAGGAACCTTATCCTCGAAACGTGGTCCCCTTAAATATGGTTATGGTGCTGATGTCCGTTATGCTGCTCTCCAAGCCGGTGTCACATTAGCGGTATTAGAAGGACAAAATACCACGACACATTTCGGTCTTGTAGGCACCTATGGGCGGCTATCTTTCACTCCAAAGGATATGGATGATGTCAGTGAGAG
The DNA here is from genome assembly GCF_042196825.1 of Bartonella sp. AC10YNML. Classification (NCBI taxonomy): domain Bacteria; kingdom Pseudomonadati; phylum Pseudomonadota; class Alphaproteobacteria; order Hyphomicrobiales; family Bartonellaceae; genus Bartonella; species Bartonella sp. AC10YNML. The sequence goes on along the minus strand of NZ_JBHIRA010000027.1, from coordinate 4,034 downwards.
CACATTGGATAAATGGTCACTAACAGCTTATGGCAGCGTGCAGCATGACAATGGTTTCTATATGGATACACTGTTATCCTATGGAATTCTAAAAGGAGATATCGGCAATGCTATCATTGGCAAAACCGCAAAGTTGAAAAATGCCAAAATGTTGAGTATCTCCACCACTGTTGGCAAAGAGTTTGCAACCGGAATGGAAGGCTTAACCTTCGAGCCTCAAGCACAACTTGCTTATCAACATTTGATGTTTAATACCATTGAAGATGCTGATAATTTTACCGTTGATATGAAAAATCCTTCTCAATGGTTGATCCGTGTTGGTGGACGTTTAACCAAAACCATTATGACTGCTGAAAATGGTCCTGCCCTTTCCTTCTATGGAAAAGTAAACTTGATCAAAACCTTTGGTGATAATGGAAAAGTACAAATGAGCAAGAATTTTAACCTTGATCCCATGGGAACAGCAATTGAGGGAGGAATTGGTATCAATGCGCGACTATCTCACAACTTCTCTCTTTACGGTGATGTAAGCTATCGACAAAAGCTTCAGAAAACTGGTATAAGTGGTGCAAGCTTTTCAGGTGGCATACGCTATCAGTTTTAATACAAGGCTATAAAAATAGCCTATTCATTCTATTCAATTTAACAAAAGGGCAGCCACAATATGCTGCCTTTTTTGTACATTAAAGCCATCTTTTTTCCTTTTAAAGCACCCTTCCCTCTTTATACTTAGTTCTTTACGAAAATCACCAAGACAAGACACAACAAATGCAACAGAGCACTTCCATCCCCAGTGGATGAAAAGTACTTCCTACTTTGAGAAAAAGAGAAGTCTATTAGAAATAAATTAATACCACTGTGTTGAAAAATGAAAATCCACTTTAAGCCCAAGTAGATTAGCTTTTTTATAAGCTTCTTCTACATCCTTTTTTGTTCCCTCATAACCCCAATTTGGGTCATATAATAATCCCTACCATCACGTAAAAGATGTCATGGTACCACTATATCAGTATCTCACAATATTTCTCTGAATAATAATATTCAAAATTATAATTCTTTAAATAAAATCAGTTATAAATACATTTTGTATTAGACATAATTAATATCAATTATTTTTTAATTTTGACAAAAAACCAAAAATGTCTTACCAAATAAAGACAATTACTGAAATTAATAACAACTATCCATTTTCACTTCTTCTTATGAAGTTCGCGGGGAAATGAATATTTGGGGGCTCTCATAAGGAGAATACTAGTGTATAAAACATCCCTTTTATCATGCACGGCTGTAGCCGCTATTATCCTATTTAACATCCAGTTCAGTGCACATGCTGAAACCCTCGTAGTTTCTGAGGGAAAACAACAAGAAGTATCCGATAAAACCTACGAAACTATTCACGCAAAAGGCGGTGGCAAAATCATTGGAAAACATTTAACCATTGTTACGAATAAAGATATAAACCAGGGCACAAACGAAACCGTCTATGCTGTAACAGCAGAAGGTGCTGACAGTGCGATTGAGTTACTGGATGGCACAACCATTAAAGGAACTGGTTCTGGTATTTTCTTAGGCCTTGAAGCCAAAGACGGTGCTACACTTCAAATGACTAAAGGAACAATTACATATTCTGGAATGGGGCCCTCCTCATCTGGCATTTTATCTAGCACTGGCGCTTCCTTTTCTGACAGTAAGAGTAAAAAAAACAAGCTGGAAGACGTGGTAATATCGAGTGAAAACGATAACATTTTACTATCCTTAGGAATAAGTGCTAAAAACAGCACAGTAACCTTGAACAATGTAACCATAACTCAAGCACTAACAGGCATATTTGCAGATGATCACTCAACAATAACAGTGTCTGGAGGATCATTTCGTGCAAAAAATACAGCAATATCTGCTCAAAATGGCAGCATCATTACTTTAAACAACAATGTTACAGTCGCATCATCTAATGGTACTGGACTCCATGCAGATGGTATAGAATCCAAGATCACAATGAAAGGAGGGGCTGTCATAGGAGGAAGTTTGAATGGACATGAAGGCGCATTACTTACAGAAAATGGTGGACGTATTGAAATTACGGATGTTACTCTAACAACCGATAACTTCGGAAACGGTGCAAATGCCCATGGCTTTGGAAGCATAATTGAATTAAAAGGCAAAACAAGCATTGAAAAAGTTAGAGACGGACTGAGAGCAGAAAAAGGTGGTAAAATCACCAGCGAAGATTTAACAATAACTGCTTATGAAAACCAAGAATACGGCACTTCTGGTATAATAGCCATTGATCCCAATAGTGAAATTCAATTAAAGGGGCATACAACCTTTGAAAAAGTTTCGTACGGTCTTGGAGCCTATAATGGTGGTAAAATTACCAGCGGAGATTTAACAATAGTCGGTGGTAAAGCAATTAATGACAACCCCAATGAAGCACGATCTGGTGTATGGACAGCGGGCTCTGGGAGTGAAATTCAGTTAACGGGCAAAACAACCATTCAAAATTTTGATGAAGGTCTTTATGCAGAGAATGGAAGTAAAATTATTAGCGGAGATTTAACAATAATCGGTGGTGAGTCCGAAGCAGCAACCGTTGGTGTAAACACTTGGGAGGCTGACAGTATAGTTGAATTAAATGGCAAAACAACCATTCAAAATGTTGATGTTGGTCTCGCTATTGGTAAAGATAGCACAATTAAGATGATTAATGGCGCTATTGATGCTAATTCTAAAGGTCTAGATACCCAATCCGACACCCTTCAGAATGGGAAGAAAAATAAAATAGAAGCAAAAAAAGTTGCAATGGTTGTAATAAATGGCGGCCATATTGATCTAACGGATGTTTCTGCAAAAGTAGGAATCAGTGGCTTACAGTTCTTAGCTGTCTCTGATATTGATAAAAATGAATCAGATGATCCACAAAAACACCAAAGTAGTGAGATCAATCTGACTAATGCAGAGCTTCATGCTGAAAATGGTACTGGAATTTTTGTTGGAGCTTTTACTAACGATAACATTGAAGATATTCCAGGTTTGTCAATCGGTACAGTCAATCTCAAAAATTCAGAAATCCATGCCGACGTATTATTAGGAGATGGTATTTTCGAAAATCCAAAATCTTGGGGAACCGATAATTATTGGAATGATAAAGAGGTTAAAGCGATCTCCAACGGCACCTTCACCTTAAGCACTGATCAGTCTACTCTAGAAGGCAGAGCAAATATTGCTAAAGACAGAAATGTGCACTTTGATTTAAAAAACAATACAACGTGGACGTTGAAAATCAGCAAAAATGAAAAAGATGATGATGGCAATCTGCTTGATATCGCTCAAAGATCTCGTTCTGATGTTTCTGTGCTTAATCTCGATAACAGCTCCATTGTTTTTGAGAAACCAACCGAAGATCATTACCAAACATTGCATATAGGTTCTGGTAAACCAGACACGCAAGAAGTCTACAATGCAACGGGTGATGCAAAGATTTACTTCAATACGGCTTGGAGTGATGGTGCTGCAATAAATGACCAAAAAACCGATAGACTTTTGATCCATGGGGATGTCTCTGGCAACACATCAGTTTATGTCACGGGGCGCTTAGAAGAGAACAATATCGAAGCAAACACCTCTGCTGCTGCCAATGTCCGTGGTCTTTCACTCATTCAAGTTTCTGGAAAAGCAGAAGAAAACTCTTTCAAACTGGTAAATGGTTATACCACAAGAGGTGGCTTACCGGATATGTATACACTACGTGCCTATGGACCAGACTCAAGCCAAGGCAAAGCCGATATTGCACAAAACCTCTTTGATGAAAAGAATGAAAGTTTCTGGGATTTCCGTTTGCAACCCGAACTGCTTGGCTCCAATTCTGGTTCAAATCCTGATCCTGAAACAAATATCCCTACCGTTGCCCCTGTACCACAAACAGCAAGCTATTTGGTCATGCCAAATGCTCTCTTCTACAGTGGATTAACCGATATGGCTAAACAAAACGCACTCTTAGCCAATATCAGAACATCTGTCTTAGGAAAAGAAGAGGA
>NZ_JBHIRA010000026.1:0-9470 GCF_042196825.1 Bartonella sp. AC10YNML | reverse complement strand
ACTTCAAGCTCTAAACGATCATTTTGCACATCAATGCCTGCTGTCAACACGACGGCTTGTTCTGGTGCAAGGGGATAGTCTTCGCGTTTTGCATAAAGGCTGTCTGGATCAACAACTTCGCCTGTTCTATCCTCCCATGGCTCTCCAAGTACTGTATTAATAAAAACTTGCAAAAGAGCAGGGTCTTCTTTGGCTCTTAAAAATTCGCGCGCACAATCGCCCCAAGTCAGCCATGGGGAATAAAGCGCTGAAATATGGTAAGAACGCAGACGAGGCTTACTTGACTCCTGTGTTGCGATCCAGCAAGCACCGTTTTCTTCTGCCATTAAGGTGGACTTACGATGTTCGGCATGTTCATGACCACAATGCGCACAAACAAAAACAGCTTTTTCGGGGGCGCCTTTTTGCCACTTGATTTGTGACCAAAAAATCGGTTGTAGCGTACCACACGCATCACAAGGAACATTGTAATATCTCTGGTCACCAAGCATAAAATCCTTGGCGATACGGCTTGTGTCACGGTGTGTCGGCGTGGACAATTTAAAAATTTTACGTTGAATAAAAGCAGAAGTTCGTTTTTCAGCAATTGTTACAGGATCGCCTTCATTATCGACATTCAATGGGTAAGCATCGACTTCATCCAAAACCAAATAGCGAATAGGAGAAGAACGCAATCCAGCAGCACTATTTGCTCCTGTAATCATCAATGTCCCCCCATAAAATTCCTTTGAAAACATTGTATTTCCACTGTCTCTTGCACGAGCAGGAGCAATGCGTTCACTTAAAGCAGGGCTAGCTGAAATCATCGGATCAAGACGAGACTTTGACAGTTTCTTAGCGGTCTCAACGGTCGGCATCACATAAAGGGCAGGTCCTGGACTATGATGAATGGCATAACCACAAAAGTTCAACGCTGCTTCCGACATTCCAATCTGAGCCCCCTTCATCACAACCGTTGTTTCAGTCGGATCATAAACAGAAAGATTATCCATGATCTCTCGTAAATAGGGGGTACGTATAGTCCTCCATAACCCAGGCTCAGCACTCGTAACTGTGCTCAAATAACGATTTTTATCAGCCCACTGGGAAACAGTATAAGGCGGGTCAGGACGGCGTCCTTCATTCGCATAGCAAAAAAAGAGCCCAGCATCAGAGGACGAGGGCGAAGCATCACTTATCATGTTCTGGATTCTCTTCTAAAATGTTGGGATCGTGAAAAGAAACAGGGACGACATTTTCTACTAAAGCTTTGCGCATATGATGATCGATAGCTCCAATAAGGCTCGCAGCATCACATCCCACTTGCGCCGCAATTTCAGTACCAAAGCGATAGGCAAAATTGAGCATTGTATCTCGATGCGCTCTTCCAAAGTTCCATGCTTCTTTTCTCACTTCTTCACGATCAACAGTTGTTTCACGCAATCGTTCAAGTGCAATCTTTTCTTTTGCTAGCGCAACTTGCATTCGCTCCAGTTTAATCTTGTATTCATTGGCACCCTCTGTAGAGACTTGTTTGATCTTTGTTCGCGGTTGGCCATCCGGTGCTAAAAATGGAGCAGGGCGTTTTGTTGGATTCTCATTCCAGATGCTTGTGGCAAGCGCTTCATTAACAGAACCATCTTCAAAAAGAGCCTTATCAAACTTCCCTGTCTTAAGACGAGAAACCACTGCATTAGGAGAAACACGCATCTTTTTGGCAAACGCACGAAGCGATAAACCTTTACGCGTTTTCTTATTCATAGTTGCTCCTTTCCTTCTTTTCTGTCCTAAGAAGGAGGCGGTTACGGCGTATTAGGATAAAGAGAGATTTACGGTACCAACTGAAAAACAAGATTTAATACGATAAGGAAATACTTAACACATTAAATTCGTTATTTATCAATGTGTTATGTGTACAATGTACAGTCAATTTAAAAATTCTGTCGCTAGCGATAGTTCGCGCTGGCCTGCCCCGCAATGAAGCCAACCCGCTGGGAAGTACCTTTTGCATTGATTTTATTTACTTTTTTATGGAAAAAGAGAGGCATAATTGGCAATTTTCTTTAAATTAACATCCTCTCCACTCTGAAAGTGGAGAAGATGAGATCATATTTTAAACTTAAGCAGCTTTCGTAACAGACCTTGCTAAAACCTGCTTAGCTTCTTTAATGAGAGCTTTATATTTTCTATTCTCTTCATCTACTCTGAAAGCATCAACAAGACGCACATGGATAGGACCTAAAAGATACAAAGCTTTTTCACCAGCATTCATACCCTCCCAGTAACTTGGCAAATCAAAGCGTGTATCATTATCATAATCACCAGATTGACTTTTTAACTTTTTTTCGCACTCAATAAAGTAACGACGAGCCTGTCTACCTTTCTCATTGCGTTCAACCATGGAAAGTTCTTTGGCCATGTCTAGTGTGATATGATATTCTTTACTTATAACATTTTTACGTTTCTCATTTTTGAGAAACGTAAAACCATAATCTTGATTTTCCAAAAATCCATATTCTTTAATACGGCGTACAATCCAATCTGCAAATTTAGAGTTAACTTCTAAGAACATATATAATTCACGTGCGTTAACAGTTTGCACAGTTTCTTGTCCAACAGCTTGTTCTGATATTTTAATTAGAGTGTTCATCTTATTAGTCCTTTGTTTTATAAGTTAAAGTATCCAGGGCTAAAACAACCGAACTAATACAGTCCTTCGTATCTTTAGGTTATCCTTGGACATACACACGAAGACCCTGGACAAAATTTCTTATGATGGGCAACAGATCTTTCGGGATACTGTTGAACCGATTAGTTACGAGGTGTTTTAAGCCTGCCAATCAGACTATAGCTGTTCACAGAAACTGTCAATTATTTTTTGAAAAATCCTAAAAGTATTGACAACCAACAAAGGATGCCGGGTGCTAGAAAACACGGTAGATAGTCCGTCGTTATGCTTTTCCCAAAAGGGTATTGTATAGCATAACTACACCCGACGAGATCATTATATGCGACGAGCATAGAATGAGTCAAAGCCTTCAATGTGCGGAGAAGAGATCGTTCCGGCAATCTATCCGCTATCTATCAAGGTGTTTTCTAGGCACCTGATTTAACGATATATGTTTTTTGTGAATCTTGTCAAGCAATAAGATTTCTGTGTGTAACATATAGATAAAGCGTGAGAACATGATCTATCCTTTCTTATTAGCGGCGTATTCTTGACGTTTAAGTTGTCTCTGTATGTTTTTGATTAGTCTTTCATTGGCTTCTTTTACAATAGCACTTGCAATCTCTGGCTTGGACATCACTTTAGCAATTGAAGGTCCTTCTTGTTTTGCAATGGGGAATTGATCTCCGTCATCTCTTTGAAACACATTCCCTCCCATTTTCAAATCAACGCGCTTTTGAAAACTCCCACCCTTAATAAAACCATGAGGCAAGATTTCTTTCTTTCCAAATAGTGTGTAAGCCACGCCGTGTTTTGTTTCTTTTGCTTTAAAAAATTTAAGAGGTATTGGTGTTCCAGAACCAATGATATCTGTCTCAAGAAACTTTGCTGTCGCCTTTTCTTTAATATAAACACCTTTTCTTATACCCTTTATTTGGGCTGATGAGATGTCAGCAACTTGCTTTTCAGTAAAGCGTTCAACTTGTTTTGCTGCAGTGTTTAGAGCATTACGCAAAGCCCAATTAAGGCGAGGGGCTTGAAGGCTTGTGAAGGTATTTTTTGCCTGTTGAAGATACCATTTTTGGTGGATGATTAACTTCAACTTTTAAGCCTTTTTTGGGGTAGGTGTTGATGGCTTGGAAGTTTTAGGTGTTTTGGGTTGTTCGAGTGGAATTTCCTCAGCTGCTGATTCAGTTGATGTTTGTACGGCTTCTTGTTCTATCTGCTTAATTTGTTCAACTACCTTGTCAGGTTTTATTTTTGTTTTAACATCAACAAAAGGTTTAGCAGCATTTGCACGCTTGAGACGTGCGTAGACTTGATTGGAAATCTCCACAAATGGATTATTGGGAGTTGAAGTTTCAAAACGAACAGTGCTTTTATTATCGCCAACAACACACATTGGCTTGGTGATGATTGCTTTCATCATTGCTCCTTTTGAGTCATAATTAATGACATAATTAGTCAAATATTGATTTTTATTTTGTGAAAAATTAATTAGCCAGAATTAGCAAGAAAACAGGGCTTTCTAGCCACGCTTCAAGTTAACATTTTGCTGAATTTTTGGGGATATTTTTGAATTTTAGACGCAATACAACTACTGCCATGCTGTCATTAAATACGATTTTTTACACTATGTCAACAAAAAAATCATGATCTTGTATTTTTTTTATTTTTTTACCTAAATATGGTGTTTTAAAAGATGTTCTTTATTTTCCTTCAATACAACATTTATGTTGCATTGAAACATTTTAGATGTTATATTATTATAATGAATAGTCAAGAATTGAAAAGATATCTTACAAAGCATGGTTGCAGTTTTACCTCAGGGAAGGGAGGGCATTTGCTTGTAAAGCGTGGTTCTAAAAAGTCCGTTTTACCTATGCATGGTACGCGAAAAGAATTAGGAACAGGATTAGTCCAGAAGATTCTTAAAGATCTTGACCTAAAATAAGCCTGAATATGGAGGTGTAAATGAAATATGCAATCAAATTTATCAAAGATGACAATGATACTCTTCTAGTCGTCTCTAAAGACTTTCAGGAATTTATTACCTATGGTAACGATGAAAAAGAAGCTTTGGAACAGGCTAAAAATGCACTTTTAACAGTCATTATGGGGCGTTTCCAAGATCGTGAATTTATTCCCTTTGGACATCGTGATATTGCCTATCCTTTTGTTGAAGTATCTTCATTGGTGACTTTAAAAATTGCAATACATAACGCTATGATTGAAAAAAACTTACGCAAAGCTGATCTCGTACGTCTTTTAAAACTTCATCCAATACAAATTGACCGATTGTTGGATTTAAACCACGCAACCAAATTAGATGCCTTAGAATCTACTCTCATTGCTCTTGGAAAAGAGATCTCTATTAATATTCAAAATGCTGCTTGAATTTAGCGGTTTTGTGTAAAATGCTTATGAAGCGCATTAAGAACGACACACAGTGAATTAACAAGATATGGTAACGATTGCTCTTCTACAACAATGTATTGTAGTGCGGCATAAAGATTATGCTGTCTATAAAGGCATTGTGCTTCTTTTAGCACCTCTTTCATTGCTTCATAGTAATGAGTAGTTTTTTCAATCCATTGTTTTTTTGCCTCTTCATTTAAAGATGGAGTAAAGTCATCATAAATTGCATTTGGTAAGGCTTTTGCACAGAGGTAATTATTTCTCACTTCAAGATATTTTTGTGCAGCATCATACTGATCTTGATTAATCACACCTTGCAGATAAAGCCGTCCGATATAGGTAGCGGAAAGCGGATTTTTAGCATCTTCTATGGTCAAACCAAATCGCTTGGCACGCATTTCAATTGCCAATTTATCAATCGGTTCACGCGGTATTTTTGCTCGCGAGATACGACCATTGGGTTCTCTGAGACATCCATTAATACGAGGACGTCCACGTTTTGCATGTTTTTTTCTTTTAGCCATATTTTTTCAATCAGAATGGCATGCTATCGTTAAGAGCTGTTCTATAATCTTGAGCACCTGAAGCGATAGCATAATTTTGAGAAGTAATGGGTGAAGGGAATGCCGATTGCTCTTTTTTGGCATCAAGCAAATACAACTCGCCTTTGAATTGTGGTAAGACAATCTCTGTTGTGTAACGGTCATGACCATTTTTATCTTGCCATTTACGTGTTTGTAATTTGCCTTCTATGTAAACCTTTGAACCTTTACTGAGATACTGAAGAGCAATTTTTGCTAAATGTGGATTAAAAACCACAATGGAGTGCCATTCTGTCTTCTCTATTTTTTGATTGGTCTTTTTATCTGTATAGGTTTCAGAAGTTGCTATACTAAAATTGACTATTTCAGCTCCAGAATTCATTGTTTTGCTTTCGGGATTAGCACCAAGGCGCCCGATTAACGTCACTTTATTTAGCATATTTGTAGCCCCATTAGATTAGCAATTTATACATAAAAAATCTTAGCATAATTTGCATATTTATGCAATTATTTCAGTTTATTAATAACAGTTTTTTAAGTATTACATTATAATATTATTTGACAAATTATTCATCAAAAAAACATGTCACACAAATGGCACCGCTTTCTTATTACTGCTTTTAACTTTTTAATAAATATCCTTTCATTTAAGAGTCTGTATCAAACTTTTTTGTTCGATTTATTGTTGACCATCGAACCTTTTTGTGCGATATTCATTTTATGCAGAAAGGGGAGGCTAAATGAAACGAGAAGCACTGCTTAGAGAATTACGTAAAGAAGCCAGAAAAAGAGGCATTCATTACAGTGAAGCTCCTGATGCAGGTAAAGGGTCACATTATTTGGTAACTTTTGGAGACAAGACAACCGTTATAAAATCTGGTGAATTGACCCCACTTTACGTGAAAATAATAAAAAAGCAGTTGGGGGTATGAGTTACTCTCTCAACGGCTTTAATTTTTCGTTTCAAAAGCATTTCGATCATGGCGAGGAGACCTAAATATGGAATACACGTATCAAGCAAAACTGGAATCTGATCCAGATGGTGGTTTTATTGTAACCTTTCCAGATGTACCAGAAGCAATAACAGCTGGAGAAAATAGAGCAGAGGCATTAGAGAATGCTGTTGAAGCTTTAGGGTTAGCATTACGGAGCTATCCTATGCGTGGTTTGCCTTTACCAATGCGACAACAGTATAAAGGTCTTGTAGAGGTTACGGTAGATGCATGGAATGCTCTTAAACTTGCAGTGGTAGAAGCCTTTAATGAAGCGAATATCACAAAAACAGAATTGGCACATCGTTTGGGTAAAAAAGAAACAGAAGCAAGACGCATTCTTGATCCCAATTATCCAACGAAGCTTCAAACATTAGAGCAAGCACTGAGTGTTCTTGGCAAGCAAGTTGTTATCACAATCAAAGATGCGGCTTAACTTCCTCCCCACCTTTAAAGATGGGGAGTTATGTTTTTAAATCTAAGCAGCTTTAACAGATTTTTCTAAAACCTGTTTTGCTTCTTCAATGAGTGTTTTATACTGCTTGCTTTCTTCTACCAACGTAAAGGCTTTAACAAGATGCATGTGGAGAGGACCATAAATATAAACAGCCTTTTTAGTTGGAGACATTTTATCCCAATCTTTTGGAAAATCAAAGCGTGTATCATGGTCATAATCAACAGATTGGCTTTTTAACTTTTTCTCACACTCAATAAAGTAACGACGAGCTTGTCTGCCTTTCTCATTGCGTTCAACCATGGAAAGCTCTTTTGCCATGTCTAGAGTGAGGTGATATTCTGTACTTGGACGACCACCTTGGAAGTTTTCGCCAAAATTGGCGAAAACTATATAATCCTGATTTTTTAGAAAACTGTATTTGTTAATACGATCTTTAATCCAATTAGAAAAGTCTCGTTTTACTTCCAAAAACACATGTAATTCACGTGCATTAACGGTTTGGATAATTTCTTGTCCAACAGCTTGTTCTGATATTTTAATTAGAGTGTTCATTATGAACTCCTAGTTGTTAAGGTTTTCTATTGACATCCAAAGAGAATGCCGGGCGCTAGAAAACACGGCAACTAGCCCGTCGTTATGCTTTTCCCAAAAAGGGTATTTTATGGCATAACCACACCCGACAAAATTATTATATGCGTGTAGCACACAATGAGTCAAAGCTTTTAAATTGCGGAAGATCAGTTATTTCGGCAACCAATCCGCTAGTTGTTTTAAGGTGTTTTCTAGGCACCTGATTCGACAATAGACATAATGTTGCCATATTGTCAAGCAACTTCCGATAACTTTTTAATCTCTCTATTGATCTCGTCTATAAGAGGTTCGTAATTGAGAACGCTTTTCGGAATATTCCCACCGTAAACCCATGCTTTTACTTGCGCTTTGGTACTGAAATCCGCATTTTCTGGTGTGGTGTAATACTGACCGCCATCAAACTTTTCACACTCTCTTGTGCCGTCTTCATATTCATAGAGGTTGTAAAAATACTCTGCTGCTCCATCTCCCCAAGGAACATAACCAACAGCTGTTGCAACAAACTCTTTTTGCATTGGTTGTTTACGCTTTTTTAAGAACAGGTCTTTTAATATTTTCATGTTTTTAGTCCATAATTTTACCAATGGTTTTGTTTGCCTTAAATTTAAGCGTACAGAAGCTTTTTAATTTCAATATGGTTTTCATCATAAAATCTTTAAATCGCTTTGTACGGTACCTTTTTGATGATTTAAACGCATATCTAATCACAAAACCATCAGCACTTTTCACTAGTTTGCTGTTTTAAGCCGCTTTTGAATTGCTACTGTTATGTTGCTCTTCACTAGGCTTGCCTATTCTCATGAATGAAATGCGCTTGCCTCCTAAGGCTAGGTTACGCGTATTTTCAACTGCTGTAAAAACTCTCTCAGCAACACCATAAAGCCCGCTTTCTAAATCACGACAATACTGCGCTAGATCAGCGCATGAAGGCACAAATGTTGTGGACATGCCTTTTGCTTCACCACGGATAAGATTTTTAACAGCTTGCAACAAAGACCAGAGTGAAATGCCGTTAAGAGCTGCGATATAAGCCTTTGCACGCGCTTCTACATTCGAAACTTTTTGCATTGTCAAACCACCTTCAAGCACATCAAGAGCCTCTGCTATGTCTTCAACAGACGCTTTCACGGTAAGTAAGTTTTGAACAGTCTGATAAGCTTCTAAAGCTTGTTTCTCTAGGGTTGCTGTCAATTCCATGCCATTTCTCAAGGTCCATGGGAACTCCAGAGTTACACATTGCTCTATCTGTTGCACGGTATCTTGTAGAGGCGTCACTAAGCTGTGTTGCACCGATAAGATTACGGATTGTCTCTCCGGTACTACCACGAGTTCTTTGATCTTTTGAAAAGTTTCCATTGTTTCCACCATTGTTGTTCGTGTTTTTCGTTTTTTCTAAATCATCAACTGCCTTGCGTACCCAGTTACGCCATGTTGCTTGCCAATCGGTTTTGGTTGCATTTGCTCCGGCTTTTGAACGCCAATAATCTCGAAATTTTGCGATTTCGACTTTCACGCGCTCTGGAGGCAAACCCGCTTCGATTGCAAAATCGTAATCCGGTTCAAAATCCTCTGGCAATCGACAACCGCGATTAGCTTGCGCTCGTTTTGCTTTTTTGGGAACGTTCTCTTGCTCGTGAATGGGAGGTTGGTTATCTGCTATCGTTTCGTTTTGCTCTGATGTGGTCTCAACAGCAGCAACCTCGATTGGCTCTTGAACCAAATCAGTGATTTCTAAACTTTCAGAACCAATTTCTTTTTTTGATAAAACGATAGTTTTATTTTTTTTATATATATTATTCTTATTCTGGTTCTTTATAGCTAGA
>NZ_JBHIRA010000025.1:0-11643 GCF_042196825.1 Bartonella sp. AC10YNML | reverse complement strand
TAGTCTTCATATTTGCTCGTAGGCAATCCTTTTGTAGTTTTATTGAGTATGTTGTAAATGTTTGATGCGGTGACTTTCCCTAGACTTGCTTGAAAATCATTCTGCTATTCGTTGCTCCATCTCACACCGCCGTTTGTTGCTCTTGTGATGGGGGCAATTGTAGAGCTTTTTCTTTTTGAATATTTTTTCTTCTTTCCAAATGCCCAAAACCAATTCTGCTTTTTCACAAGACATATCTGTTAGTTTTTCTGCTTCTGCGAAATAGAGAAGACTACTTTCATTTGTCCCTGTTTCTTTAATTAATTCTTCGATTTGCTTTATCTGTTTAGAGGAAACTTTTTGATTATTTATATCGCCTTCTTTGGTTTGCGGTTGACCATCTGTATCGTCTTCTTTACTTGCTACATTAAGAAGTATGCCTAACAGGTATCTCTGTGCGTAGGTAAGTGTGGAACCAACTGATTGTATGCTATTTTTAGAGCCTGTACTGTCAATTGGAAATGTTCCTTCTGTTTAGATTTTATTTCCTGAAGGGTGAGGCAGAATTATTTCTATGGTAACGTTTTTTTCTGTTTAATATAGTTGTATTTTGCAAGCCCGTCCTTTAAAGCGTCAATGTACTGATCAAGCATAGCGTATTTGCTGTTTGTATGGGTGATTGTAGAGTTTTTTCAATATTTTGATATTTTGTTTGCATAGCCGAAAGGTCACGGACAAAGTTTTGGCGCTCTTGTCGTTCTATTTCTTTTTCTCTTAAATCAAGAAGACGCTTTAAGCGGTCAATACTAACGTCACTTTCTAATGCTTTATTAAAAATACATTCCATAGCAGTTTATTCGACGGCTAAATGATGTGTTTCTTCAATTTCTATTAGGTTAGTGTTTTGTTCACTCATTTTGATTTTCTCCATTACGCGCAATTCACGTGTGGCGTGAATCACGCATGTTTTAAAAGGCTGGTTTGGCTGTTAGAAAGAGCTTATACGCTCTGTCTTTTTCTAGGGATATGTTCGGGGCTTTTCTATTACAACTAATATGTGTGTTGCTTGAAATACATCTGTTACCACATACAACAGCATCACCACCAATATGAGCTTTTTCACAAATATTGCATTGCCGTGAATTTCGGCTATTCCGTAGACTTGCGTATTATCGAAAATATGTGCATTGGATTCAACACAAGCGTTTCCAAAGTCTCTCAGTGCACGCATGCGACGAACTAGGCGACGATAAAGAATGTCTATTTCATCAGTAAATTCGTATTTCTTTTCTATGATTGTTGCTCTTAATGCATGCTTTGTCTTTATAAGCTCTTGAAACAGCACATCAATGCCTTCTGCTGCTGGTACAACTTTTTCTATTCCATTTGCGGTTTGAAGTGGATGGTCGGACAATCCATAAGTTGCTTTTGGATTTTGTCTTGATACGGTAGCAAATTTCCACCTGCTGCTCGTCTGTAAAACCATCCTTTTTGCTGTAAGAAGAGAATGAATTGTTTTGGTTGTATCTCGAGTATTTTAGCGGCTTCTGTAAGACCGAGGAGTCCATTATGACGCTCTAGCTTTCAAGAGCCATTGCCTTTGGTTTAAGGGTACTCACTTCACTTTTTAAGGTCTCTAATTGTGTGCTGCTTTCTAAAAGCAGTTTTTTCACAAAGAGAGGGTCCTCTAAAGCGTTTGCAAGGTCTAAAAGTTTCTTTGCACGCCGTTCACATTCAATAAAATATTGACGGGCTTGTTTACCTTTTTCATTACGCTCTACCATGGCAAGCTCTTTTGCCATGTCTAATGTGAGTGATAGTCTATGGCTGTAACAGCTCTAGATTTTGCGCTCCCCAATTTTGTGGACCGCAAATCTTGTGTTTTTATAAAATCACTTTCCTCTTCAAATTCATATTGATGAATACGATTCTTAATTCAAGTAGAAAAATCTTTCCCTATTTCCAAAAATTCATGTAAATCACGTGCGTTAACCGTTGGAACGGTTTCGTGTTTGATTGTATTGTGCTGGATAGCAATAGGCTTTTCCATTACGAACCTCATGTTGATGGGATTGATGAATGAAAGGGGGCGCGCTTTTAAATGCGCCCTTCAGAATTTAAAGCACATCACAAGGATGCAAACGGTGTTGTTGTTCGTAAGAATCATACTTCGTAAGAATCATACATTGCATCGTCATATTCATGCTGTTTTATATCGTCTAAAAAAACGTATGCTGTGATGTGTAAAATAACGTCATGAGGTATGTTTCCGTTAAAACACTGTTCTTCACGTTCTCTAAGATAAAATTCTGCGATATCTTCAGAGATATCTTCGCAGCTATTTTAAGAAGGATTGATGCGAAAGATTTGGATTTCATCATTTGCCTCGTCAATAATTTTTAGAACTTGGCTTTCATCCAGTGATCCTGAACGACCAATGTTTTGATCATCATCGTAGACAACTAATAAAATTTCATTGGAATTTATAAGAATTGGATTTTCCATAATTTTTCCTCCCTAACATCCCTTGGCGATTGTTTGTGCGTGGTTTATAGACACCAATGTAGCGACTTTGAAAACATAATCAACAAGAAATGTAGCGATTTTAAAAAGTATAAACTAAAGGCTTGCTTGAAGAGAAGTATAAAAATATTAATTCATATTCTGGCTGGCTTAATCCAGTCGATAGGTGCACACCATTCTAATTCTACATCTACGATATCGGCATATTTTCCATTTATACTGGATAAAACCCATTTCCCTTTTTCTTTTCCGAGACGTAATACTTTGATGTAAACTTTCCCACATTTAGTTTTTATGATAGCGCGGTTGTTAATAAGATCCTCTGGTGGCAAATGATAGGAATAAAAAAGAAGACTTCCTTCTTCAATGGCTGGAAACATAGAATCACCTACCACGCGAACAGCAACAGTTCCTTTAGGAGCAGATGGTGGGACTTCTACTTCTTCTAGACAACCAGAATCTATTGCTATTATTTCTCCTCCGGCTCCTACAGATCCGATCAAAGGAACTAAGTGATTAGTGGGAATAAAAGCACCGGTAAGCTTTGATATTTCTAATAATTCTCGAGCAGAAATATCTCTTGTTCCTTTTAGCATTTTATTGACGGCAGCACGATCTATTGAGCGACCTAAAGAAGCGGTTAGCTGTCTTGAAAGCTCTGATTGGCTTAATCTAGCTTCAGATAAGGCATTTTGTAACCATTGCGAGATACTTATTGTCATATATTTATTGTAGGTACGTTGTATACAATCGTCATTTTCTAATTTAGCAACATGTAGTTTTATTATAAATTTTCCTTCTTGATATTGTTTTTATAATCGCTACACAATGTGCTATAAAACAATTTTCGGAAATAATAAATCTGTAGGTGGGGTTCGTAGAACACGCGTGTATGCCTGGCTCCGTCCTATATCAAAAGGTAGAACTGGTGGGAGAATTCCAACAAAACATATCACAATTCTTTTGAATGAAGCCAAAAGAATTGGAGCATCGATTAAGGCAGAAAACTTTTTCTCGTTTTTTTATAGGACGCAATCATGTGATTCTAAATTATCTTCACAATCTGCTTTTATTGCTGCTTCTACAGATAGTAATGAACATCAACAGTATCATTCACACTCTTAAACAAGCATTAAATAAAGAGATCAAATTAATAGATTACGCGTCACCATGCGCACGCATAAATACGTAGTGCCTTAAGGGGGATTATGATCACTAACGCACAAACTATTTTATGTCTTGATCTAGGGACCAAGACAGGCTGGGCGATACGTGGTGCAGATGGTCACATAACAAGCGATACAGAAAATTTTCAATCACGCCGTTTTGAAGGCGGTGGTATGCGTTATTTATGCTTTAAACGGTGGCTTACTGAACTAAAGAGGTCCGTTGATGAAATTGACGCGGTGTATTTTGAAGAGGTGCGCCGGCATGTGGGTACAAACGCTTCTCATATTTACGGAGGCTTTCTAGCAACATTAACGGCGTGGTGTGAACATCATCAGATACCGTATGAAGGCATTCCCGTTGGTACCATTAAGAAAGCAACGACAGGCAAAGGAAATGCCTCAAAAGCAGAAATGATTAAGGCAATGCGTGCAAAAGGTCACGCGCCTTGTGACGACAACGAAGCAGATGCTTTGGCAATTTTATATTTAATGAAAGAAGGGGGTATACATGTCCAATAAATTACCGTGGACGGAGGTTATTTGCAGATAAATGGATTCTTGATCCTGCTTGTTTATCTCCCTTTGAGTGCAAAGTTTACATAAAGTTACGCTTGCAAATGCTTTATACTAGAAAACCACTTTTAAATAATATGAAGATCCAGGATGATTACACTGGCTGTGCAGTAAAAATGTTTATGAAAGCGTTAGAAGTTTTAATAAGCACAGGTCATATCGAACGTTTAGACGATGGGTGTTTATGGAGTTTAAAAGTTGAAGAAGAACTCAATAACTCTAATGAGAGTTTAGAGAAGGTATCGAAGACGTCACGGTCAAAGACGTTATCAGAGAAAGCAAAGAAAGCAGCGTAGGCAAGATGGGATAAACATACAAATGATGCTTGTGGTATGCTTAATGATGCCCATATATAACATAAACAATAACAGTTATAATAAAAAACTAATACTATCGTATTAGCAAAAAAGAAATTTGTTCTGAAAATTTACAAACAAACGAACAGGTTCATGAGTCAATAGAGATTCATGCTTGCGGAAGCCAACCAGAGCAAATCACAACGGATGTAGAAAACCAACCTCCCATTCACAAGCAAAAGAACGTTCCCCAAAAAGCGAAGCGGACTAAATCAAAAGATGATTTTCGCTTACCTGAGAATTTTGAACCTAATTTGCAATACGCAATCGATAAAGGCTTACCCCATGATGAGGCGCTGTTAGAGTTCAAACGGTTCACAAATTACTGGATAGCAAATCCAAATAAAAATGCAAACAAACGGGACTGGCAAAGGACTTGGTACAATTGGGTCACAAGCTCTATCGGAATGCTAGCAAAGAAAAAAGCAAGATTAGAACAGGAAAAACGGTTAGGTGGTCATTATGGAAAATTCACTCAGAAAACTTTCACAGAACAGCTTGAAGAGGGCTTCAACGAACTCAGAGATCATCTCTCATCTGGAGAAGATTATGGAAATGATCAGTCCGGGGCATCGATTGACGCTGAAAGCTGGGAATACATTGACGAAACAAGAGGAGGCACAAACCTTAGATGCTTGAATCGTCTACAAGCGTTGCTTTCTGTGAAAGCTTCAGTTAAGCAAATTGAGCAAACTTCTTTCCTACTCTCAAGCATGAAAGTCTCTGCGAATACAGACACCAAAGCCGTCGTTTTATCCTATGGCATGATGCTGGACCGCATTTCGTCATATGCTATGAAAAAGGATGTCGAAAATATCGTAACGGGTCAAGCAATTGGGATATCAAAAACATTTATGCCAACTTGTGGAGAACTTTTAACTTATTGCCAGACAGTAGAAAACACCCTTCTTTCAAAAGCCGAAAGTGTACGCAAGGCTGTTTTGAACTCCCGTGAAAAAAGGCTGAAAGAAAAGGCAATGAGAGAGAATTCAAGACCACTCACGTTGATTGAAAAGCAAAAGCTTGAAGGAATTTAAATGGTCTTGGGGGGAACAGTGAAAAACATTGCAGGTTAGTAAACTAGTGAAAAGCGCTGATCATTTTGGGATTAGATATGTGTTTAAACCGACAAAAAAGCACCGTATAAAGAGATTTGAAGTTTTTTTACTACAATTAAAAACACAAAACGCTCTGTACGGTCAAATTTTAGGTAAATAGACCAATTGGTAAAATTATGGACTCAAAACATGAGAATATTAAAAGAACCTGTCCTTTAAAAAGCGTAAACAGCCAATGCAAAAAGAGTTTGTTGCAACAACTGTTGATTATGTTCCTTGGGGGGACGGAGCGGCAGAGTATTTTTACAACCTCTACAAATATGAAGACGGTACAAGAGAATGTGAAAAGTTTGATGGCGGCCAGTATTATACCACACCAGAATGCGGATTTTAGTACCAAAGCGCAAATGAAAGCATGGGTTTACGGTGGTGCTATTCCGAAAAGCGTTCTGAATTACGAACCTCTTATAGATGAGATCAATAAATAGATCAAAAAATTATCGAAAGCCGCAGGAAATAAATATTTTTACAGATAAGCAGTTAAGAGCCTTGTTTGGCATTATAACTTTTATATTTTTATGTTTTTTAGGAATTAAAAAAAATCTTGACTTTATTCAGAGTATTTTGACATTCGCGTCTGTTTCTTTGGTAATAGTCACAACGATTTTTGCAATTTTATGCAATTCTAATATTCCTTCTGAATTGCAGAGTAACCCCAAATATAAAGATGATGATACAACGGGTTGGGTGAAACTAACACGTGATTTACAACAGTATTTGCACAGACTCTTAAAACTAATAAGTTTAGCGCTTGTCGTTTTAATTTTCCCCAATAGTTATAAAGAAACGGCCTCTATCTTGAGAAAAGATAGCAAATATTTGTCGTAAGAATTTTACAATGAACTCTTCTGCCCCACTTAACCATAAAATTTCTAACACGTTTGTTAGAATTTTTAAGTCTCTTTCACAACAAGATCTGACAAAGTGCAATGAACTCATGGAGAAAGTAGAAAAAAAACGGTGCTTGCAGAATAGAATACCTTGATCTCCTTATTTTATACACCGTAAACATAATTTTATATATTAAAAAACAATAATATCATTTTGAAATAATTGAATAAATATGCAAATTATGCTAAGATTTTGTATGTATAAATTGCTAATCTAATGGGGCTACAAATATGCTAAATAAAGTGACTTTAATCGGGCGCCTTGGTGCTAATCCCGAAAGCAAAACAATGAATTCTGGGGCAAAAATAGTCAATTTTAGTATAGCGACTTCTGAGAGCTATACAGATAAAAAAACCAATCAAAAAGTAGAGAAAACAGAATGGCATTCAGTTGTGATTTTTAATCCACATTTAGCAAAAATTGCACTTCAATATCTAAACAAAGGTTTAAAGGTTTACGTAGAAGGCAAATTACAGACACGCAAATGGAAAGATAAAAATGGGCATGACCGTTACACAACAGAGATTATTTTACCACAATTCAAAGGCGAGTTGTATTTGCTTGATGCAAAGAAAGATCAAACAGCATCCCCTACCCCTTCACCCATTACTTCTCAAAATTATGCTATCGCTTCAGGTGCTGCTGATCATGGCGCATCTCTTAATGATGCTATCCCATTCTGATTGATAACATATGACAAAGAGAAAAAAACGTACAAAACGCGGACGACCTCGGATTAAAGGATGCATCTCACGAGCAAAAAGACCGCATGAACCCATGGATAAATTGGCAATTGAAATGCGTGCCAAACGCTTTGGCTTGACCATAGAAGAGGCTAAAAATCCGCTTTCCGGTACCTATATTGGGCGGCTTTATTTGCAAGGCGAAATCAATCAAGACCAATATGATGTTGCGCAAAAATATCTTGAAGTGAAAAACAATTACCTATGTGCAAAAGGATTACCTAATGCAATTTATGATAACTTTACTCCTTCATCAAATGAGGAGGCACAAAAACGGTGGATTGAAAGAGCAACTCATTGTTATGAAGAGACGAAAGAGGTTATCAAAGAAATACAACATCTCTATAGACAGTATAATCTTTATGCTGCATTACAATATCTTGTTATAGAAGATCAATCGTTAACACATCTTGTTAGCTCTTTGCTCTTGTTCATAAAGATGAAGACTCTGCTTTTGGTGTTCAGTTTCCTGATTTTGAGGAACTTTTTTCTGCTGCTGATGAGGAAGAAAATTTAATAGCAAATGCAACAGAAGCACTCCAACTTTATTGTGAAGATATAGATAGAGTGCCTATTCCTTCAAAATTTGAAGAAGTCATACAACGGGAATCTGTCAAAACAGCTTTGTCAGAAGGAGCTTCTTTAATACAAGTTCCTTTTATTGAAAATGATTCAGAAGTCATACGCGCAAATATATCAATTGAACGAGGGCTTTTACGTGCAATTGATAATTGTGCACAAAAGAGAGGTTTAACAAGATCTGCTTTTTTGGCAACAGCAGCCCGTCACGAGCTTAATATTTAGCTCATCAATCTGGAAAAATTTCTCACTCTCGATTTTTTTGCAAAAGCGTGTAATTGCATATGATCCGCAAACTATTAATGAAAATCAAAAGGCGGCAGGCAAACAAAATGCTATAGTTAAGAGGGATATAACTATCATTGATACTATATACATGGCATCTAATATTTCTGGACCTGTCATTGCTTTTCCTTCCTATAATAATTTCACAATAATTTATAAAATCTAAAATATAGATTTTTTTGTTGGCATGATGTAAAAAATCGTATTTAATGATAGCACGGTACTAGTTGTATTGCGTCTGAAATTCAAAAATATCCCCAAAAATTCAGTAAAATGTGAACTTGAAGCATGGCTAGAAAGCCCTGTTTTCTAGATAATTCTGACTAATCAATTTTTCACAGAATAAAAATCAATATTGGACTAATGATGTCATTAATTCATTGCCTCAAAAGGAGCGAAGATGAAAGCAATCATCACGAAGCCAATGTGTGTTGTTGGCGATAATAAAAGCACCGTTCGTTTTGAACCATCAACACCCAATAATCCATTTGTTGAGGTATCCAATCAAGTCTACGCTCGTCTCAAGCGTGCAAATGCTGCTAAACCCTTTGTTGATGTTAAAACAAAAATAAAGCCCGACAAGGGAGTTGAACAAATTAAGCAAATAGAAAAAGAACCCAACCAAATATCATCTGAAACAGTAACAGAGGAAACCTCTCTCGAAAAGCCTAAAGCATCTAAAGTTTCCAAGTCATCAACACCTACTCTTAAAAAGGCTTAGACGTTGAAGTTAATCATCCACCAAAAATGGTATCTTCAACAGGCAAAAGATACCTTCACAAGCCTTCAAGCCCCTCGCCTTAATTGGGCTCTGCGTAATACTCTAAACACCTCAGCAAAACAAGTTGAACGCTTTACTGAAAAGCAAGTTACCGACATCTCATCAGCCCAAATAAAGCGTATAAGAAGAGGTGTTTATATTAAAGAAAAGGCGACAGCAAGGTTTTTTGAGACAGATATCATTGGTTCTGGAACACCAATACCTCTTAAATTTTTTGAAGCAAACGAAACAAAACGCGGTGTGGCTTACAAAATGTTTGAGAAACAAGAAATCTTACCCCATGGTTTTATCAAGGGAGGCAGTTTTCCAAAGCATGTTGATTTGAAAATGGGAGGGAATGTGTTTCAAAGAGATGACGGAGATCAATTCCCCATTGCAAAACAAGAAGGACCATCAATTGCTAAAGTTATGTCAAAGCCAGAAATTGCAAGTGCTATTGCATAATATGCCAATGAAAGATTAACCAAAAATATACAGAGACAACTTAAACGTTAAGAATACGCTGCTAATAAAAAAGGCTAGATCATGTTCTCACGCTTTATCTATATGTTCCATATCCTTATGGGCTTAGGCATTACCTATTCTTATTGCAATATTAAAAACAGATTATCACTTATGCTTTGTTTTTTCCATAAAAAAATCAATAAAATCAATGAAAAAGGTACTTCCCAGCGGGTTGGCTTCGTTGCGGGGCAGGCGAGCGCGAACTATCGCTAGCGACAGAATTTTTAAATTGACTGTACATTGTACACATAACACATTGATAAATAACAATTTAATGTGTTAAGTATTTCCTTATCGTATTAAATCTTGTTTTTCAGTTGGTACCGTAAATCTCTCTTTATCCTAATACGCCGTAACCGCCTCCTTCTTAGGACAGAAAAGAAGGAAAGGAGCAACTATGAATAAGAAAACGCGTAAAGGTTTATCGCTTCGTGCGTTTGCCAAAAAGATGCGTGTTTCTCCTAATGCAGTGGTTTCTCGTCTTAAGACAGGGAAGTTTGATAAGGCTCTTTTTGAAGATGGTTCTGTTAATGAAGCGCTTGCCACAAGCATCTGGAATGAGAATCCAACAAAACGCCCTGCTCCATTTTTAGCACCGGATGGCCAACCGCGAACAAAGATCAAACAAGTCTCTACAGAGGGTGCCAATGAATACAAGATTAAACTGGAGCGAATGCAAGTTGCGCTTGAAAGCGAAAAGATTGCCCTTGAACGCTTACGCGAAACAACCGTTGACCGTGAAGAAGTCAAGAGAGCAGCGCGTGAGTTTGGAAGAGCACACCGTGACGCTATGTTGAATTTTCCTCATCGATTTGGTGCAAGCATTGCTGCACAAGTTGGATGTGATGCTGCAAGCCTAATCGGTGCCATTGATTATTACATGCGAAAGGCTTTGCTTGAAGCTGTTCATATTCCAGTTCCTTATCATGATCCTCAACCTCCAGAATGAGAGAGTTTTGGGGCGAGCAAAGAATGAATAATGGATGAGAATGCTGTTACAGAATTTTTCTCCCATGCCAATGATGCAAGACAACCGGACCCACCGTATACGGTTTCCCAATGGGCGGACAAGAATAGATACCTTAGCACCGTAGCAAGTGCTGAACCTGGATTGTGGAGAACAAAGCGGACCCCCTATTTGCGTGAAATCATGGATAATCTTTCCTCTCACAAACCGATTGAAACAACCATTGTCATGAAAGGAGCGCAGGTTGGCATGTCAGAGGCAGGATTGAACTTCTGCGGTTATGCTATTCATTATAGTCCAGGACCTGCTCTTTATGTCATGCCGACCGTTGAGACAGCCAAAAAGCTTTCAAAGACGCGGCTTGATCCCATGATTATGGCAAGTCCAGTTTTAAGTGAACGCATAGCCCCAGCACGAGCACGTGACAGCGGAAATACCATGTTTTCGAAAGAGTTTGATGGTGGGGCATTGATGCTTACAGGAGCCAACAGTGCTGCTGGTTTGCGTTCCATGCCTATTCGTTATCTGATTTTAGATGAGGTGGATGCCTATCCTCTCAGTGTCGATAACGAAGGTGATCCAGTGATGATTGCGGAAAAGCGCACATCAACCTTTGTACAACGAAAGATCTTTAAATTGTCCACTCCTACCCACCGTGACACAAGCCGTATTGCCAAGGATTTTGTACTAGGAGACCAGCGATATTACAACGTGCCTTGTGATGCATGTGGTACACTCCAGCCGATTGTTTGGTCACAAATCAAATGGCCGAAAGGGGTTCCTGAAAAAGCTGTTTTTGTTTGTGCCCATTGTGGTCATGAACATGCCGAGCACCGAAAAACAGATCTCATGTGTGAAGAAAGAGGCGCATGCTGGGTCCCAACCAGTGAATCAAGCAGACCCAATTTGCGCTCTTATCATATTTCGGCACTCTATTCACCTTGGCTTACATGGGGAGAATGTGCAAGAGAGTTTTTAAATGCCAAAGATGATCCAGCTCTTCTACAGCCTTTTGTCAATACAGTGCTTGGAGAGCCATGGGAGGACAGAACGGGCGAAGTTGTTGATCCAGACAGCCTTTATGCAAAACGCGAAGAGTATCCCCTTGCACCAGAACAAGCCGTCGTGTTGACAGCAGGCATTGATGTGCAAAATGATCGTTTAGAGCTTGAAGT
>NZ_JBHIRA010000024.1:9818-14745 GCF_042196825.1 Bartonella sp. AC10YNML | reverse complement strand
CCCAATGAACCAGCCGGCAACTCCCCCCCCACACAAGCGCCCGCAATTCCCCATATATAGGTTCTTTTCTTCATGCCCCCCCTTTTCCATGTTGGCTAAGAAAATTCCTGCAAAGCTCTTCTCCCCAAGAACGGGAGCATAACGTATACAATTGTCACAGCAATAAAAAACACACTTGCCCATCATTGCCGCTCCCCCAGCACTCACCACAAAAGCTCCCAAAATCATGCCACCATATCTCTAAACACTTGGCCTTACTCCCATTCTCGTTTTCCTCTCCAGCATACGCCTTGCATGCGCTCCAAGCTCCCCGCTTTTACCCCCCATTGTCCCAATATGCTTTCACATTCATAGCCAAGCTCTTTGTGCTCCCTGCTTCCCTGCGCCCCCTTGTTTGGCACCCTCTTCCAACATATGCTTTGCTCTTTTCCCTCTGAATTTCTTTTTTATAGAACTTTGCCTCTCCTCAACGCTACACAAGATCCCTTTCTTCCCCTCTTGCGTCTCATTCTTGCTTTGCCCTCCAGCATACGCCTTGCATGCGCTCCAAGCTCCCCGCTTTCTCCCTCCTTCAAAGCAATTTCTGTTCTTATATGAAAACCTGTCTCAACCGATTTAATTTGCTGTACCATCTTCTCCAACGCCTCATTAAAACGGCTAATTTCATTTTCAAGCTTGCAAATATAGGCTTCATCACGATAAGCCCGTTTAATCAAAGGTGGCATATTTGGCCAATAGAGCATTAAATCCACCCATTCGCGTTGAGAAATCCATAACCCTCCTTGACATTGTGCTTTATGTTCTGCTGGAAAGCCCTTTTGCATGAAATGAGGAATTAAAATTTCAGGTTTTTTTGTTTTAATTTCCAACAATCCATTTTTTCCCACAAAAGCATCGGGAGAAAATCCTTGTCCGCGATCATCAGCCAAAACAAAGCCAATACATTTAGGTTCTGTATGTGTCAGTTTCCCATAAAGCTGTCGCGCGCTTGGTTCTAATTCAGTCCCACGTCGCTGAGAAAGTGTTGTCCCTTCATCAACGGTTTTTCCTGTAATTCTTTCTCCCGCCAATTTCATCATCACACTCTGATAGCGTGACGTTTTTTGCCCTTGTTTTGTTCGTGCCATAACCATCTCAAACAACGAAGCCGTAATCAAACCATTACGCACTTGCTGCCATTCCTCTGTTCCTTGAATACAATCGATAATGATTGGCATGGTATTTCTCTCCTTAATCTTTAAAGTGCTTTTTTTTGCAACATATTCTCTTTGAAACATTCATATCTTTTAAGATGCATTCCCCACTAAGAATGACAGCATCCTTAAATATTGTGCTACTGAAATCACAAAAGCTGTTGGAAACGCCCCCCCCAACATCCCTCCTCCCCACAAGTTTCTCATCCCCTCCTTTTCCATATCAGCTAAGTCCCTCCCAAGCGGCGCCCTCCCTAGACGAAAGCATAACGCGTGATATTTTCTCCCCGATAAAAAAAACCTTGCCCGTCATTATCTCCCTAAGGCTCAACACAAAAACGGTCAGAACCGCGCCCCCATAGCGCCTTCCTCTTCTTCCCCCTCAAACACCTTCCCCCATTTCCCAGCATGCTTTCACATTCATGTCCAAGCTCTTTGCACTCCCTGCGCTCAAAGCTCTCTGCTTTCCCCCCTCCCTCAACACTCTACTCTTTCCCCCTACACAAAGCTTTTTTTAAAGATTGACATCTCCTCAACGCTATACGGCTGCCCCCCTTTTCCACACCTCATATCTCCCCTCCAGCATATGCCTTGCATACGCTTCAAGCTCCCCCCATTCTTTCTCCCCACAAGTTTCTCATCCCCTCCTTTTCCATATCAGCTAAGTCCCTCCCAAGCAGCGGCCTCCCTAGACGAAAGCATAACGCGCACCATTGTCACCGCAATGAAAAAGCACTTTGGCCCATCATTGCGGCTTCTTTTTTCAACCCTGCTATTGCACGACGGAAAAATCATAGCGGAGATATTCTTCCGCCAATTTTTTTGCCATAGACAGCGCCGCTTCTTGTGAGATAAAAAGAAGAGCGTCGTGTTTTTGTGGTTCGAGTCTGATTAAATTTCGCATATTTCCAGCATAATAAAGTGGAATCCCTCGATAAGAAGTCTTGAGATAACTTGTCATGTTTACCACCAATAATCTGTCAAGACATCACATGGGCGTAAACGATGCTGTTTTTCATAAGAGCCATAGAGATTATCTTCATAATCGCACGCCGCTCTTTCATTTAAAAAAGCATGATACGCTTCACTATTCAAAATGAAGGGCTGCAATTGTGTATTTTCTTCATTTATTTCATGATTTTCGACATAAAAATCAGCGATTTGTTCCGTAACATCTTCAGCATAAGAAGTTGTCAGATCGAGTCGTAAAACTCTATAAACAGTTTCATATTCTTCAATCAGTTCGAGCACCTCTTCGATTTCGTCGATTGGTCCTTCATAAGTACAAGGATTTTCCTCTTCGCATAAAACGACAATGATTTCATCCTCTTTAACGAATGAAATATTTTTCATGATTTCCCCCTTTAGATAGTTGATAAAGCATAGCCTTGTCTTGACAAGACTAAATATAGCGTTAGTCTTATATCCTCTATAGGAGAGATGTCAATCATTTTATCCTTCATAAAAGATATATTTTAAATATCTACGGGGTTCAAATGACATATGTAAAGAAAAATCTATTATTCTTTGTTCCTCTCATGCCCCTTTGTTGTTCTCTATTTGTTCTTACAAAATTGCAATTATAAACACACAGGAGAGATAAAATGAGTGACATAATATTAATAAAATACTGGAGTCGCCTTGACACAAAAGCACAGAAGGAAGTTATTTTGAAGCTTCGTCAATTGGCCGCCGCAAAAGAGTCAAAATCGCCTGTCTCTCTTGCGGAGAGAGTTTCGAAATAAGCTCTATAAATTCTTTATCTTCAGGGCTAGCCCCTTTCCCGTAAAGAATATAATTCATACTGATATTAATTTCGTGACAAATTCGCGAGAGAGATTCGATTGTTGGTTCTTTTCCTTCAGAAAGAATAGAATGAAGGTACCCCGCGCCTTTACCGGCAGAGAGAGAGATAGATCTTTTTGACCGCCCACTTTTTTCCAAAGCGGTCTTTAATCTTTGACGCCAACCATCGATATTCATAATTTCACCATATAGCGCGTCTTTTTAAAAAAACACGTCCTTTTTATAAAACGGGCTTGCATTATCCTCTAAAAAGGATAAAATTAAGGAAACAAATTTTACTTTTTAGGGGGAATTTTCTATTTTTAGCTCATAAAAACACTTTAACCACCCTACCGGATATAAAAGACCACCTCCAAAGCTTCTGCCCAAAAGAAAGTACGTTGAGAATGTGTGGTATTCTTTATTTTTTCCATCACCGCAATCTTAAATCGTAAGTTTGCATGCGCTTCAAGCACAGCCAATCATTTATAAGCATCGTAAAGAAGCCTCTCGTCATCATCGAACAGAGCCAAAAGCAACACAAGTTAAATCCTTATTTGAGCTTTTATCATCAATAAAAATGTATAAAAAAGAAGAAAGTAGATTGCAGTATGAAACACGCTAATCAACAAGAAACTCCTCATTATGAATCGTCTAGGCTTCCATATGTTTGTTGGTATCAAAATGACTTTCTAGGAGGTGTACGTGGGATGCGCGCACACGAAATTGGAATCTATACGATTCTTCTCAATGAAATGTATGCCCGTGGCCGACCTTTAGAAATATCGAAAGAACGTTTAGCGCGTCTTTGTGGTTGTGACAAGCGAACTTTTGTTAATGTTTTAGAGATGCTCATCCAAGAGGGTAAGATTTTAAATTTAGCCAATGGATTATGGAATAAGCGTTGCGAAAATGTTTTTCAAGAGCGTGAAAAATTGCTTGAACAAAAATCCTTTGCGGGTCGTTCTTCGGCAAAAAAACGCAAGAAAATCAATGTAGAGATGCAACAACTGCTTAACGAAAGTACAAAAGATGTTGCACAAAGCTCAAAAGCTCAAAAGGCAGAAGAAAAGGAAACACCTTACGGTGTTTTAGAAAAGAAAATTTTGTTTGATGAGACAGAACCTTGTTTTTCCTGCGAAGAGAGTTTTGAACAAAGCGATCATCCATCACCCTTATCGGCTCTTGATTCACCTCTCCCTTCTCCTCCACAAGAAGAAGCGGAGCAAAAAAACGCCTCCCCTTTAAACGCTCCCCAAGCGGAGTTCACTCCCGCCCCTATCGCGCAAATTGTCACGGGGGAAAAGACAAAATCCGCCACCACTCTTCCCCTCAGCAATCTTCCTTCCTCCATTCCTTCTTCTTCCAACAAAAAAACCACAGCCTCAGTTGCCAAAGGGTACCGTCTTCCTGAGCATTGGCAAGCAGACATCAAGGCGGCAGTTTCAGAAGGCTTGAGTGAAAGCCAAGCTCTTTGGCAAGCCAAAAAATTTCGCGACTATTGGAAAGCCAAGAGCGGCAAAGAAGCTCTCAAAGTAGACTGGCAAGCCACATGGCGCAACTGGTTTCGCCGTGAGATCGAACGGCAAGAACAGCAAAAACAAGGAAGCTCCTCATCTTTTACCTCTGAGAACAACGACACGCTTTACCGCAGTTTGATCAACTATAGCGACAATTTTTGACATCACAAAAACAACGTATTTTTCAAGCACGCACAGGGATAAAAACGTTTCAAAACCACAATAGCATCGGACAAAATAACACAAAACAAAGGGCGGCAAAACAACACTTGGATAAGCTCTTCACACCGTAAAACGCGTCAACATCGACCATTTTTCTCTCATCACAAAAGCGTTTTCCCCATGCAAAAGCCCCACACAGGCATCCCAACACATGCCCCAACAAGGTATCCCAAAACAGGACTCCAAAATGCACCACCCTCTCACAGA
>NZ_JBHIRA010000024.1:0-9718 GCF_042196825.1 Bartonella sp. AC10YNML | reverse complement strand
TCAAAAACCTTCAATGAAAAGCAAACTCCTTGGCACTCTCCCTCCCACACAGGCATCCCAACACATGCCCCAACAAGGTATCCCAAAACAGGACTCCAAAATGCACCACCCTCTCACAGACATATCCACCCCACCTTTCTTTCACCCCCTTCCTCCTTTCCGCTTTCCTCCTTTTCTCAAGGTGCCACTTCCCATGCTCTTGGCAAGCAGACATCAACAGAGCAGCTTCAAAAACCTTCAATGAAAAGCAAACTCCTTGGCACTCTCCCTCCCACACAGGCATCCCAACACATGCCCCAACAAGATATCCCAAAACAGGACTCCAGCATGCACCACACTCTCAGACATCCCCCCCACCTTCTTGCATCATCCACCCTACCTGCTTCCAACGCGCCCCTCTCAAAGGGCACCACCTTCCTAAACCCTTGGCAAACAGATACCAACACAGCCATTTCAAAAACTTTCAGGATAGAGCAAGTCCCGCACAAAAAAGGACCGCATAGCACAAAACCTTTCACCATGTGATCGAACAACGAGAACAGTAAAACAGAATTCTCACCTCTCACATCTGAAAAAAACAACAATATATTCACCAGACGAATGACCATGAGCACAATTTTTGAAATCAAACAAAAACTTATCTCACAAGCAGATAGAATAGCAGAAATGCTTCTTCCCCAAGGGCACAAACGAGGCAACAATTGGATTGTAGGCAACACACGTGGTGAGGCAGGTCAAAGTTTATCGATTTGCCTAAGCGGCAGCAAAGCAGGGCTTTGGTATGATTTTGCAGAAGGCATTGGAGGAGATCTTTTAGACCTTTGGTGTGAAGTCAAAGGCATTAGTCTCTCTCAAGCTTTAGAAGAAGCACGCGCGGCTCTCAATCTGACACGCCCCAAACCCTTTATGGCACCCCATCGTTCCTATCGCCGTCCACCGGTCCCTACAGGGCGCCCCCCGCAAAATCTTGTAAAAACCTATCTCCACAAAGAACGCCACATTCCTTTAGAGATTATAAAGCGTTACCGCATAGGAGAAGATGGCGAAAAAATCATTTTTCCCTTTTATAAACCCGATGGCACCCTTGCTTTAGTTAAAGAACGGCTTGCGCAAGCAGGAGCAAAAACAAAACCTACAGCAGCACACTGTGAACCGATTTTGTTTGGCTGGCAAGCCCTTTGCCCTTCAAACCCAACCGCCCCGCAGGCGCCTCAACACGCACTCTCAACCAACCCAGCCGCCACGCAGGCACCTCAACAGGCATTCTCAACAACCCCAGCCGCCACGCAGGCACCTCAACACGCACCCTCATCAACCCCCACCACCACAAACGCGTCTCAGCACGCACCCTCATCAACCCCAGCCGCTCCACATGCGCCTCAGCACGCACCCTCATCAACCCCAGCCGCCACGCAGGCACCTCAACAGACACCCTCATCAACCCCAGCCGCTCCACACGCGCCTCAGCACGCACCCTCATCAACCCCCACCACCACAAACGCGTCTCAGCACGCTCCCTCGTCAACCCCCACCACCACAAACGCGTCTCAGCACGCACCCTCGTCAACCCCCACCACCACAAACGCGTCTCAGCACGCACCCTCATCAACCCCCACCGCCACGCAGGCGCCTCAACACGCACCCTCAACCAACCCAACCGCTCCACATGCGTCTCAGCACGCACCCTCATCAAACCCAGCCGCCACGCAGGCGCCTCAACACGCACCCTCAACCAACCCAACCGCCACGCAGGCGCCTCAACACGCACCCTCATCAACCCCAGCCGCCACGCAGGCGCCTCAACACGCACCCTCATCAAACCCAGCCGCCACGCAGGCGCCTCAACACGCACCCTCAACCAACCCCACCGCCACGCAGGCGCCTCAACACGCACCCTCATCAACCCCAGCCGCCACGCAGGCGCCTCAACACGCACCCTCAACCAACCCAGCCGCCACGCAGGCGCCTCAACACGCACCCTCATCAACCCCAGCCGCTCCACATGCGCCTCAACAGACACCCTCATCAACCCCAGCCGCTCCACATGCGCCTCAGCACGCACCCTCATCAACCCCAACCGCCCCACAGGCGCCTCAACACGCTCCCTCGTCACCCCCAGCCGCCACGCAGGCGCCTCAGCAGGCCCCCTTAATGGAGCGCGCACCGTTTCCCCTTCTTTCTTCAACAAACCGTACCATTGTCATCACTGAAGGAGAAATTGATGCACTTTCCTTAGCCGCCTATGGATATCCGGCGGTCTCTGTCCCCTTTGGAGGAGGCAGTGGAGGAAAGCACAATTGGATTGAAAATGAATTTGATCATTTAGAAGCTTTTGAAACAATTTTTTTAGCCACCGATATGGATAAGCCTGGTGAAGAAGCAGCCCGTGAGATTGCCAGCAGGCTTGGACGCCACCGTTGCTACCGTGTCCGTTTACCCCTCAAAGATGCCAATGACTGTTTAACCGCAGGGATTGATAGAGCCACCATAAAAGCAGCCTTTTCCTCAGCAAAAAGCTTTGCACCAGAAGGTTTACGGCGCGCCTCAGACTATAAAGACAAAGTCATCGGACTGTTTTGGCCAGAGCCTGAAAAACATCTTGGTTATACGGTTCCCTATCCTAAACTGAAGGATAAAGTGCATTTCCGCCCAGCAGAATTAACGCTATGGAGCGGTGCCAGTGGAGCAGGTAAAAGCCAATTGTTATCAGACTGTATTCCCCATTGGATTGCGCAAAACAGTCGGCTTTGCTTAGCGTCTCTGGAGATGAAAGGAGAACAATCGCTCCGCCGTTTAACCAAACAAACGGGCGGCTTAGAACAGCCTACAAAAGAGACAATTGAACGGATTCTTCATTTTTTAGATGAAGGGCTTATTCTTTATGAGCATGTTGGCAAATCAAGCGTTGACACCTTGCTTGATGTCTTTGACTATTGCCGTGCGCGCTATGGCTGCGATCAATTTATCATCGACAGTTTGATGCGGCTTGGCATTGCCTCTGATGATTATGCAAGACAAGAACAAGCCGTTTATAAAATGGTTGATTGGGCTGTTTTAAACAGTGTGCACATTCACCTTGTCGCCCATGCCCGCAAAAGCGGTCTGGATAAAGATATCCCCAGCACAGAAGACATTAAAGGCGCCTCAGAGATTGGCGCCAATGCCTTTAACATCATCACCATTTGGCGCAATCGACCGTTAGAAGACAAAATCTTTGCCGCCTCTCTCGCACAAGAAAAAGCAGATTTAGCCAAACGCCCCGGCGTTATTATGAATATTGCCAAACAACGTTCTGGTGATTTTGAAGGCAAAATAGGGCTTTGGTTTGATCCCCAAACCTACCGCTATCGCTGTTCTTTTGAACAATCATTCCCTCGACGTTATCTGTAATACCCCATAAACCCCACTCTCTTTAAAAACGCCACCGCTTTCACACGCACACGCCCTGCTCCCATAGAAACAACAGGAAGGATCAATCCACAAATGACGAAAAACACCCAATCCTTCGCGAACCAAAGCCCCCTCAACCCTAGATTCTCTACTCCCAAATGCAAACAAAAAAAGCTCGCTCCAACAACGGCGCCCCCCCTTCAATAACCACAAACAATGCGTCACCACCCCATCTCGCCACCCCCTCATATGCAAAATCAAAAACCACTCCAACAGTGCAGCAAACACCAGCCCCATCAAGGACAATAGTCCCCATGGTATGTCCACATTCTCCATCCCCACAAGAGCTAAAAAAGGACGCCTCCTAAAACGCCGTAAAACAGTACTTCCTTCAAAAGGAGGGAAAAACCAAAAATACAATAAAACGCCTCCGCCTTCACACGCACACGCCCTGCTCCCATAGAAACAACAGGAAAGATCAATCCACAAATGACGAAAAACACCCAATCCTTCGCGAACCAAAGCCAACTCAACCCTAGATTCTCTACTCCCAAATGCAAACAAAAAAAGCTCGCTCTAACAACGGCGCCCCCCCTTCAATAACCACAAACAACGCGTCACCACCCCATCTCGCCACCCCCTCATATGCAAAATCAAAAACCACTCCAACAGTGCAGCAAACACCAGCCCCATCAAGGACAATAGTCCCCATGGTATGTCCACATTCTCCATCCCCACAAGAGCTAAAAAAGGACGACTCCTAAAATGCCGTAAAACAGCACTTCCTTCAAAAGGAGGGAAAGACCAAAAATACAATAAAACGCCACCCGCCACCACGGAATATCGAAGCGCTTGGAAACCTTATAAGTACACATAACGACAACAATAAAAAGGTAGAAAAACACCAACAACAGCAAAAAAAAACAAATCGTTCGACATCACATACCCCTCACAGCAAGCACATTAAAGATCACACCCATGGAGAAGAAAAACACCCCCTACTTTAAGAACCAAGCCCCTAGAACACGCGCACGCCTTACACCCTGATAAATCAAAGGAGAAAAAAATCCAACAATAAAGGGCAACACCCTCTCATCCGAGAACCAAAGCCAGCTCAACCCTAGATTCTCTGCTCCCAGACGGGTAAAACAAAGGATTGGTGCCAAAATGCAGAAAAACAGCACAAAATTCAAAGCACGCAACAACCTCTGTAACACCGTATCACCTTGCTCGCGTATAAAGAACCCCAAGAGCACTTTCAACAATACAGACAAGAGCAAAACCTTTAAGAATACCGCCCTTATGCTATCCATATCCCTGACGCCCACAGCAGCAAACCACAGGATAAAGCCCATCATGCAACAAAACATAACCGCCTTCAAGAAAACTTGCCAAGCAACAGGCATACTCTTGACGCCCAGATGCACCAAACCAAGGACAGTTGCAAAAATGCAAGAAAATACCGCCCCCTTCAAGAGCAGCTCTCCGTCAACAGCACGACGGCCCACGCCCACATAAATAAAACCAAGGTAGGTGGCAAGAGCGCCATAAAGCACCACCCATCTCCAAAACATCCACCCTGTAACAGAGCGACGCTTGGCAATCTTATAAATAAAAATCAAGGCAACAGCAAAAAAGCAGAAAAACCAAGGCAACAGCAAAAACATCACATTGTTCGACATCAAATACCCCTCACAGAAAGAACATCAAAGATCACGCCGGTGGAAAAGAAAAATGCTCATTTTTTTAAGCCCCCCAACAGTACACGCACACACCATACCCCTCTCCAGAGCAAAAAAAGGAACAAATCCAACACTGCTCACAAACACCCCAATCGTTCAAGAACCCCCTATCGTCCAAGAACCAAAGCGTGCTCCAGCCCATATGCTTGGCTCCCACATGTGCCAACCCAACAACAGTGCCAACAACGCCGCCAAACACCAGAAACTTCAATAAAAATACCCCACGCGATATCCATTTACCCCGCACCCTCATAAGTAAAACCAAGGACAGCGCCAACAATGCAACAAATACCGCTCCCATCACTAAAAATTCCCACGATATATCAAAATGCTTCGCTCCCTTATAAGCAAAGCCAAGAATCACTGCAGCAATGGTGCAAAACACCCCCGCCTTCAAAAACACACCCCACGTAAAAGTCCTACGGTCTGCTCCCACCAAAATAAAACAAAGGACAGTTGCAACAATGCAAGAAATCACCCCCCCTGCCAAAACACCTCCCACGGAATAGCCGGTCGCCCCGCATCCTCATAAGCAAAGCCAAGAACCAAGCCAAAAATGCAGCAAAACGCCAGTCCCTTAAAAAATATGTCCCGCGCAACCACCATACGCCCCGCTCCTTCATCAATAAAAACCAAAGATCATGCCCAAAATGCCGCAAAAGATCAATCCTTTTCAAAGAATGAAATCCTAAACTCAAGACGCCTTGCCCGTCTATAAATAAGAGCAAGGACAAAGCCCAAAAGGACATAAAACACCCACTTGTTTAAGAACCACACCTGAGTCAAACCCAAATGCTCGGCTTGCGCATAAACAAAATCAGAGAGAGCAGCCAAAATGAAGCTCAACAACACCATCTTGAGGAACAAACCCTTCGTTATACCACGCCGCTGCATTACTTCATAACCCAACATAAGGAAAATACCGGGAATGCCATAAAACGCCACAGCTCGTAAAAATATGCCCCACGTCATCCCAAGAGCCTTCATTTCCACATAAACAGCCACAGAGACATAGGCCACAATACAGCTAAACACCAACCCCTTCAGAGACAAAAGCCCGCGCGCCATCACTCACCTCCCCCATCAAGTCACTCAAGAAAAATATCCACCATGCGACAAAACCCCTCTCTTTTCAAGAGCCAAATCATAACAAGATGCTTTACACCTCTATAAATCAGCCCAATGACAAAACCCAAAAGGATACCCCCACGGAATTAAGAACCAAAGCCAGCGCCACCCCATGCGTTCAGCAACCGTATAAACAACATGAGATCCCCGCCAATAACGCCCCCCAAACCCCATCCTCTTAAAAAAATTTCTTCCTTTCATGATCCCTCAAATACCTCCCCACATAAATAGAAATAAAGCTCCCAAGAGGCAGAAAAACATCAACCATGGCAAAAAACCAAATCCTGCGACATCAACCCTCCCCCCACAGCAATAAAATCAGAAAGAATGCCCATCATGCAACAAAACGCCCATCCTTTAAAGAAGCCAGAACCACAAAGAGAACGACACACACCACTCCCACAAAATCCCTCGCACAGCCCCCGCAAAATCCCCGCCCCCGTATAAATCTCTCGTACAAACAAATGACAGCAGCAAAAGAAAACCACCACCCCACACCCTTTTGAAAAACGTCCCCTCACGCAACAAGCAGATATAAAAACCTATTCCTCAACAAGCATACAACAGCACAATCCCGTTTCTTTGCATAAACATGAAAGAATCAAAATTAAAATTTTTAAGGAGATGTTATGAGCCATCAAGAGAAAAAAAACATGCAAACCTGCCCGCTTGATCATCAAAATCAAGGAAAGCACATTGGTCATTTAAAGACGCAAGAAATCCCTGTAGAAACGCGTAATCCTTATTTTAAACCCAATCATCCAGAAAGTTCCAGTAACCCGCGCACGATTAAAGCCATTGCCAATGCACAAAGCCATCCCATTGCCCTTTTATATGCCAAAGGGCATCTCAGCAAAGCCCAATATAAAGCGGCAGAACGTTTTTATTTTTACTGGCGTCAAAGCCAAGCCGATCTCCACATGAGCCTTGACTACACCCGTGAAAAGGTTTCCTGTAGCCAAGGGTACACACAGCCCATTGAACGTCAAATAGCAGCCTCCAATCAATTAAAAACCATTAAAGTTCAACTTGGTATTCTTGGCTATTCTCTTCTTGAGCGAGTTATAGGCCACGGACAAGCGATCAAAGAATTAAGTTCTTCAAAACGCAAACAAAACTCCCTTGCCGATCATTTACGAGATTGTTTAGACTTGCTCGCATTTCATTGGGGATATGCAAACCATAAACATTTTGAATAATCTCCCTCGCCATTTTAAGCGGCCTCCCATCCTTCCCGCTCCCTCTATAAGCCCCTTCCCCCACACACGAACTCAACCATCCAGCAGCTCTCGCCCCTATTTCCATCACCTTGCCCCCACCCAAAAGGACAATACTTCACCCCCCTCACACATACTTAAGATACACCCCGCACTCTTAAAAACAAAAATCCTTCCCCCATATCAATCCTATAATCATGGGGGCTCTTAATGCGTTTTTTATTGAAGAATATTCTCAAAATGCTTGCATGCATCATAATATTTTTAAATATAGTTTAATTAATATCGAATCTTAAAATAAATATTCAATTGAAAAAAGTATTAAGTTTTAATGCAAAATGACAAAATTTTTTGTAAAAAGTATTTTTTATATTGCTATTTTTTCAATTCTCTGCTAATTATAATGTGTTAGATTCTTTAAGTATGATTTTTTTGTATTTAGTACGGCCTTTTAAATTTATTCTTTTTTGACACGTTCTGCGAGTCAATGTTAAAATTCTCCTGCTTTTTGGTCCTCTGATTGCGACGGAGGACTTTTTTTATGACTGTACTTTTTTGTAACTGTATTGTCTTCAATCACTTCCTTATGAAGCTTTGTGATATTTCTCTATAAGGTCTACCCGCAAAATAGATCATTCTTTTGTCAAATTGACTTGCGTTCCATTCTTAAAGAACAAAGATTCTTAACTCAATCTGATTTACAAACAGCTTGGATACACTTCCCTCTTGGCTTCCATTCCCTCTTGGCTTCTATTCAGGGTTTGCCGCTAAACTCAAGGCGCAACAGAAGATTGCTCTGTCTCAAAGATTCACCACGCCCCTAAAAAACACTTAAAACATATCCCAAAAAGCTTGCTTCATATCACCAAACCTTAAAGGATAGTGTTTTACGGTATAAGCTGTTTTACACCATAATAGAATGACTAATATTTGATGATATTCTTTATCGTATCACACCAATAGGCTGATGTATAATCACAATCAATTGTTCTTCAGATTAAAATTAAGAGAGCAGAATATCGCAAGATTCTCTTATTTATGTTGAATCAATCAACACCTTGTCTTTTCCACATTACAAACATAAGAGACATATGAAATAAAGCACTTCAAAGATTTCAAAGATAAAGAATCAAAATGCCTCTTATGAACACGCTCAAGAGCCAAAGGCTGTCATCACATGAGGTGAGAATAGTATGATAGTGCTGGCTTTCCCCTTATGAGAATTTAAAGAAGGGCTTATCCACTTCACAAGAAATTTCTCCATTATCAGATTTACCAATATCCCCAATCACCAATATAATTGTGATGATAAGATCACATAATATTTTTAAACAAGTACGTAAATGCGCTACACAAATATATTCTATTTAGAACATTCTATTTTACGTGAGTCGCGTAAAATCCCATTAAAAAATAAAATCCCCCATTAAAAAATAAAATCCCTATGAGAAAAAATCTAAGGCGTGAGAATAAAAACATGAGACAAGTATGATTCCATTCAGCTATTGCTCTTTAACCGTTAAACCGAATAAAAAATAGATTCGGAAAGTATGTTAATTTTCCTAACTTAAGAGATAAACTAAGAATATAGACAACATCTCTCCTAACATTCCCCTTTTTCTAGCATCGCGTAAGAATCAAAAATTATACAACTTATTTTGTCATATTATAACGCACTGTTTTTTTAAGACGGTATTGAAGCAGTTAAAACAATTGAAGTGTTTAGCCAACGCCATTAGCAAAGCTAAAAAAAACAAACTGTTGAAAAGCCGTGCATATCTTGTGTAAACACAAAAAAAACAAGAAAAAGGCACAAAAATATCTCAATTTTTATAAAAATACTCAGCGTCTTTTACGATTGTATTGACGAACAACCCTTATCCCATAATCATCTTAAATATTGAGAATAAAGAATGAATAGCCCTCGCAAATACAGCAACCTATCAATATAAAATATAAAAACAAATTTTTTTGTTATCTCTGTTTCTTATGGAATATGCCTTTCCCTATGAATGTACTTTGGCCTCCAAAGAGTACATTCAATCCATGGAAAGGATGCACTCTAGCCCTTAAAAAGAGTGCATCCTTCCCCTCAAGGGATACCTCCGACCCTCAAAGGAGGCATCCAATCTATAGAGGATGCACTCTAGCCCTCAAAAAGAGTGCATCCTTCCCCTCAAGGGATACCGCCAAACCCTCATGAGGCAGTATCCAATCTATAGAGGATGCACTCTAGCCTTC
>NZ_JBHIRA010000023.1:0-19135 GCF_042196825.1 Bartonella sp. AC10YNML | reverse complement strand
TATCGAATGGTGTGTCTTCAGGAATGCGAGTTTCCATGTTTTATCTCCTTGAATATGCTGGAGATACAATGCCTTTTGGCTAATTATGTTCCAAAAAGGAATAGATATGAGCCAAAAAGGAATAGGAAAATACTTTAAACAAATGTTTGTTATGAGAAGTAAAATGTGGCTATACAATTCAAAAGACCTCACTTATGTCTGAAAAAAGGCGGTCTATCCGTATACTATTATCATAGAATTTCTCATGAGAGAGAATAATTTAAAAAAATTGTATACTATCGTTTATTGGTTTCTAGCTTATAAAGTAGGGGGTATATCTGCTTATTTTTATAAAAGTGTTACTGTTTTTATGGGAAGAATATTTATAAAATGAGATTAGAAGGCGCATTTAAAGATAAAAATAAATATCAGTAACGTTCATTCATAGTGTTATAAAAGATTATGGATTAAGTTAAATAAAAAGCTTATTGAATTGTTATGACATCATATTTGTTAATATGTTACACGGTAATTTTTTGATATTTATCTTAGATGAAGAGTTTTATGAAATGAGTAAGATATATTTGGTTGTGAGTTGGTTTGCAGAGAAAGCATTATATTTTATGGTATAGGGGATAGATCAAGATTTTTTCCATAATTATTTGTGTTGATAGGGGCTTCAAGCTATTGTTGTGTTATGTGCCACCATAGTGATTTTGGGGTAGATACGTTAGAGATTGTTTTTCTGCTTTACGTTTTGTCGATCAACGTTGATGGATATTGTATAGAAAGTGAGACTGTTGCCGTGGAGAGAGAGATTATGCTTTTGCTTATAATATCAATGAAAAAAGCAACGGAATATTACGGCAAAGTATTTGTATAGGAGAGCTTATTTAGGGGATAACTTTTTAGCTCGTGAAGTTTGTAAAATAAAATGCTGTCTATAAAAAAATAATATTTTTATAAAGTAAAATAATAACACTTTTAATAATTATTATTTGCATATATAAGCATAAAATATAATTATATTTAATTAAATAATATTTAATACCTAAATAAAAAGTGTGACTTTCCTGATGAAACATAAATATACATTACCATTCATTATACTTATCGTATGTTTATCAACAGGAGGGCTGATTTCTACCGATATTTTTTTACCGGCACTGGGCGATATGCGTCAATATTATCAAGTGACACAATCTCAAATTCAAAGTGCAGTGGCGGTTTTTTTGTTGGCATTGGCACTTGGGCAGCTCATTTATGGGCCGCTGAGTGATAATTTTGGGCGTAAAAAAACACTTCTATTGGGCTTATTCGTGTGGTTATTCACGACACTTGGTGTGATTTATACGGTTCATATTCACGCTTTTCTTGTGTTACGTTTCTTGCAAGGTCTGGGTGCTTGTGCGGGACTTGTCTTAAGTCGTGCAATTATCAATGATTTGTTGGATAAAAAAGCGGCTGGAAAACTTTATTTGATTGTTTTTCCTTTTATTGGAATGTCACCAGCACTTGCACCTTTCATTGGTGGACTTTTGATACAAGCTTTTCATTGGCAGGCAACTTTTATCTTTTTAAGCTTTTTTATATTTTTGACCATGTTGCTATGTTGTTTTGTGCTAAGCGAAACTCTACCCCCTCAAAAACGGCAGCATTTTTCTCCTATAGGATTTATGAAGGGATATCTAGGCGTTCTTAGAAATAAACAATTTATTTTTTATGCACTTATTCCGTGTTTTTCTTACGCAGCCTATTTTGCTTATATTGTGGAGTCGCCTTTTTTACTCACGACTTTGGGGCTTTCGCCGATATACATTAGTTATACCTATATTGGTGTTTCATTACCCTATATTTTGGGAAATCTTTTAGCGCGATGGTTTTTCGAACGCGAATCTATGGAAAAAACTGTCTGTCGAGGGTACATTATTTTTGTTATAGGAGGCATGCTCTTTGCTTTGCAGATGTATCTAAGCCCATGGCCCCTTGTGACAAGTTTTATCGCTATTGCTGTTCTTACTTTTGGCAATGGTTTTTTATTACCGTTAGGAACAGCGTTGGCTATTTCATCGCATCCGCAAGCTGCGGGAGCGGCTTCTGGTGTTATGGGGTCTTTGCAATTAGGCAGTGCGGCACTCAGTGCAGCGGTTATCGGAAAAATCTCTGGTCATAGCCCACGGGCTATGGCAACTTTGTTAGCAGGGTGTTGTCTCATTGGTTTTATCATTTATATTCGAAATGCCCGTGTTTTTATGATTTCAGAAATAAGCTGAGTAAAATGATAAAAAGAAAGCATTATGCGGAAATGCTTTTGATGTTTTATACAAATGGGGGCACCTGTACATTAGATGAATTTTTTTATGAAGTTGTTTGATTGCGTGGGGTTAAATTTATCACAGGCTTAGTGTGCGTTTAACAAATCACTGATTACGGGGGGGAAGCTTATGAGTTTAGAATTTCAACATATCTGTATTTTCATGATAGTGGGTGGGAAGAGTTTCTGCCTGAATGCATGTTTTAAAATAGGGGGAAAAATTGAGCAATGCGCTTTCCTATTATTATTCTTTCTCCTGTGATGCCAGTTTGGGATGATGGTGTCTTTTGTTCTCCATTGACAACGCTATGTTCAACAAAAGGATTCCCTGTCACTCTGCTGGACACACTCTCTCTTTTTCCTAAGAGTTCTCATGTTCTCAATCATTCTGTTGTAGAGACTTTATCTTTTATGACAGAAAAACTTAAAAGCTATTTTAAAGAGCCTACGGTGTTGGTAGGATTTTCTATGGCTGGAACATTGGTACAAATATTGGCAGTACAGCTTCCCAATGTTCAAGCTGTGCTTGCTGTGAATGCACCTGGCTATCCAGATAAGGTTTTGCAACGGCGCCTTGGAGATATTCTTGCCTCCTTAGAAAATAATGATTTATCGGGGGCTTTGGAAATACTCAATGGTTTTATGCATCCTTCTGGCATTATGAAAAAAAGAGCCTTATTGGAGATTCCTGATGAAAAAAAAAGCGTGGCAATTGAACGCATGACAAGAGGGTTTAAACTCTTATTAGAAATAGATGCTAGAGATGAAATAGTTAAGTATAAGGGGAAGTTTTTAGCTTTAGTGGGAGAAAAGTCGCAACTTGCAACGGTAGATAATCAGACGAAAAGTCATAATCTGAACCATGAATATAAGATTGTTTCTGGTGCTGGTACGCGTTTATG
The DNA here is from genome assembly GCF_042196825.1 of Bartonella sp. AC10YNML. Classification (NCBI taxonomy): domain Bacteria; kingdom Pseudomonadati; phylum Pseudomonadota; class Alphaproteobacteria; order Hyphomicrobiales; family Bartonellaceae; genus Bartonella; species Bartonella sp. AC10YNML. The sequence continues at coordinate 15,940 of NZ_JBHIRA010000023.1, read as the reverse complement.
GGAGGATAATCCTACTATGATGGATGCAGTTATTGATGAGTGGCTGGAGGGACTATGAAAAAGAAAGTACTTGTATTACCTGGTGATGGGATAGGATCAGAGGTTTGTGATGCTGCGCTGATGGTCTTAGAGCAATTCCAATTGCCGATTGAATTGACTTATGGTGATATTGGTTTTGAATGTTGGAAACAGGAAGGAGATCCTATTCCTCAAGCGACTTGGCAAAAAATTACTCAGAGTGATGCTATTTTACTTGGTGCTGTGACCAGTAAAGGAAAAGAAGCGGCTTTAAAAGAACTTGCTCCGCATTTAAAAGAGAAAAACCTTAGCTATGTTTCTCCCGCACTTCAACTTCGCCAAAAGTTAGGTTTGTTTGCGAATATATGTCCTATAAGATACATCTTTGGTCCCCAACGTCCTTTTCATTTTTGTGTTATCAGAGAAAATAGTGAAGGCCTTTATGCTGGATTGGATTTTCGGGGTATTCCTCCTGAAACAGCCGTTTGGCTAAAACATCCAAATTTGACAAAATATGGGCTTGAGGAGGCCGCGTGGACAGTTCGTTTGCAGACACGCTTTGGTTTAGAACGGTTATTTGAATATGCTTTTTCGTATGCACGCAGACATGGGTTTGGGCGGGTTACTTTTGCTGATAAGCCCAATGTTCTGCGAGAAAGTGGTCAGTTTGCTCAGGAAATTTTTGAGAAAATTGCGCAAAATTATCCGGAAATTGAATCAGATATTCATGATGTTGATGCGGTTGCTTTGTGGATTGCAACCAAGCCAGAGCAGTTTGGTGTGATTGTTGCTGAAAATATGTTTGGCAATATTCTTTCTACTCTTGGCTCTGGTATAATGGGAGGAGGGGAGCTTGCGTCTCATGTGAATGTGGGGAGCGAGATTGCTTGTTTTGAACCTGTTCATGGAAGCGTACCACGTATTGCTGGACAAAATAAAGCCAATCCTTCTGCGATGCTTTATACCACGGCTTTACTCTTAGAGCATTTAGGCTTTAAAGATGCAGCAAAACAACTGGCTGAGAGTGTTGATCAGGTTATTCGTGCTGGAAAAACCGTTACCTATGATCTTGGAGGTATAGCCTCTACCCGTCAAATGGCTGAAGCTGTTCGCAATTCTCTTATGAATTCTGTCTTTGTTCATCGTGCTGCCATTATTACCATTGGTGATGAACTCCTTTCAGGACAATATTTGAATACAAACTTACAAGATTTAAGCCAAAGCTTGAACAAGAGAAATATTCAAGTCACACGTCATTTTGTTTGTGCTGATCAATTACAGCAAATCAGTGAGACTGTTGTTTCTTGTCTTGGACAAGAAGATCTTATCATTATCAGTGGGGGATTGGGACCAACATCAGATGATAAAACACGCGATGGAGTTGCTCAAGCTGTAAAGCAGCCTTTGGTACATCATGAAGATGTTTGGCAAACAATAAAAGGTCAATTACAACGATTAGGGATTACGGCGGATAAGAGTAATGCACGTCAAGCATTGTTTCCTGAGACAGCAACCGTACTTGATAATCCTACAGGCACAGCACCAGGGTTTTATCTCTCTTGCGATGGAAGTACGCTTGTTGTTTTGCCTGGTCCACCATCACAGGCTCTTGCGCTTTTAGAGAATTATTTAGAACACAACGAGAAGAGATATTCTTCTGTATCGCGTGCGGGGTATGCATGGACTTTGATTGGAATTGATGAAAGTACTATTGCGCAGTGGGTTGATGATCATCTTGAAAATGAACCCTTTGAGCGGCATTTTTTATGGAAAAGTCCCTATGTTTTGGTGCAACTGGTTGCTCAATCAGAAGCACCCTTGGAACAACATTTCGTGGAAGAATTTGAAAATCATTTTCGTCCATATTTGGTTGGTGCAGAAGTTACTACTGCTTCTAAACAATTAGCGATGCATGCAGAGGTTCATTGGTCTGCCAATGATCCGCTGCTTTTAAAATATTTTCAGCCCATAGAAAAAGGTAAACAAGATATTCCACTGCTTGAGGTTGAAGTGAGCCTAGAGCCTTCTTTGGAGACATTAGAAAATCAAGCAGAAAGCCTTGGACATGCTACCATAACTATACGGATGAAAGGTTATGGTGATGATCGTATAACTTTTCCCTATACGCGACCACTTTTAGGTGTCGTCTTACAAGAATATGCCGCTTGGTTGGTTTTAAAAAGATATTTGAAAATGGAGAAGAAAAAATGAACCTCTATGGGGATGTAAAATATTGCCTAAATTATTGAACATTCTATTATAAGAAGTATTTTGATCTTTTTTTTCAGGGTTTTTTGTCTATAGGGTAAATTTTCTTTGATGCGTAAATGAATGACTTTGATTGATTCAAAATTAAGAAAAACTTAACGATATTAGGCTCGCTACATTTAATATTTATAATGATTAATTATTATTATAAATCAATATGTTACATTTTATAGAGCCTATGACAAGGAATCCAGAGACTTTGTGTGCCTTAAGCGTTGTAAATAATTGAGCTTCTTTGTAAATCAAACAGAGATGTTGTGAAAAAACAAGAGGTTATGTTATTTACAGGAAAGCTTTGCAAACTTTATTGAACAATATGTCCGTGAAGAGTTTATTGCGAACATGTGCCGTTCTGTTATCTGATAATAAATTGCTGTAAAGAGCTCATAAAATTTTTCCTTTAAGTTTTTGTGTGATTGCATGATCGTTGGGGGTTCACTTCCGAGGGGCTATATTTTTCAATTTTATAACAGGACGAACTATTTTTCTGTAAGACGTGAAGATTTAAGGAGTGATCATTTTACGCTTTTGTTTTCTTTTTGATTGGTCATTTGTGAATTTTTTTGGGAAAAATATTTAATGTGGTTAAAAACATTTTATGCGTGTGTGGGAGAGAAATAAAAATGTGTCTTAATTGTTGATAAGAGTGTCAATGTTTTTGATGAACAAATTTTAGTCGTAATTCTTAGTATCTAGATAGGGAGTTTATTGCATTTTTTAACAGTTCGTATCCTAATATGTTGTGATGCGCAGTGGTCTTTTTAAGCAAAAAAGAAAGGGCTTTTATGTATCAGATTGATTACAACAGTTATCGTTCTGTCAAGAGTTTTAGTCGTCGCGTTCATTTTCTCGTTATGCATTATACGGCTATTGATTTTAAAGCCTCGATTATGGCGCTTACAGGAGAAAAGGTTAGTGCACACTATCTTGTTCCTGATCCTTCAGAGCAGACATATCGTGAGGCAGGCTTTAAGGATATGCGTATTTTTAATCTGGTTGATGAAAATGAGCGTGCATGGCATGCGGGTGTGAGTTCATGGGCTGGGCATAGTCATCTCAATGATGCATCTATCGGGATTGAAATCGTTAATTTAGCGACTTATCATGATGGGAAGGGGGTGTTTCCTCCTTATAATCCAATACAAATTGATGCTGTTAAGGAACTTGCCTTGAATATTCTTCAACGGTATCCCGATATTATGCCAACAGATGTTGTGGGACATAGTGATATTGCCATTGGAAGAAAAAGTGATCCAGGAGCAGCTTTTCCATGGAAAGAACTTTATAGGGAAGGTATAGGAGCGTGGTATGATGACGAATTAAAAAGTCATTATCAAGAGCAATTCTCTAAAAATTTTCCACCAAAAGAAGATGTTTTGGCGAAGCTAAAATGCTATGGATATGATATTTCTGTTGCGTGTACCCAAACAGGATACAAAGATTTGATCCGAGCATTTCAACTTCATTTTCGTCAAGAAAATTATGATGGGATTCTAGATGTTGAAACAGCAGCAATTCTTTATGCATTGGTTGATAAATATTTTCCATGAATTCAATGCGTTTTAATTGAAAATATGGCTTATGATTACGTGCAAGCCTTTTTATTATCAGGAAAGGCTGCTTTTTACCAGTTGGCTTTATGTAAAAAGGACATTAATCGTGTAAAGATCCCCTGTACGGTATAAGGCGTTTTATGGAAACATAACTCTGAAAGCTCTATGATTTGCAGAGATTAAATTTTATTGTTTCTTTGTCTTATATTTCGCTTCCTTTAAAAACGCATAAAGCCAAGATGTTGCGTATATGATGACATGTGCTCTACGCAGGATAAAACGCTTCAAATAAAATGGACTTGTATTGTATATTTCCATGCTTGTTTTAAAGAAATGTTTTTTAGTGTGTATCACAACATATATTTTACAGCGACGTTCATAGAGAATATAATCTAAAATCCTCTATGAAGTGTATCCTCATTTTTATTCTTAATAAAAGTGCCTAGCATTATCGTACACTTCTTTGTCAGATCTCAATGTTACTACAGCCCTTGGAACTTAAAACGATACATAAAAGGGTTTTCTGTACTCGTTTTTATTCACACGGCTCTCTCCGTTTATCGTGTACAAGTGAAAGGTTTTGGTTAATTGAAACATGCAAAATTATAAATTATAAATTATGATTATAAATCAATGTGATGCAGATTCATTAAAAATAAGGGCATTTACAAATTGCTACTGTTAGGGGGGCTATTCTTTAGAAGGGGAAGAGGTCAATTTATTTTTTGAAGATATATCTCTTTGCTCTTTTATTGCTTTAGGGGATGTTTGCATCGTTTTGACAGCATGTTTCTTGATGATTAAGTTTTTTAATGAAGCAGTGTTATAAAACGTTGTGTTTTAGAGTGTTGATAGAAGACATATTCAGGCATATCAAAAACACAATGATGTCTTGTTTTTTTCAATATTTTATTTGTTCAGTGTAGAATTTATTTGAGAAGATCATGACCTAAATTACAAAGGTTAGAAGTAAATTATCAAGAAAGACAAATTTGGTCATAAAGCAAAGGAGGTTATTCATGCTTTAAAGGGCAAGAAAGAGATTGTATTTGAAGTGAAGTGTAAACGTCCGTGTGGAGAGCTCTTATCAAGCATATCAGGTTAATCTTCTAAGAGTAGTTTTATGAAATTAAGTCGGTTTTTTCCGAGAGACAAGACAATAAGTATCAGGAAAAGATCATGATATTTGATTTCAAAAATAAAAACTGGCAACATGGTTTGCCAGTTTTTAAAAGCTGTAGCTTAAATAGGATTAGAATGAACGCTGTAAACGGATCATACCTTGAAAAGCACTTTTTTTATTGAATAAATGTTTTTCATCATTATTTTTATCCGTCACAACGCGATCATCGTTCCAAGAAACATAGGTTAATTCAGGTGTAATCACAAACCCTGGAACCAGCGTGTATGCAATATTTACAGAAGTTGCAAAGGTTTTTACAGCACTATAAGAAATTTGAGCATTCAAATTTGCTTTTGGAGTAAGCTTGTAAGTGGCACCCGCCCAAGCAGCCCATTTACCACCCCAGTTTGCATAAATTGTTGTGCTTTTTCGTGATAATTCATCATTTTCATTTACTGTGTAGTAATCAAGGCCGTTTTTATAACCAGCCATTACCCATAGATTGAAACGATCGTTGACATTGAAATCTGCACGTATTTTTCCAGCCCACTTTTTGTAGTAAGCATCATATGCTGCAACCGCTGAAAAACCACCCCATTTTTGCATGAACTTTATACCCAAAACCACATTCGGGGTGTAATTTTTAATTGCTTTACTTGGAAGAGTATCATTCGTGATAGAAGCAAGCTTACCATCTTTATCAATGTAGTATCCTGTTACTCCTGGAAGAGTATCTGAATTATTGCCTAATTCAGCGCCGATAATAGCAGAAAAGCCGGAGTCACCACTAAAGGTGTAGGAAATAAAATTGGTGCGTGTTATGCCAGCAGGTGCTATGCTGTCATCATTGAGAACATTTCCATAATCACCAGTCCAGCTGTTGAAAATTGTGTCATCAAGACCTACGCGAAAACCACCCAGTTCAATGTAAGCCGCTGCAAGCCTTGCACTAGCGTTGTCTCTACCATCCCCCCAGTTTGAATAAATTCTCGCATATGAACGAAGTGTTCCCATTTCTGTTTCCGAAGCTGCTTGAAAAACAAGGGTGAGCCGTGATGCTGCGCCATAGGTTTTTCTTTTGTCTCTTAGTTCAGTTTCGGTTGTTGCATCGATATTATCACCGCCTATAAAATCAGTACGAACATTTCCTGATAAACGCATGCAGGTTTCTGTTCCAGGGATATAAAAATATCCTTTTCCGTAGGCATCACAAACGCGAATATATTCTACAGGTTCGGGTTCGGGGATAACTGTTGAAGCAGCATGAGCTCCAGAAACAGCTAAAAAAGCTGTTGTAGAGCTTAAAAAAAGGGATTTAATATTCATATAGGATCTCCGAGGTCCGGTTAAATTTCTTCTAAAGAGTACTATTTTCCTAACGCATTAAGGACAAAGACATAAGTAAATACGCAGCACTTGTTATCTTAGCTATAACTAATCTTTTTAGAGTTTTAAATATGAAATTACCTTTTTGTAATATATGCATGTACTATTCGAGATGCTGTGGTAAAAAAGACACAATTTTTGTTTTATTAACTTTTGGTCCCTATGGGATCAATAGGAGAAAAATTTTCAGATATTTGGGAAAAAAATCGAAAAAGTCTTGAACTTTCTGTTGATACCATTTATGCCTCTTTGTCGGAGAGGTGGCCGAGTGGTCGAAGGCGCTCCCCTGCTAAGGGAGTAGGGCTCAAAAGGCTCTCGAGAGTTCGAATCTCTTCCTCTCCGCCATCTATTGTTATAAAAGCAGTCGATTGTGTGTAGGAGTTCTGTTTATCCCGTTGGGATTATGCCTCTCATATAAAAAGCATGTTCTAAACACAAATACACTTGTGTTGCCAATTTATGCACTTGTTTTAAAGAGATATCTTTGCAATGTGTATAAGCCCATTTTGCGACGCCAACTCGTATGGTATAAAACGCAAAAGTTTCTGTGAGGCGTATAAAGCCTTATAAAGCCACACTATTTGTATACTTATGAAGATGCAAAGAGGCATATTATATATCTGCTTTCCTGTTGTTATAGATTTTGACTATGAGAGTTCATAAAAGGCATTTTTCTTTTCTAAATCGTTTTTATTTATACGGCTTTCTTTGCTTATGATGTGCAAGCAAATGATTTTGATTGTTTCAACCATAAAGCAGATTTGAAAAGAAAGAATCTTACAATATTCGCGCTTGGCATATTATCATTATAAATCAATGTGTTACTTTATATTTGCATTGTATATTGAAAGTTGAATGTGTCAATGCTTTTAGAAAAAAACATTGTGAGTGGTAATTTAAAAATTTTCCTCTCATAGAGACTTTTGAGAGTGTTTCATCCATCTCATGACAACCAAACCACACATGAAAAAAGTAATGGTCGGTAATATTAGGTAGTAAGATGGAGAAACTTTTGCCGGAAGAAAAGAAATAATACTCAATACTGTAATTGAAAATATTCTTCCGCTAAAAGAGACAGCACCAACAACACCGGAAATATGCTGCGTTTGTTTTTGGTTAAGTTCTGAAAAAAATAAGCTTTTTGCACCGATCGGTACAGTGCAAATAAATCCATGGATTAAAGAGAAGGCGATGACTGATGCAGCAGTTTGATGGCTATGAACTGAAAAATAGAGCGCTATGCACATCAGAGCAGAAAAGAAGGAAAAGTGTTTTATAGAATTCTTATATTTTTTATCAAGAACATGATACTTAGACATCAGTAAATTTGAAAAATATTGTGCTGAAAAGGCTCCAATATGGCAGCACATCAAGATGAGCATTTGCGAACCGTTGAGGTGATGAATTTTTCCCCCTGAAAGTATTATTGGTTGCCAGAAATGATAAATAATCTGAATACCAGCGCTAAAAAGGCACATGAGGAAAATAAACCATGCTCCTCCTACTGTGTTTTGAAATATCCAAAGCGTTTCCTTGGCATTGTGCAAGATTGTTTTTGTTTTGGACGTTTCAATTGTTGTTTTCTTTTCTTCAGGAACAATAAGGAATATCAAAAAAATAAATCCCATCATGAGGCATGAGATGATATATCCCATAAAATATCGTCCAGAGTAGTAGATCGTTCCAATGCCTACAATCCCACTGAGAATACTTCCGAAAGAGTTAACTTGGTGGTAGAGATGAGCATAATGCGAAAAGTGATCCTGTTTATCGCCTAGAGAATGGTAAATCCATCCGTCAATGGCGCTGACAATGATACAAATGCCCGCTGCATAGAGAATTTGCGCAATAATAAGTGCCGTCATATTGGGAGCTTGAAGGCATAGAAGATAAAATACTCCTGTCATAAAGACCCCAGCCATAACGGAATATTTACGCCGATATCTGTCAGATAAAACAGCGCAGGGAAAATCAAGTAGCAGAATGGTGGTGGAAAAGACAACCTGAAGCAGAGCTAATTGCGCCAGACTAACTCCCATGGACATTAAAAAAATCGCATGGTAAACGCCGATCAGCATGCGGATAGCGTTATAGGATCCATAGGTGAGAGCAAGGGTGCGAGGTCTGTTCATTGTGTTGTTTCATAGATTGTACAATAAGAATTTTCACTAAAAAGAATATTTTTCTGTGAAAAGATAGCGGTTTCATATCCCCATTCAGGGATCAGTGGAAAGAAGGCTTCCATAACCACCCCAAAATTTAAAAGGCCTCTTAGTCTATATGGGACTTTAAAGCGTATTAATGAGAGAAAATGATGCAATTTTGAAGTGATTATGAGAAGCAACATAAGCCTCATAAATGAGATTGTTATCTTTTGAGGGGAATTGCTTGTGGGGCTGTTTCTTCCATAGTAATCATTTTGTCTAGATCTGTAAAATGACCCTAGGACGGCAAGATCATTGACATAATTAGAACTTATAGAGGTGTGTTTATTTTTTATACACCATTCACTGATCCATTCTCTTTGCTGATCAGCTGAAATAGCACAAATGATCCATAAATCGGTTTTTGGTAATTTTTTGATATCTTTTTTTATAGTCATCAACATTTGTAATCCCCTCCTTTCTTTCTGACTGTTTCTCCGTATCAATTTACGTCTAAAAATTTTTTTCAGAATTCATCTTTACTTTATTTATTAAAAAGATTGTCTCGCAAGGTGCTTTTTGATCACGTCATTACGATTAAGAATTAAATTTCTGATATAAGAGGAAGGGGGCATGATACATTGTGACTAAATACATAAATCCCTCCATATTCTGAAATGATGATTTCCTTTTGCAAAACAGTATCCTGAATGGAAGCTCGATAACCATTACTTTGATCATGGAAATGACAACTTAAAAGAGTTCTTATGAGTGCTTGAAGATATTCTTTAGATATTACAGAAAGAACAAGAAAATAGTTTAAAAAAATCAAACTTGGAATGAAAGCTTTCATCTTATGATGGATAATGGTGAATTTTAAACTTCATCTACTGTTTTTTTGATCTACTGTGCTGTAAGAAAGATTAAACTCTCCCAATTCATGTCTCTAATTTAGGTCATTGATCATAAACATTATATACTGTCTTTTCAAATTATAACTTTGCTCACTGCTTGTCTTCACTGATTAAATCAACATTTCTCTAAAATGCCACTTGAGAAAAATGCATCCTATCAGTTTAATACTCGATGATCTTTTAATTAATTTAAGGAAGATAACATAAAATATAATATAAAAAATGAATAAATTCAATTTTTGTAAAAAACACAAACTTTTTTACTGCTGCTGATAAAAAACAAAGCTATATTAAAAGTAGCCTTTATACTCTTCAATACTATTGATTTTTGGTTGTTACCGGATGAAGGTTCCTTTGTTTTGGAAAGAGTGGAGCAGAGTTTAAGAGAAGAATGGACGCGTGCGCAAAAGCTTGGGCGTGATCTCTCTTTAAGTTGGTTACTAAGCCGCCTGATGGTTGAGGGTGTTCACCATGTGAACATAACGCAACCTTGTGAGGATATTTTAGTCGCACTTGATGAAGCTGTCGCTTTGGGGGATATTATCTTGTTTGAACGGGGGCGTGCTGATTGATTTCCTCGTTGTTATTGCTGCTTAATTTCAGCCATTATTTTTCTGAAAAAGAAGCTTTGTAGGGAGAAGAGTATCCATGGAGCAGAGTGTAAAACGAAGAAATGCATATAACTGATCCAATAATGTTGACAATAATCGCTCAATATGTTCCTCTGGTTGTTCAAACAAATGGCTAGATTGGCTTTTATTCTCTGAGGTAAGTGCTACTCTCGATGAGATAGAACGCGGATGAGCGAATTATCAGTTAAGGGATTAAGAGTAATGGGGGGAAAAAATAATCGTCAAGATTTGAGTTATTTCAAAGTCGCTGTATTCGGTATGATTATTATGATTTTGGGGATGGGGATCGGGCGATTTTTCTATACGCCGGTATTTCCAGTTATGTTGGATGAAGGATTGTTTACCTTTAAGCAACTTTCTTATATAGCTAGCGCTAATTATGGCGGTTATTTAATTGGGAGTATGTTTTTTTCGTTTTGCAGAGTTGGGAATATATCCCGTGCTCCCCACATGCTATTTGGTGCAGCTATAGTGACGAGTGCACTTATTTTTGCCATGGCGTTGACACCAAACTTTTACTTGGTCTTCTTTATCCGCTTTGCTGCCGGTATCGCGAGTGCGGCAATGATGATTTTTGGTTCTATGACGGTTATGCAGCATAGTCACAAGGTGTGGGTTATTGCTTCGCTCTATGCGGGTGTGGGAGTTGGTATTCTACTGGGTAATGAGTATGTTATTATTGGTTTGAGTAAATCACTGAACGCGCAAAGTATTTGGTTTGGAGCTGGTTTAATATCTGTTATATTGTTGCTCGTGTTATTTATTTTATTTCCACGTCGTGTTGATGCATCTCAATTTGCTATTAACGAGTCATTGGCACACGAAAATATCGTTTGGTGGGAACTCGCTCTGATTTATGGGCTCGCTGGGTTCGGTTATATTATTGTCGCGACATATCTTCCTCTGATGGCGAAAACATTTAATTTCCCACTACTTGCTAACCACTTATGGTCGTTTGTCGGAATAGCCATTGTTCCTAGTTGTTTCATTTGGTTATGGGGAGCCCATCGGTGGGGGGTATTACGTTGTCTGATGCTCAATTTGCTTATCCAAGGAGGATGCGTATTACTGACATTATTCAGCCAGTCTCTTGTACTGATCGTTCTCAGTTGTATAGGGTTTGGATTTACTTTTATGGGGACGACTTCTTTAGTTATGCCGTTAGCTAAGCGTTTATATGCGCCGTATGGCATAAATCTGCTTGGGTTGGCTACCTTAACTTACGGTTTTGGCCAAATATTAGGACCTCTCTTGACGAGTTTTTTACAGTCTGGTTCACATGCTATTACGCTTTCCGTTATCTGTGGTGCTGTAGCGCTTTTTGCTGCTGCTGGAATCTGTCAATATTGTCTTTGTAAAAAGGTTGTTGGCGTTTCATAAATCTGCAATCTTCACTAAAAAGTCGAGAGAATTTATTCCATTCTTTTTGAAACATTTTGTGAAAGTCAAATTATTTTAATAGGAGAGATTACAGAATGCTTCACTCTACAGTCGCTATTTTGGGTGTTGGTCCTCGTGGGGTCAGTATTCTCGAACGCTTGCTCACGCTTTATTCCCATTATCCATTTTCTGGGAACATTGATATTTTATTGATTGATCCCAATGAGATGGGGACCGGTACCCATAGTGTGCATCAGCCGGATCATTTATTGGTTAACACTGTCGCCTGCCAGATTACTTTATTTGGTGATGATACAGTTAAGGGAGTAGGGCCTATTCGTAAGGGACCGAATTTTTATCAATGGGCTATTCAACAAGGTTATCGTAATATTAACGGTGTTTTTTCTCGTACAGAGCGTGATGTTGGGAGAGAAATCAAAGAAAATGATTATTTATCACGTCGTTTATTAGGGGAATACCTGTCTTGGGCTTACCAAGAGCTCACGAAAGATTTACCTTCCGGTATTCGTATTAAGGAGATCCGAGAAAAGGTTATCAATCTCCATATCCACCAAGATAATAAAACGGATGTTCTTTTGGAAGATGGCTGTCGTTATAGTGTAGATTTTGTTTATATGACCACGGGTCACGGTAAGAATATATATTCATCGCATGATGAAAATCTGCAACAGTTTGTGGCTGTTCACCAAATGAAAAACGCGCTGTTGAACTATTATTCGAATCCTTATCCAATTGAAAAATTGGACTCTATACAAGCTCAGTCTCGTGTGCTGCTGCAGGGAATTGGATTAACTGGCTATGATGTCTTGTCGCAATTGACTTATGGTCGCGGTGGGACTTTTACTGAAAATGCTGGACAATTGCATTACACGCCAAGCGGCAAAGAACCTAAGATAGCTCTATTCTCCCGTCAAACATTGCCTTTTAGTAGTCGCGGGATTAATCAAAAGGGTAGTAGTGGGCAATACATACCATCATTCCTTACTCTCGATGCAATACATCATCTGCGTAAGCAGTCCAGCATTGCTAATGGTTCTCCGCAGCTGGATTTCGAAACGCAGCTTTTACCTCTGTTACTTAAAGAAATGTGTTATGTCTATCGAAGTACGCAGCTAGGGCATTGGCTAGACCCTGAAACCTATGTTGTTACTTCCAAAGACGAGCAGTGTATTCAAGCGTTGCTGTATCCTCATCAAAATAAAATATTCGCCTCTCTGAATGATTATACAAGATTCTTCATTGAGCATTTAAGGGAAGATCTTCATTCTTCCGCTGCAGGTAATGTTGAAGGCCCAGTGAAAGCTGCTACAGATGTGCTAAGAGATGTCCGTGATATTTTACGTGCAGCAATTGATTTTTGCGGGTTAACGTCTTCATCTCACAAGTACTTTATTGAATATTTAAATCCAAACTTCAACCGTATTTCTGTCGGTCCACCAATGCAGCGAAACCAAGAGTTGAAGGCTCTGATGGAGGCTGGTATCGTGACTTTGGCTGGTGGACCTTCACCTAAACTTGTTCTCAATGCTAGTACCAGCCGTTTCGAAATTCAGTCTGTTTTCCAAGATGAAAACAGTTCAGTTGATGGAGATGTGCTGATCAAGGCCAAGATTGATAGTTTTTCTCCGTTGCGTGATGAGTCTCCTTTTATCAAAAATTTGGCTGCTCAGGGTATTATCCGGCCATTTATCAACCAAGGATATCATCCTGGTGGTATTGATATTGACTGTCAGCAGCATCCTATAGACATTAAAGGACAAGTACAAAATACATTATGGGTGGTCGGTAATCCAGTAGAGGGGCCAAATTTTTATACATATATTTTGCCTAGACCTTTAGTTAATTCGCGTGCACTGCGGGATGCAGGGCACTGTGTCATTGACATGTACGAGCAGCTTCTTAATCGCTACTCAGTCAAAGATTCAATAATTAATGTACATTGATGATATAAAAAGCTTCCTGATACGCATGTCCTCCGTATCCGCTATAATGGCGATACTGATGCTATTCATTTTTCTTATATCTATCTCAATGAGAACTTGGTTTCTTATTCCATTGGCTGGAGTGACTGTTTTTGGTTATTTTCTTTTGACGATACCATACTGGTGGTTGAAGGGGAATGCACGCAGTGGTGTGGCCATCCTGTTGGCTTGTACTTTAGTGCTGATATGGCGTTGGTACTTGCCTGATGTTGGTACTGTGCTTGTGCGTTTTACTGATGTCTTTTGGCTATTACTCGCCATGGGATTGTTGCGCCATGTGATGAATATATGGCGTATTTCAGAATTTCTCTCTGAACGGTTGATGCGCTATGGAAAGGGTTCGCTTACCCTGTCCATCGCGATACTGACTGCGTTTCTAGCTTGGCCGATGAGTTTGGGGGTTATCCCCCTAATGATTGATGCCTTGAAGCAAAGTGTTTTTCCCTCTCGCCATTTGGCCGCTATTGTGATGCGAATGATGAGCATCACAATGGTACTGATGCCGACCAGCATCGGTGCAGCAACAGTTTTCTCTGCTATGCCTAAAACACCAATATTCACATCCGCTGCTTTGGGGATACCACTTTTTCTATTCAGTCTGTTGTTGTTGTGCATTTCTCCTGTTGTACCGCTAGCTAACCCGATTATTTGCGATGAGAGGAGAGCGAATAAAGAAGGAGAGAGAGTAAGAATTTGGATTTTTTTGATATTTTTCTGGCTAACATTTATCGTTGCATTGACAGTTATCAGGTTGAATGCACTAGAAAGCATTGCATTGACGGCGAGCATTCTATACCTCATTGAGCGTGTGAGTTCACTCAGTGTTGATTTTTTGACTCCTTTGGTGGCAGTGATACGCAGTATATCCAGTGAAATTATGTTGTTGCTAGGTTGTAGTCTGCTAATATCTACTTGTGATTTGCTTATTCCTTTGTTGCCGGTGACGTTTAGTCATTCATTGGCATCACTCTCTGTTTGGCAGCGTTATGCCTGTATTCTCTTTGTATTGCCAATTTTCAGTGTAGTAGGAATTCACCCTATGGTGCTATTTAGTTTGGCATTTCCCTTACTAGGGTCATCGATGGCTTATGGGGTTACGGATTATTTGGTTTGGATTTGCTTCTTTATTGCAGCTCAACTCCTTTCTCCTGTATCAATAAATGCTATTTTTGCTTCCAGTAGCCTACATATTTCACCGGTAGATACGAGCTTTAAAATGCATAGCTATTATGTATTAATGTTTAATCTTTTTGCGTTCATTTATTTGAGTTTTTTTATTCAATATTTGTAAATTATGGAGATCTTATGCCTTACATAAATATTAAAATTACTAATGAAGGGGTTACCTCTGAACAGAAACGGCAACTAATAGAAGGGGCAACTCAATTATTAGTTAATATTCTGAATAAAAATCCGAAAACGACTGTTGTCGTAATTGATGAAGTGGAGACAGACAATTGGGGTATCGGTGGAGTTCCCATTACAGAATTAAGAAAAGCTCAAAATAAAGAATAACTCTGTGTATTTGAAAAGAGTTTAAGGTCAATAGGGTTAATTAATGTAAAAAATCACGACCCTTAGCAACATTTGATCAAACCGCCCTTGGGGCGGTTGTTACAGCCCCTGATGCTGATAACCAAGTTTTTCCCCTCAACGAGCCTGTGTTAGTTTTTACACATGAGGGTGAGAAAATCCAAAAGCTTGGGCGAAGGGGCACAGCTCTTGATGTGATTAACGCTGTGCGCGCGCAAGGGATTGAGGCACAAATTATCCTTGTGCGGGTGGAAGAAAAGTCAACCATAGCTGAGACACAAACCGAAATGGTGGGATCCAATACTCACTTGACCGGTGTGCATGCCTTAGCGCATGCTAGAGGGCATTTGGGTGTGGAACCTGGAATTCTCTTGGCACCGGCTTATAGTGCAGGGCGGATTGACAATGGCAAAAACCCTGTGGCAGACGCTTTAGAACAGGTTGCAGAAAAGCTACAAGCCATTGCTGTGTTTGATACGGGAGGTAAAAACACGGAAGAAAGCCTTGCTTATCGTGCAGATTTTTCCTCACGCTTTTGTTATTTGATTGATCCCTTTGTACGGGTGGCAAATTCTGATGGAGGTGTGAGTATAAAACCCGCAAGTCCTTTTGCAGCAGCCATGTTTATCAAGCGGGACAAGCAAAGGGGCGGTGTTTTTTGGTCTCCTTCCAACCAAGATGTGCATGGCATTTTAGGGACAGCACGCCCCATTAGCTACTTTGATGGCGAAATTGATCATGAGGCAAACCGTCTCAATAAAGCCGATATTGCGACCTTTATTCCCGCGCGCCTTAGTCAAAATGGGCAGGGAGAAGTAGCTTCCAATGGGCGCATTTTATGGGGCAACCATACCACCTCCAGTGATCCGCTTTGGCGTTTTGTCAATGTGGTGCGCACCCGTGCAGCCTTGGAAAAAACCATCATTAACAATTTACGCCCTTGGGCCAATGATGAAAACCTGACCGGTCAACATGTTATTGCCATT
>NZ_JBHIRA010000022.1:0-19159 GCF_042196825.1 Bartonella sp. AC10YNML | reverse complement strand
AACAACAAAAGCACGCGCGCTCTTAGGAAAACAACGTCATAAAACGCAAAATAGACCAGCAATGGATTGGAAAGATGCACTGCCTTTTATCAAACGCTTTGTAAAACACAAAACATAAAATATCTGGCTTTGCATTTGCTTATCCTTACAGGCGCTCTCTCTAGCTCTTTACGTCATATTCATAAAGACCAAATTTATAATGATATATGGACTATCCCTGCTGAAAATATGAAAGAAAAGCGCGATGCTACAACAAAATTTCGCGTACCTTTATCATCAGAAGCACTAAAAGTAATTGTCGAACACATGGTCGAAATGATGACAGTTGATCATTGAACCCACATCCTATCATACCAACAACTTCCAAATCAAAATGATCTTGCTAACCCTATAGTTCTCCTGTCTATAAACTAATACAATCTTCTAGTTAATGAAATGTGCTACCTTCCATCGGTGATCGCCATTTTCAGTTCATGTAACACAATACAAATAGCTTTTAGATAAGCTCTAACATGCCCCTAATCGCTATTATCGCTTGCTAAATTAAGAGAAATTAAGTTATAAATCTTACTCTCACCTTCTCTATCCATTTCTCCCACCAGGGTTGAAATAGATTTTTTATTCTTAACTCTCTTTTTATGCCAATATATGTACTTCATTTGAGAAACTTTCTGATAGCTCAGCTTTCAACACAGCCCATTTTGTGGTATTGTGTAAAAATCTCTCTTTTTAATGTTAACATAAAAATCTTGAGACAATTATATAAATTAAGCTACAGTTTTCTACTTTCTGTTGAAAAAAGCAGATATAATTTTTATCAAAAAAGCTTTTTTCTAGGAAATGTTCTATGTACATTCAAATAGAATCCTAAAGCTCTTTATTAAACCTTATAAAGTTCTTTGAAAATGATATTAATATCGTAATATAACCCTAAAAATAAAATCTGCCCTTTCCTTTTTCATCAAAAGCGGTAAGTAAATTACCGTATATCGCTTACATAAAGGGGAAAACACAATGCTTAAAGAATTCAAAGAATTTGCCCTAAAAGGTAATATGATTGATCTTGCTATCGGTGTGATTATAGGGGGTGCTTTTGGTAGCTTGGTCAACTCAATTGTCAATGATATTTTTATGCCAATCATTGGACTGATTACAGGTGGGATTGATTTTTCTAATATGTTTATTCAACTTGCTGGCGAAAAACAAGCAACATTGAGTGCCGCCAAAGCAGCTGGAGCAACCATTAGCTATGGACACTTTATTACTTTACTTATCAATTTTCTCATTATTGCTTGGGTTCTTTTTTTATTCGTTAAGGCTATGAATAAAATTCGTAGAAAAGAAGAAGAAAGCCCCAAAAAAACGTCTTCAGAAGAACAACTTTTAATAGAAATTAGAGATCTTTTGGCTAAGAAAAAATAATTTTATGCATGATTAACCTCATGGAACACGAGGAAAAAACATTTCCACAGTTGTTCCATGGTTTGGTTTTGAGAACAGTAAAAATTGTCCTCCTCTTTCTTCCACCATTGCTTTACACATTGGGAGGCCTAAACCTGTTCCCATAAAAGCGCTATCACCAGATCGGCCATCTTTGCGCTCTACTTGGCCATAAGGTTGCAGTGCCTGTATAATCTCTTCTTCGCTCATCCCTATACCATTATCGCTCACTGAAATTTTTACACGTTCTTTTCTATAAGAAACGTGAACAATAATCTGCCCACCCAATGGCGTAAAACGAATGGCATTAGAGAGAAGATTCCATATAATCTGGCGAAACACTTGTCGTGATACAGGAATAAATGGAACGTGAGGTGGAGCAACAATACGCATGATAATGCCGTTCTGATTAGCTTGAGTTTCAAGAAAAGCGATCGTCGCACGTAAACAAGATATCACATCAAATGTTTCAGAAATAAGGGAAGTATCAATCTGGTTATCGGAATCAGAATAATTTATCTTCGAGCACTCTAGTAATTGATTAATCAGCGATAATATATGTTTTCCAGAGGAAATAATATCGCGTAAATATCCATGATAGCGCTCATTTTCTATCGAACCAAAACGGCCTTCTCTCATAATTTCTGCAAAACCAATAAGAGCATTCAAAGGTGTTCGTATTTCATGAACAACTCCAACGATTTTATCCTCTTCTGCTTTTTTTTCTCCTGATGGAACTGTTTGTGTTATATCACGCAACATAACAGCATAATTGCCTTGCTTTGCCAAAAATACAATCGTTATCAAAACGGTTATATTTTTATGATTTTTCGTCATTAAATCAGCGCTTTCACTGCGATTTAAAACCTGATTTTTCCCCTCTATACGGATTGATTTAAAATATTTTTCAACCAAAGGTTGGCTTTGCAAAGTAAATAATGAAGAGAATGGCTGTCCTCGTAGTTCATTTATTTCATAACTCATTAATGCTAAGGCTGCCCTACTCGCTGATTGAATAAAGCCCTGTTTATCCAACCATAAAACACCATCAGTTGCTGTATCCAACAATGATAAAACTGCAGCTGGCTCTTTTATGAGAGCCTGTTCTATAGCATTTACCGACAATGTCTGTGCATATGGTAACTGAATAGCTGTCTCTTCAAAAAAATTCTCTTCTTCTTTTTCTGATGAATTCAATTCATCACGCAATTGCTCGGCAATCTCACGAAAAGCTGATCGTTCTATCTCAGAGAGACACGGCATTTCCGTCTTCAGCTTTTCATCTCTTTTTTCTTGGACTTTTTCTCGTACTTTTAAAACACCAAAGCCGCAAAATCCCTTAAGCTTCTTTTTAACATCAAAAATTGGTAAAGCAGATAACTCAACATCAAGCCATTGTGAACAGCCATCAACAGGCCATTGAACAATCTCTTCATTCCAAGGTACAGCCGCTTCAATAAAACGGCTAAGAATCCGATACCGCTCATCATTAAATTGATAAGCAAGATCATGAAAACTACATCCTAAAATAGAGGAAGAGAGAGGCCCAACAACTTCAGCTAGCTCTTTTGAGACTTCACAAAACAAACCATTGCTATCAATTTTCCACGTAAAAGGTCGCGGTAAAAGCTCTGGTGTAAAACGAAAAGCTTCTTGCTTACATTTTAATTCATTTGTATTTAACTTCAACTCATCTTCTTTTAATGGCATAACTAAAACTAAAAAAGTATTGGATTTACTCTCAAACGAATAATGCTAATCTTTTACAAGTACCTTCTCTGGTTACAATACTCTGACATCTTGTATCAATTGTCTGTAGCAAAATTTTGACTGCTTCACCAACAAAACAAAAATAAAAAGAATTCCCTAACACTGTTACTTATTCACCTATTAAGGTAATAAGATTTGTCACCTTAATAGGAACATGATCCTCACATAAAATAGTCACCAAAAAAAGAATACACTTAATTTTGCGCATTCATGCGCCTGTTTTAAAGAGATATATCCACGATCCCCAAACTTATTTACGACGTCCCCCGTAAATGGTGCGCTATAAAGATCACCATAGAAGATATCAAAGCATTGTGTATTACCATTTTATACTTACGCAAAAATCAGCTAGCACCATCATTATACTTTCCAGCTCCTCATGTTGCCAATAGTTTTTGGCATTTGAATGCCCTCATCAGAGGCATTTAAATTCCTTTTTTAAATGTTTTTTACCCATACGCTAACTTAACTTATGATATACAAAAAAATGGTTTTGACTATTCAACATGGAATAGATTTGAAATGAAAAAATCTTACGATATTGGAGACTTTTATTCACACAAATAATGATAAACTACCATTATAAATCAGTATATTGCATGATAAAAATCCGAAATTAAAAATTTCTTTTTCAAATAAAGTCTCGTAAGAATATCTTTCTTGCACTGACAGTATCAAATGATAATAAATTCAGCGTAGCGCTTTAAAGCACCCAACGCAACAGACCTTGTATATTGGATACTCTTCTTATGATATTCTCCATAATCGCCCAAAGACCTTTTTTTCATTAAAATCGCGACAGAAAAAAACAAAAAATATATCACCACACTACTTGACTCAAGAATCTCTCTGCAAATAGAATAGAAAACAAACATCACCGGTCTTTATATAAAGATTTGTTTAATTTCTTTACATTCCAGATCATCGAGAAAACTAAAAATATCTTACAATCTCCTTTGATATCAGCCTGTTTACCTCATCAGCAGTTTTAATACAAAAAATCACTTTTGCTTTATAACTCTCTACTCAATTTTTTAATAATTATAAAAGATAAATACGTGTAGCCCATTTTCTCTGAAAAAATAAAACAAGCACATTTTAATAATGACTGTCAGACATTTTTAAAATTTCCCATTTTAAAATGTGCTTGTTTATTTTCCTTCATTGAGTAGAATTTCACGTTTTCCAACATGATTAGCGGCTCCAACAATGCCTTTTTCTTCCATCTGTTCGACAAGAGAAGCTGCTTTATTATAGCCGATTGAAAGTCGACGCTGAATATAAGATGTTGAACATTTTCTATCACGCATAACAATCTTTACAGCTTGATTATAAAGTCCCTCACCCTCTTCATCAAAATTTTCGTCCTCAGAAACTCCAACCGTTGAATCAGCAGAAGCATCCTCTTTGTTATCGTCTTCATTATCCGTTACCGTTGCTAAATAATCAGGTTTTCCTTGCATTTTAAGATGTGCAACGATGGATTCAACTTCTTCATCAGAGACAAAAGGGCTATGAACGCGCACGATGCGCCCACCACCTACCATATGAAGCATATCCCCCTGACCTAAAAGCGTTTCAGCACCTTGTTCACCCAAGATCGTACGACTATCAATTTTTGAGGTTACTTGAAAAGAAATGCGGGTAGGAAAGTTCGCTTTAATTGTCCCTGTGATAACATCAACAGAAGGACGCTGCGTTGCCATAATAAGATGAATACCTGCCGCACGCGCCATTTGCGCTAAGCGCTGAATGGCATTCTCTATTTCTTTCCCTGCCACCATCATAAGATCAGCCATCTCATCAACAATCACAACAATATAAGGAAGCTGCGTGAGATCCATGGCTTCTTCATGATAAAGCATTTCCCCTGTTTCCTTATCAAAGCCCGATTGTACAGTACACATGATCGTTTCGCCTTTTTGAGCTGCAAGTGCAACGCGTGCATTAAAACCATCAATATTACGCACACCTAACTTAGCCATTTTGCGATAACGTTCTTCCATTTCACGAACCGCCCATTTTAAAGCTGTTACTGCTTTTTTAGGATCTGTTACAACAGGTGTTAAAAGATGTGGTATGCCATCATAAACAGAGAGCTCTAACATTTTAGGATCAACCATGATCAAACGACACTGCTTTGGTGTCATACGATAAAGAATCGACAAAATCATTGTATTAATTGCAACAGACTTTCCTGATCCTGTTGTTCCCGCAACCAATAAATGAGGCATTTTTGCTAATTCTGCAATGACCGGTTCACCATTAATCCCTTTCCCCAAAGCAAGAGCAAGTTTAAATTCACTTTCACGAAAAGAACGTGTTTGGATTAATTCACGTAAATAAACGGTTTCACGAACCGCATTGGGTAACTCAATCCCGATAACATTACGTCCAGGAATGACAGCAACGCGTGTAGAAATAGCAGACATAGAACGCGCAATATCATCAGAAAGATTAATAACGCGCGATGACTTTACACCCGCAGCAGGCTCAAATTCATACATTGTAACCACTGGCCCTGGATGTACATGGATAACTTCACCCTTAATACCAAAATCTTCCAAAACACTTTCCAAAAGTCCAGCACCACGTTCTAATGTTTCCTGAGGAATCATCGTACCTTCATGAAAAACAGGTTTCTGTAATAAACTGACCGGAGGAAACTCATAAACATCACAGTCAACAGAGTGCATATTTTGCACAAAAGCAGAATCATAATTGCCTAATGGCGCGCGGCTAGATTGGAATATTTTAGTTTTAACGTTTGCTTGCATCACAGACAAATCTTTTGAATTCTTTGTGACATCTTTTGTTACACAATCAACGGTATTATTAGCGATAGTATTATTGCTATTTTCAGTCTCTATACGAGCCCCAGCACCGCTTAACGCCTCAGTATTGTTTAACGCCTCTGCATCACTTGACGTATGAGCACAATCTTCAACAGAAAGCTTAGAATGATACTTTTTAGCCGTATCATTATTTGTATGCATTAAATCAGAAATTTGCTCAACACCTCGCATCCTTTCTGCTGGAGATTCTGATGTAATTGAATCATAAAGTTGTGGAAAGCGGTATTCAAGAACACGATAAAGAGCAGTTATTGACTCATCAAAGGCAGAAGGAATATGAGGTGTAATTTCATTTTTTGTGTCAATCGATGCATCCTCTTTTGAAGTTTGAGTATCCACATATTCAAATATCAAAGATTCACACTCAAAAAATGCATCATTGGAAAGGTGCAAAGCAGGATTCATTTTTTGTAGCACATTTTCTCCTGGTAATTTATGTTCTTGTTTATCCTCCTTAAGCGGAATATTTTCTGGTGACATACCAATAGTTTGTTGTGACAACTGCTGTAAAACTGTTGAATGACAAACTGACGTTTTATTCTCTATTGATTGAGGATTAATGACTTTTTTTGTGGATAGAACATTTTTCGTTTTCTTGTTACAGCGTACAATATCTGTAATTTGTTTTTGATCTTGTTTCGTAAAAATTTTAAACTGTTTTGCAAAAATTGGATCTGTTTCTATACGACGACGCAAAATCTCAACTTCTGGGGTACGCGTAAAACGGACATTTTTTCCGAGGGTAAATGCCTTTTTCCACACTTCCGGATAAGGAAATATCTCGGTAATCTTAATAGATAAATCTTCTCTTGATGCACCTTTTGTACCATCATCAGAAAAAGAAGATGTAGAAATAGATTTTGTTTTCGAATTATGCATGGCACCCAACAAATTTATAGCAATGAGAAAAATAATCTTTTCAAAAAGAATTCATAGAGACTATCGTATGAAGGTTAATAACCTTTTGCTGATAGCTACTTTTCAATAAAAAAAATAATGCCATAATGCATATTCATAATGTTTTTTCTTCCTATTTACGACGTAAATTACCCAGTTTATGGTGTCGTATAGCGCGTATTCCATTCGTTTTGAAAAAAAACTTCATGATAAAAAAGTTTCAAGGAAATTGTCTATACCTCTCTTTCTCTCCCTTTTCATAAAAGAAATTAGTCTCAATAATACAAATAGTTATATAAGCATGGCTCTATTAAATTCTCCATGCTCAATTACCATAATATAATCTAGTTTCTCGCGTTTTTATAAGATTACCCTTGTTATCCTCGTTTAAAAAGGCTTAGACTAAGATAATCATAATGACATAAACACAAATAGAAAAAAGGGAGCGAATTATGTTTAACAAACGGAAATTTTATATCAATGGTCTATGGGATGATCCAAGCACTCCTCACGACTTTGACGTCATTAATCCATCAACAGAAGAGGCTTGTGCTGTCATTAGCCTTGGAAGTACAAAAGATGCCGATAAGGCAATTAACGCGGCTAAAGAAGCATTTCAAAAATGGAAAACAACGTCACCAAGCGAGCGTCTTGGATTCGTTGAAAAAATTCTAGAGATCTATGAAAAACGTTCCAAAGACATGGCAAAAACTATTTCAATGGAAATGGGAGCACCGATTGATATGGCGCTTAATGCGCAAACTGCAACCGGAAGTTCTCATATTCGCAATTTTATCAAAGCTTATAAAGAGTTTTCGTTCCAAGAAACTTTAATAAAGGGAAATGAGCAAGCCATCCTTCACTACGACCCTATCGGCGTCGTAGGATTAATTACGCCATGGAATTGGCCCATGAATCAAGTAACGCTTAAAGTTATCCCTGCTCTCTTAGCAGGCTGTACTATGGTGTTAAAACCCTCTGAAATTGCGCCTCTTTCTGCTATGCTTTTTGCTGAAATTTTAGATGAAGCCGACCTTCCGGCCGGTGTCTTTAATTTAATCAATGGTGATGGTGCGACTGTCGGCTCTTATCTCTCAGCACATCCAGATCTAGAAATGATCAGCTTTACTGGTTCAACCAGAGCAGGAAAAGATATTTCGAAAAATGCCAGCGCAACTTTAAAAAGAGTCTGTCTGGAACTTGGGGGAAAAGGAGCGAATATTATCTTTGCTGATGCCGACTCAGATGCTATTCAACGTGGTGCACGACATTGCTTTTATAATAGTGGACAAAGTTGTAATGCACCGACTCGTATGCTTGTGGAACAGAGCATCTATGACAAAGCCGTAAAAATAGCTAAAGATATTGCAGAAACAACAAAAGTAGGACCAAACTGCCAAGAAGGAAATCATATTGGGCCTGTCGTTTCAAAAAAACAATACGATAAAATTCAAGAACTTATCCAATCGGGAATTGATGAAGGTGCAACTCTTGTTGCAGGCGGAATTGGTTTACCAAAAGGAATGGAACGCGGTTATTATGTTCGTCCAACAGTCTTTGCTGATGTAAAACCTCATATGCGTATTTTTAAAGAAGAAATCTTTGGTCCAGTTCTCTCGATTCTTGCTTTTAGTACAGAAGAAGAAGCCGTCGCTTTAGCCAATAACACTGAGTATGGTCTTACAAATTATATTCAATCACAAGATCGCAACAAATGTCGTCGTATTGCAGCACAAGTACGCTCTGGTATGGTAGAAGTTAATGGACATGGGTTACCCAGTGGAAGCTACTTTGGAGGTGTAAAATTTTCTGGGCGCGCCCGTGAAGGGGGACATTGGGGAATTAAAGAATTTCTTGATAGTAAAGCAATTTCATACTGGTAAGAGAATCTTATTAAAAACTTAATAGGAATCGTATGGTAATACAGAAAATAACGGATGAAAGTGCTCTTGGGCAACGTCTTGACCAGTGGCTCGCAAAACAATACCATAATGTGCTCTCACGTTCACGTTTGCAAGCCCTCATCCATGAAGGCTGTCTTAAGATTGATGGTCATCTCATAAAGGAACCAAAAACAAAATTAAAAATTAACCAAATAATTGAATTGGCAATGCCTGATCTTCGTGATGCAGAACCTAGCGCTGAAGCTATCGCATTGGACATCCTTTTTGAAGATGATCATATCATCGTTATTAATAAACCAGCTGGTCTTGTTGTTCATCCTGGGAATGGCAATTGGACTGGTACGTTGGTTAATGCTCTTATTTACCACTGTGGTAATAGTTTATCTGGTATAGGTGGTGTTAAACGCCCTGGCATTGTCCATCGTCTCGATAAAAATACAAGCGGTGTCATGGTTGTTGCAAAAAATGATCTGGCCCATAAAAGTCTTAGCGCTCAATTTTCTGATCATGGACGTACCTGCGCATTAGATCGACGTTATCATGCCTTGATTTGGGGGGCACCTCACCGTAATGTCTGGACAATTGATGCATCACTTGGTCGTTCGCCCCATAACCGAACAAAGCAAGCTGTTATTCATAGCCAAAATCCTTATGCTCGTCATGCTGTTACACATGTTTCTCTGCTTGAAAAATACGGTACTCATCCAGACTCAACGTCTTTTGCTAGCCTTCTGGAATGTCGTTTGGAAACCGGACGTACCCATCAAATCCGTGTTCATATGGCTCATATCGGACATCCTCTCGTAGGTGATACGGTTTATGGAAATGCTTTTAAAACAAAGTCAAATACCCTTAATCCCATTATTAAAAATGCAATAGATCAATTCAACCGACATGCACTCCATGCTGCAAGTCTTACTTTTGAACATCCTTCTACCGGTAAAGTTATGTCGTTTTCCACACCGCTGCCTCAAGATATGGCTAAACTTATTAAGCATTTTAAAAAAATGAATTGAAACTTTTCTCCTTCTCAAGATTTGACAATAAAATATCTTTTTTTGAACAAAATTCAAAAATATGCTAAAGTGAGGTTACAAGGGTAGTTCGCTATCTGAAACAGAGAATTTGCCTTATCAGGGAATTCAGACAAAAGGAGGGTGCTATATGGCCCATATGAATTTGTTATCAGTAATAACAGGTGATGGCGGTTTAAATCGTTACTTAGAGGAAGTCCGTCGTTTTCCAATGCTTGAACCAAAAGAAGAATATATGTTAGCTCAGCGTTACCGTGAGCATAATGACTTAAAAGCTGCGCATAGGCTGGTAACCAGTCATTTGCGTCTCGTAGCTAAAATAGCGATGGGATATCGGGGCTATGGACTCCCCATTGGGGAAGTTATTTCAGAAGGTAATGTTGGACTCATGCAAGCTGTTAAACGTTTCGAACCAGAACGGGGTTTTCGTCTTGCAACCTATGCAATATGGTGGATTAAAGCATCAATCCAAGAGTATGTATTGCGATCTTGGAGTTTGGTGAAAATGGGGACAACAGCCAATCAAAAGCGCTTGTTTTTCAACCTTCGTAAGATAAAAAGTAAACTTCAAGCCCTTGATAGCGGTGATCTCAACGCAGAACAAGTAAAAGAAATTGCAACACAGTTGAATGTTACGGAAGATGAAGTTGTTTCAATGAATCGCAGGCTTGGTGGTGACACGTCACTCAATGCACCGATTCGAACAAAGGAAGGGGAAAACAGCGAGTTGCAAGATTGGTTGGTGGATGAATCTAACGATCAAGAACAAATTTTAATTGAAAAAAGTGAATTAGAAAATCGCCGTTCCATGCTCATAAATGCCATGGACAATCTCAATGAACGCGAAAAACGTATATTCAAAGCGCGTCGTTTAAACGATATCCCACTAACCCTAGAAGAACTCTCTGGTGAATTCAATATTAGTCGAGAACGAGTAAGACAAATTGAAATGCGTGCATTTGAAAAAGTGCAAAACTTTATCAAAGATTCTACTTTATCTCAAGCTCAAGTATAAAATTCTAGAATTAAGTATAAAGCCAATTGTTTGCACATTCTTAAAGTAAAAATGAAAAAAGGCATATATTGGCTTTATACGGGTAAATTAGCCTATCTAATTTTTTGAGTTATTGATGTATAGGCTTTGTTGAGCGCATTTGGTATAATTGATAGAAACAGATATAGAGAATTCTTCACAGCCGTTTATTTTTTTGCATCTATGTTTTATTTTTTTGACCAAGAACTGTTAACTTATCTTGTTGTGCAAGCCATTGTCCAATAACTTCATTAAAAATAGACTTACCTGTTGGTCCTTTTGCAAAGGTTAATTCACTTATACGCCCGTTTTTATCCGTTAACACCAAACGCATCCAATCTAATTCTCGCATCAATTGTAAATTTCGATCAAGAAATGGATGATTTCCACTCAATGCGACAAGAAAAAAGTCATCGTTAATCTTTGCAGCAATAGTTCTTGTTAAAGCCAGTCCAATGGATTGTTCACTTGCTTTAAAGGTTAATGCTTGAACATTGCTTATAGCTTTACCTAAAAATTTATCCGAAAGAATAAAAATAAGGTCCATAATATACGCAGCAGGAAATGACTGATCGGTATTACGACGTAAAATTAACCGTAATGATATCCCTTCATCAGGAATTGTTATATCACCTTGTATAGTTGTTTCTTCTGGAGCCCCCTTCACATAAGACTCCTTTATAAGCGTCCAGCGAACACTTCCGGTTGCCATCTTTTCTGCATCATAATTTGTACGTGCTTGATAAAAAACAGCTTCACCCGATTTTTCAAGCGACTGCAAATTGCTAGAAACAACTGTTGAGATTCCTTCTTCATCCGAAGAATCTGTCGCTTGTTTTAAACCGACATCAATTTCACTCCCATCCTCTAATAAGCGTTGTGTTAACTTTCTCTTAACCGAAAGTGCCTTTGGAACTCTGTGAGAAGCTTGAAGATTTTCTCCCAACAACTGATGATCATTTGATATAAATACACGCTCACCAACAAAAAAAATACCAACCGTTAAAACAACAATACTAGCAACAGAAACAGCACTTATCACAATACGCCTTTGCACCAGTGATTTATTAGCGCGACGTAAAGCCTGGGAAAAAATATGCGAAACAATATGCGGATTATCTTCCTGCGAGGGAGAACCCTTTAACGTACAGCTATTAACATGCTGAGAAGAGAAATAAGCCCCCATATTAACAGGCTCTGCATCTGGTACATCTGATACATAAGGCTTATCAAATACTTTATTATCTTTTGAACGTGCAACAAAATCCTGCTTTCTTTTTATGTTTACCATTGAAAATTCATTATTCTTTGGTAATATAACTTTTTTTGTAACTTTCTTATCTTCATTTATATTTGTGGGATTCCACCCAATGACTGAAGAAAGCAATTTCTTTTCAACTACTAAATATTCTTCTTCAACGGTTGCGATAGAACTTCGAAGAATCTTTCTTTGTTCATCCGCTATTGCTTGTGGGATTTTTGCTATTACAAATTGATGTTCTAGTGTTTCGATAGCCCGCTTATAAATCCGCTTACGCACTTGTGGTGTAATATTATTTTGTGCATTAATTGTCTTTTTTAAGATTCCAACGAAATCTACCATTTCCTCTATAATCTCTCTTAAACTGAGAAAAAATCAATAGTAAAGCCAAAAAACTTTATTTTAGCCTTCTAAATTGGTTGCCATTTAATATTGGTACAACTATCGCAATAATGTAAAATGAATATGAAAAATAAACAATGCTATTTTGCACCTTTCTCTTACGTGCTCTTAAAAACTTTTTTGTAAAAAGATACAAAAACGAACAGAGAACATATATAGAAATCTAAAAACAACCATCAATTTGCAAAGGGATCTGTAATCAGAATAGTATCTTCACGCTCTGGACTCGTGGATAATAAAGCTACTTTTGTATTAATCCGTTCTTCAATATAGCGTATGTATTTAACAGCCTGCGCAGGTAAATCTTCCCACGTCAGCGCATGTGCTGTTTTTTCCTTCCAACCTTCTAATGTTTCATAAACAGGCTTCACCCGAGCTTGAGCTCCCATGGAAGAAGGTAAATAATCAATTCTTCTACCATCAAGCTCATAACCAATACAAATTTTTATTTCATCTAAACCATCCAAAACATCAAGTTTTGTCAATGCTATCCCTTGCACACCGCAAATTGTTACCATCTGACGTACTAAGACAGCATCAAACCAACCACATCGACGCTTTCGACCCGTTACAACACCAAATTCATGTCCACGCACTCCCAGAAATTCACCAATATCATTTATTTGCTCTGTCGGAAACGGCCCTTCTCCAACGCGTGTGGTGTAAGCTTTTGCAATACCCAAAACATAATGAATTGCACCAGGTCCCATCCCTGAACCTGTACATGCCTGCCCAGCAACTGTATTCGATGACGTTACATAAGGATAAGTTCCAAAATCATTATCGAGTAAAGCACCTTGCGCACCTTCAAAAAGAATGTGTTTCCCTCCTCGATACCCTTCATCTAAAAGACGCCACGTACAATCCATAAAGGGTAAAATTTTATCCGCGACTTGCATCAATTCATCATAAAGTGCTTGAGAATCAATTTCCGCAACACCCATTCCACGACGCAAAGCATTATGATGCCTCAAAAGCCGCTCAATCTTAGCCATAAGTGTATCTTTTTCTGCTAAATCCATCACTCGGATAGCACGACGTCCCACCTTATCTTCATAAGCCGGTCCAATACCGCGCTTTGTTGTACCAATCTTTAAACCAGATAAACCGCTTTCTCGAATTGCATCAAGATCACGATGCAAAGAAAGAATCAAAGGAGCATTTTCAGCAATCCGTAAAATTTCTGGTGTAATTTGTACACCCTGATCACATAGTTTTTTTAATTCTGCGACAAAATGATGAGGATCAACAACAACACCATTTCCAATGATTGATAGCTTTCCACGCACTAAACCAGACGGTAAAAGCGATAATTTATAACTCACTCCATCAATAACCAATGTGTGGCCAGCATTATGCCCCCCCTGATATCTTACCACAATATCTGCTCGCTCAGACAACCAATCTACAATTTTACCTTTGCCTTCATCACCCCATTGTGTACCGACAACAACTACATTGGCCATAATTTTCTCCGTCGTGTTTGGTCAAAAAAACCAGCATTCAAAAACAAATGCTTCCTTATAACGAAACCTTAAAGCAAGTGCGACTCCTCATTTCAGATTTTTCTCAATCTTCAAGTGATTAAATTTTCAAATTTATGATAATAAAGATAAGAAAATACCCAAATATTTAAAATCTGTCATTTTCGCTACAAAAAGTAAAAACATTAGAGATTTTAATTTGTTCGTATCCAACACCTGACAAAGTATTCATTCCCCGTCTTAATCTTTTACAATTCATGTAATATTTAGAGGCTGTTTGTCTGATACAAGAATACGAAAGATCATCATAATCTCTCGTATCCTTTTTTGTTTAAAAACACGTTGTGAAAATCACCAGTAATTATTTAAAGCTGTGCTTTTTCAACTTGGAACGCCCACTCAAGCCATTGTGTTAAAATTTCAAGATCGGAAGCCTCAATTGTTATACCCGCCCAAATTCGAAGCCCAGGAGGAGCATCGCGATACGAACCGATATCATAAGCAACCCCTTCCTCATCAAGACGTTTCACAACCGCTTTTATAAAAGATACTCGATTTTCTGTATCCAAAGCAATAATCACTGGATCCACAATATCTAAACAAACAGCGGTGTTAGAACGCACTTCAGGATCTTTTGCCAAATATTCTAACCATGGCGTTTTGCGAACAAAAGCATCAAGTACAGAAAAATTTTTCTCAACCCGAGCTCTTAATGCCGCTGCACCTCCTAGAGATTTTGCCCACTTCAACCCATCAAGGAAATCCTCAACACAAAGCATAGAAGGTGTATTGATGATCTTTCCTTTAAAAATATCTTCATTCAATTTTCCATTTTTTGTCATATAGAAAAGTTGGGGCATAGGCCAAGCTGGAACATGATTCTCAAGCCTCTCAACAGCACGAGGGCTTAAAATCACCATACCATGTGCTGCTTCACCTCCCAAAACTTTCTGCCATGAAAACGTCACAACATCTAATTTTGAAAAATCAAGATATTGCGCAAAAGCTGCCGATGTTGCATCACAAATGGTCAATCCAGCCCGCTTATGCGGAATGAAATCTGCATTAGGAATACGCACACCAGAAGTTGTCCCATTCCATGTAAAAACAACATCCCGATCAAAGTCAAGTTGTGTTAAATCTGGTATTTCACCATAAGGAGCTTCAAAACGACGCACATCAGAAAGCTTTAATTGCTCGACAACATCTTTATTCCACCCAAACCCAAAACTTTCCCACGCCGCCATATCAATGCCACGCTCACCTAATAAAGACCATAAAGCGGCCTCAACAGCACCGGTATCTGAACCAGGCATAATTCCTATACGATGATCAGAAGGAACTTCAAGAATCTCACGGGTTAAATCAACAACTTCAGCAAGTTTTAATTCTGCTTCTCTCGATCTATGCGAACGCCCAACTAGTGCATTTTTAAGAACATCAAGAGTCCAACCAGGCCGTTTGCTACAAGGACCTGAAGAAAAATTAGTATTATTGGGACGACTACTTGGTTTTTGTAACATTATCATTATTTCTCCCCTTTTAGATGTTTTTCTTTCTTTATAAAGAAAAACAAATTATTATAAAGACTAATCAATAATCTTTTTAGAAAAAAGTCAAAAATATTGTCTATTATTGCGTATGCTTAAGATTCATAGAAACTTTATAAAAAAATCTTTCTTAATCATGCTTCTCGATTGATTCTTTTAATTTTTTTTCGTATCATCATCACAATAAGACAGCCTTCTAATAACAATACACTAAAGTGTCCAATATACCTATCAAATTTATTTTATGATAAAAATTCATTGATAACGCTCTAGAATAGGGAGATAAACTTATTAAAAAATCAATTATTTTTCTTTTGATGACTGGACAGAGAAAATTTTAATGTTATAACCGCAAACGCTTTATATTTTTTATGAAGCATGCCCAGATAGCTCAGTTGGTAGAGCAGCGGACTGAAAATCCGCGTGTCCGTGGTTCGAATCCGCGTCTGGGCACCACACTCTTCTTTGTTATATGTAGCCTATTGTTTTTACTGACTTTTAAGTTAGTCGTGCCTGAGTAAAATTAAGGGAATAGGGTTTTCTAACATCTGTCTATAAAACACGCTTCACACAACAACAACACTTTGATTTATAATGATAATCTAGCGTTATTCATATTGAATTAGACCCTCGAATAATGTAAGATTCTCTCATTTCAAAGCTGTTTATCTTGAATCAATCAAAACCACTCATTTGCACATAACAAGTGGGATGAATGTGTGGATAAATTTATATAAGAAAGGAGTAAAAATGGCTCTTATGAACCGTCTTAATGCAAGATCTGTCGCAACATTGGAAGCTGGAAAATATAATGATGGTGCCGGGGCTTGCTTCTTCACAAACGTAAAGATGGAGGTGCTCAATGGCTTTATCGTTATACCATTCATGGTCGACGCCGTGAAATGGGATTGGGTGCCTTAAGACATGTCTCTTTAAAACAAGCCCGTGAATTGGCAACTGGGTGGCGCTCTGTTTTGCATGAGGGGCGTAACCCCATTAAAGAACGCGATAAACAAAAGCGTGAAGCAATAAGCAATCTCCATTATTTAAAAGACATTGCTTTAGGGACTTTTGAAAGTCGTAAAGCTGAACTAAAGAATGATGGCAAAGACGGAATCTGATTTGCACCTTTAAAACTGCATATTCTTCACAAATTAGGCTGTTTACCCGTTTCAGAGATTACACAAACAGAGATACGCAACACGCTTGCCCCTATTTGGCATACAAAAGCTGGAACTGCTCGAACAGCACTGATGCGTCTTAATCTTTGTCTTAAACATGCGGCTGCATTAGGTGTAGATGTTGATTTACAAGCAGTAGAAAAAGCACGTGCTCTCTTAGGAAAACAACGCCATAAAACGCAAAATAGATCAGCTATGGATTGGAGAGAAGTGCCGGCTTTTTATCAGACGCTTTGTAAAACAACAACCATAAATATCTGGCATTACGTTTGCTTATTTTGACAAGCGTTCGTACTTTTCCTTTATGTCATATTCATAAAGATCAAGTTGAGGATGATATCTGGACAATCCCTGCTGAAAATATGAAAGGCAAGCGTGATACAACAAAAGAATTTCGCGTGCCTTTATCAACTGAAGCATTAGACATTTTAAAACAAGCACGATTGCTTTCTCGTAATGATTTCTTTTTTTCTGCTAAAGGTCGCGGTTCTCTTGGTGAGAATTGTATGGCAAAATATATGCAACAGATTGGACTTGAAGCACGTCCCCATGGTTTTCGCTCTAGTTTACGCGATTGGCTTGCTGAAACAACCGATGCCCCCTATGAGGTTGCTGAAACCATTTTAGGGCATGTGGTCGGTGGTAAAGTAGAGCGTACTTATCGTCGTACTGACTATCTAGAACAGCGTCGTGTCTATATGGATAAATGGGCGGCTTATGTCACCGGTCAATCTTAAAGATATGGGGGCATAACCCCATTATCTGTGGATAACTTTAGCTCTCTTCTCTCTCATTCGCTCTCAATTAGACTCATAATTTATCACATGAGAATTTATATGATAAAATATTGTTTTCTATAAATAAAATACCTTCAAAAATAAACCAAAATGTGCTTAATAAATAGGCATGATTTGTTTCCATTTTTTGAGAATGAAAGGATTTTAGAATGACAGAAAATGATATTCTTTTAACAGACCGTGAAAGTGCAAAATTGCTTCATATGAGTGTCTCAACATTCCGCCGTCATGTTACCAATGGCTCTCTCCCAAAACCTTTAAAATTTGGTTTTTTATCCCGTTGGTTACAATCGGATCTTTTGAATGTCATCGAGCAAGCAAAACAGCAAC
Source organism: Bartonella sp. AC10YNML (assembly GCF_042196825.1). Classification (NCBI taxonomy): domain Bacteria; kingdom Pseudomonadati; phylum Pseudomonadota; class Alphaproteobacteria; order Hyphomicrobiales; family Bartonellaceae; genus Bartonella; species Bartonella sp. AC10YNML. The sequence goes on along the minus strand of NZ_JBHIRA010000022.1, from coordinate 1,221 downwards.
GTTATAACGACGCGGCATAAAAAAACCTTGTCACGTAAGGACGGACAAGGCTTTCTCAAGCTCATCAACCTGAAGCTTTATTTGGTGTAAATTCAAAGCTTTCTCTGCTGAAGCAAGACCTAAGGTTTGCATTCAAGTTGTTCTGAATGCTTTTTACAATAAGGGCTATTTAAGCGTCTCTCAACACTTCGCTGAGGCATGACAGCACCAGGACGACATATGGGAAGATTATCCGATTTATGATTTTCACACCAATCTTGTATTGTAAAGCTAGGACGAAAACCTGATTGCGCCATACACATTTCAATACTGGCAAATTGATTCAAATCTAGCGCCACAACCTTATTAAGGTCCGGTACTCCACATTCTAAAAGTATTTTATTTCTCCATAATGCTGGAGAAAGTGAGGGAATTGAGTTAACACATCCAGTGATACTTAACAGAGCTATACAATTCAATAGTTTTAAGATTTTTTTCATTTTCCCCTCTTTCAATGGATTTATTTACAATAAAAAGGCTCTAAAGCCTGTTGATATTTTATCTCCGTTTTTCAAGACAGTTCTGGACTGAGTTGAGATGGTAGATTGAGAAAACAATCCCGCCATTCCAAGTAAAGGCAAAGATGGCAGATTGTTGATCATCACAAGAAAGACTTAAGGCTGGCATTTGCGACTATTTTTATATTTTTTACAAAACGGGCTGTTTAAGCGCTTCTTGACACTGCGCTGTGGAACAACAGCGCCTGGACGACAAATCGGAAGGTTTTCGGCTCTAAAAGTATAACATGGCCCTCCCGCTCTTGCTACCTCTTCATCTTTATAGCGAAACCCTGATTGAAGCATGCAAGCATAAATTGTTGCTTTTGCATTAATGCTCTGCTTTCTGTTTTCTGGATCGACATCATAAGGCGTTGGCATGCCACATTCTAACAAGGCTTTTCCTACCTCTGTAAAATTAGTAACACCATTTTTCTCCCACGCGCTCAAATACCCTCCAGGAGTTTTATTAAACTGACATCCTGCAATACCTAATAAAGTTACAGCACCTAATAGCTTTAGAGTTTGTTTCATTTTTTACTCCATTATTTAATTCAAGGTTTTTGTTCACGATGAGATGTGCCATAGCGCCATGTACACTTATCACTCGCATCTCCAAGGCAAGTATGGGAGCTTATGGGATTCATGATCACTCTCCACCATTCTTTCCACATGTTACTACCAG
>NZ_JBHIRA010000021.1:0-22555 GCF_042196825.1 Bartonella sp. AC10YNML | reverse complement strand
TCAGGAGGGATCTTTATATTTGCATCGCGATAGGTTGTATAAGCTATGCGACCAAGCTTTTTCATGAGACCAGCAGGGATAGCTGGTGGAGATATATTGAAAGACTGAGTTTTCATCATGTTTATGAACATTTCATCTTCACCAGTCAAAAGCCAATTTAGGTTGATCCCAAATTTTTCTCCATATGATGTTAAAACGGTTGCGTCTGGGGTTCTATCACCGCGTTCGTAATTGCCAAGCCCTTGAATACTAATACCAATTTTAAGAGAAAATATATCACGAGATAAGCCTACAAGCTTTCTTACCTCTATGAGGCGTCTTGCTAATGGGGTTTTTGGTTCATTTCTTTGTCGTGTCATATTAAAGAGGCATTAAGCCGTATCTTGTGTAGCTTCTAGATGTACTCTTTCAGCCTCTATTTGACGCTTTAAATGAATTTTAAGAAGAGGGAAAGTTGCTTCTACTTCTTCCGTGTCGTTGATATCTTGAACAAGCTCTTGCAGTTTTCCATAAAGTTCCGCCGCGAGTTCCGCTATATCTTCAGGGGGGAGTTTTATTTTAGCATCGCGATAGGTTGTATAAGCTATGCGACCGAGTTTTTTCATAAGTCCAGTAGGAATGGTTTGTGGTTTAAAACCTGCTGCTTTCGCTTTTGCCATGTCACTAAACATTTCGCCTTCTCCAGTGAGAAGCCAATGAAAGTCTACGCCATAAATTTTGTGATAGGCAATTACGATAGATGCTGGTGGTTCATTTACACCGAGCTCATAATTTGCGAGCGTACCTTTCGCTAAATCAAGAGTTTTTGCAAAAGCACCGCGTTCTTCATTTCCAAGCATTTTTCTTATGTCACGTAGGCGTTTTGCCAATGGTGTTTTTGGTTCTGAATCGGGACGTGCCAAAAAAATACCTCATAAATTCATTTTTTATGTTTACAAAACATATAAAATGAATTAACTACATATTACCGCCCGATATAGAGGGCAGATATTTTACAATTAACCCCACAAAAAACGGATGTGGGAGCATCCGTTTGAAGCAGGAGCGAAGTTTATGACTATCACACAAGTATGGGATCGCCATAGTATTTTAGCTGAGCTACGCCGCCGTAACATGACCTTGGCGGAGCTCGCGAAAGCATATCAACTCTCGTCATCCAGTGTTCAACACATCTGGACACGGTCTAACGAGAAAGCCGAACGTGCTATTGCCGATTTTATTGGCTTGCCCGTCGAGCAGGTTTTTAGCGACCGCTACCCCAAAAGTCGCCGTCGCATTTTTAAAGCAGCAAAACATGCCAATACAGATTCGGCAACACAGTCCGCATTGCGCGGTAATGCTGCTTGAACTTCGTTACACGGCTTTGCGTTTTTGCGCATTTGCCATGAATTTATTACCATAAGATGAAAAGGTTTATCAATGTCTAAAGATCAATACGAAATAGGCAAGATAAATTGCATAGAGTTGCATCATAGAACAGCCGTTTGGATGGGGTGGTTCTGGCGATTAGGGGGTGGTCATATTGTTTTTATAGGAGGTGGTTATGGTTGCTGCTTATAATTTATGGATGCCAGAGGCAAAAAGAGAAATCTTTAATCCTTATTCAGAAGCTGAGCGATTACAAATGATGCTTTCCTGTTCTTTAAAAGCAGTGAGTGGTGGATTTCGGCATGTACCAATCCGGTATATTATTGACCCACCGCATGGCTTATTTGATGCGATATTAGCGCGGCAAATTGCCATTCATATTTTGCATTATCAATTTGAGGTGCCGCGGCGGCGTATTGTTGCGATGCAAGTACGGAAGCAGACTGCTATCTTTCTTGCTTTGCAAGTGATTAACCGGCGTTTGGAAGAACCCGTTTTTGCGAAAGCTTATCGAAGATGGGCGGGGCGTGCGATGGATTTGTTCTTTAAAGAGATCAGAAAGGTGGGGGCGTGATGGCACAGTTTCAAAAGCTTGCTCTTGATGTGATTGTGGTACCGGAGCGTATACGCCCTGTGGATGATGAGCATGCCAAGGCACTTGCACAATCAATGGCGCGGGAGGGATTGATGAATCCGATTACGGTGCGCCATACCCCCAATGCTAAAGAGGGCAATTATACGCTTATTGCTGGTGCACACCGGCTTCGTGCTGCTGAGCTTTTGGGCTATAGTGACATTGATGCTGTTGTGGTGCAGGCGGATAAAGAGAATGCTGCGCTTTTAGAAGTGGCTGAAAATCTGTTTCGCAATGAATTGTCAGTGATTGACCGTGCGCTTTTTGTGCAGACTTACCGCGAATTGTGGGAAAAGAAGTATGGGGAGATTCAACGTGGTGGTGACCATGGTAATCAATATACAAAGGACAAAGTGGCAAAGGTGCAAGTTGCACCTTTGCCAAATGATAGTGACTTAAATGGCAAAGTGCAAGGTTTGCACTTTGCCAAACATGTGGCGGACCGCATTGGTTTTTCTCAAGATGTTGTAAAACGTCTTAACTGTATTGCCCAACATCTACAGCCGGAGTTGCGGTCTGTTTTGCGGGGGACGGCATTGGCGGATAATCAAGCGCAATTGTTGAAATTAGCCAAGATGGAGCCGGTTGCGCAACGGCGGGTGGCGATTGCTTTGCAACAGGTTGATGGGGATTTACGGCGGGCTGTTGATTTGGTCAATGGGGTTAATACGCCGCCGCAAATTAATGAACAGGAACGGATTTTTGCTCAGTTATTAGGGGTGTGGCAGAGAGCAGATGCGCAGACAAAGGCGCGGTTTTGTGATTATCTTGCAAGAGAACGAGGGGAGGAGCAAGCATGAAGACGCGTGGTTCCCAACAGCTTGATTTTTTCCAAAAGCCGGTTTTTCCCTGCCGCGAACCCGTTGCACAGATTGATTTAGGGCGGTTTCGCTCACGCATTAAGCGTGCGATGGCGCGGGCTTTGAGAGAATGCCGGCATGAGCGCAGTGAGATTGCAGAGCGCATGGCGCATTATTTAGGGATTGGGTGTTTAAGTAAGGCCAGTTTAGATGCTTATGTTGCGGAAAGTAAGCAGGTTGATATTTCCCTGCCGCGGTTTAAGGCATTTGTGCGGGCAACAGAAGCCTATTGGCTTTGGGATGAGGTTGTGAGTGAAGATGGATTGTTGCTGTTGCAAGGGGATGAGGCGCGTTTAGCAGAGATTGCGCGGTTGCAGCAGGAACAGCGGGAGATTGCAGCGCGATTGAAAGCCATGCGCGCAACGCCGGTTCGCATTAAAAGGGGGCAACCATGAAAGAATGGTTTACTATTGCCGAATTGGCTGAAGCAGCTTTGCCAGGGTTGCCGAAGAGTAAGGGCGGATTGCGTAAGATTTTGGCGACCACATGGCGTCATCAAAGTGGTTTGACACGTAAAGTTAAAGGGGTTTCTCGACCTATTGTAGAAGTTCACATTTCCTTATTGCCGGAGGGGGCGCGGGCGGCATTGTTGGTGCGGTTTGGTGGGGCTGTTGATGTGAAACAAACGCAAGGGGAGCAAAAGACAAGCATTTGGGTGCGTTATGAGGGGCTTTCAAAGGCGCATAAAAGGCGCTGTGAAGAGCGTTTGAAGGCACTTTGCTTTATGGATGATTTGCTTGTTTCTGGTATGGGTGTGCATGATGCGGCAAGTTTGAGTGCGGTGCAATTTGGTGTGAGCCGGATGTCGCTTTTTAATTGGCGGCAGATGGTGGAGGGGTATGAGCGCTCTGATTGGTTGGCAGCTTTAGCGCCTTGTTATTGTGAGGAGAATGTTTCGCAATTTGCGCCTTGTCATGATGGGGCGTGGGAGGTTTTTTGTTCGGATTATTTGCGCCCTTCTAAACCTGCTTTTTCGGCGTGTTATCGGCGCATGGTTTCGGTTGCGCAGGAGCGGGGTTTTGAGCCCATTCCTTCTGAGCGGGCATTGCGGCGTCGTTTTAAGGCGCAAATTTCTAAGGCTGTTGTGGTTTTAGCGCGTGAGGGAGAAGAAAAGGCAAAAAAGCTTTATCCAGCCCAACGGCGTGATCGCTCCAGCCTGCATGCACTGCAAGCAGTGAATATGGACGGGCATAAGCTGGATGTTTTTGTGAATGTTCCTTGGACAGAGAAGCCTGTGCGGCTTTATCTGATTGCCATTCAAGATCTTTATTCGGGCAAGATTTTATCGTGGCGCTTATCGGATGCTGAGAGTTGGGAAATCGTTCGTTTGGTGATTGGGGATATGGTGGAAGCTTATGGCATACCGGAGCGTATGACCTTGGATAATGGGCGTGCCTTTACCAGCAAATGGATTTCTGGAGGTGTGCAAAACCGCTTTCGTTTTAAGATTAAGCCGGATGATCCGCAAGGGCTTTTGACGAGTTTGGGTGTGCAGTTGCAATGGACCACCCCTTATAGCGGACAGTCTAAACCGATTGAGCGGGCATGGCGTGATCTGGCAGAAGCGATTTCTAAACATCCCTTTTGTGCGGGGGCTTATACGGGCAATAAACCGGATGCCAAGCCTGAAGATTATGGCAAGCGCGCGATAGGATTTGAAGCGTTTAAAGCCCATGTTGGGGCGCAAATTGTGGCGCATAATGCGCAAGCGGGGCGTAAGGCGGTTAATTGTGCGGGGCGCAGTTTTGATGAGACCTTTACTGAGAGCTTGCAAGCAGAGGGGACGATTATTCGGCAAGCAACGGCAGCACAACGGGCTTTATGGCTTTTAACCTCAGAAGCATTGCGTGCGCAAAAGGGTACGGGCGAGATCCATTTTTATGGCAATCGTTATTGGGCGCGGGCGTTGAATGAGCATGCGGGGAAAAAGGTGATTGTACGCTTTGATCCGGATAATTTGCATCAAGATTTACGGGTTTATGATTTGAATAATCGGTTGCTTTGTTTGGCACCATGCCTTTGTGATGTAGGTTTTTATGACCAGCATGCGGCGCGCTTGAATGGGCGTTTGCGTAAAGAATATGTGAAGGCTGTTAAAGCAGAAAAACAGCTAGCGGCAAAGCTTGCACCTGATCACTTGGCTGATGTTTATGGTCGCCTTGAGAAAAAGGATGAAGCGTTCAAATCGAAGCTTCCGATAAAGCCAAAGGTGAGCCGCTTGATGCCAAACAACGTGGGGAATTTAGCTTTGAAAGCAGACGATGATGAGGCTTTGGACGCCCAAGAATTTAGTCAACACTTACATAAAGCTTTGAGAAAGCTTTCGGCGTCTGATGAAGAGCGTGAAGTGATAAAGTTTCCCAAGCAATAAAATAAGGAAATAGGAAAAGAGAGGGGGGATTTATAAGAATTCTCAAAAGGAAGCCGATTTTGTATCGCGTACGGCTTGAAGCGTTAACAAAGAAAGGGGGGGAGGAATCTTATCCATTTCAAAGTCTAATCAATACATGAAGTTTCTAGGTATCTTTGCCTGATCGGGTGAGATACGTGGAGTTAGCAAGTTCCCTGATGTGTGAGAAAGAGAGGGGAATTTGTAAGGGAGCCGTTTTAGTATCGCGTACGGCTTTAAATGTTCATTGTAAAGACAAAAGATAAGGGGCAGGTTGGAGCCTTTCCCCTTATCAATAGTCTAAAATCAATACAGAGGGGAATATACATGAAAAACGCGATAAATGCAACGGTCGATAAAAATCCTTGGGCGCGACCTAAAATCCAGCCCAATGGAACAGCACAAAACCGCAACAGTGATGACATTGCTTTATGGAATGAGCTTGTGGATTCAGTGAGAGCTTTGGGGCAAATGAATGATTGGTCTAAGGCGGAAGTGGCGCGGCGCATAGGCATGCCGGATGGGACGTTTTCGCAATGGTATGCGGGCAGTTATGCGGGACAGTTGGGGAAGCAAAATGCGAAGGTTCAACAATGGGTTGAGGTTTTAAAGGAAACAGCGGGGTTTTTGGAGCGCATTCCTGAAAAGCCGGCTTTTCAGAGGAATCGAATTGCTAGTGAGATCATTGATACTTTAACACTGGCGCAAAGTACGGGGGATATGGTGATGATTACGCTTGATGCGGGCAGTGGTAAGACCGAAACCTGCCGCCATTACCGCGCGACCCGCCCGCATGTTTATCTGGTGACAGCAAGCCCGCATACGCGTAGTGTTCATGGTATTTTGAATGATATGGCAGCAGAATTGGAGGTGGTGGAATATAATCCCACCCGCTTAACGCGTGCTATTGGCAAAAAGTTAGAGCGCGTGGGCAGTGGCACGTTGTTGATCGTTGATGAGGCGCAAAATTTAACGGATGAAGCGATTAATCAGTTGCGCCACTTTGTTGATATCAATGGTACGGGGTTGGCTTTGGTTGGCAATGATGAAATCTCTGGACGGTTGGTTCATCGTCAAAATGGTTCCTCTTATGCGCAAATTAAAAGCCGATTGGCGATGCATTTGAAGCGTCGCAAGCCCTATAGTGAGGATATTGCAGCGCGCATTCATGATTGGGGGATTGAAGATGTTGGTGCGATAAAGTTTTTGACGGGAATTGGTTTGAAAGCAGGAGCTTTGCGGCAAATTGACAAAACCATGATGTTGGCACGCATGGCAGCGCTTGGAGATGGGTGTGAGGTGACCCTTAAACATGTCAAAGCGGCATGGAAAAACCGTGACGTGGAGGAATTGGCATGATCCCTTTATGCGACAAAGAATTATCCGATACGCTTGTTGGTCTTTATGACGATTATCAATGCGGTTTTGATATTGGAGAAAAGCTTAAATTGTGTGTTGATTTGGCGTTATTGCTTGAATTGGAGTTGAGTGTTCACCGTTTGGGGGAGGCTGATGCGGTTTTGGAAGGCCAAGTTGTGGAAGCTTTACGTTGTAGCCAAGCGCTTCATGCCAAGAGTGATGAGGGTGAGAAAGGAACGGTTATTCATATGGATTTTGGAGGCGGAAAATGATGGAACGGAACCCTTATATGGTGAGAGATTGCTTGGTTGCTTTGCGTTCTGCTTTACTCAAGCATGAAATGGAGGGCATTTTTCTGAGTGCGAAAGATGTTCGAGAATTGAATGATTATTTGCGTCGTCTCGCGGGCTATAATCATATTTTAGGTCATGAGCTTATGCGGTGTCGTTGGCAATTGAAAGCGGGATATGACCCTTTATCGGGTTCTATTTTACCGTTTCGTCGGTTTCAAAAAACACAGGAGGAAGTTGGTGATGAATCCACAAATTGAACTTGAAGGTACGCGTTATATGAAGGATGCGAAAGGGGCTTTGGTGCCAGTAAGCCTAATCCGCCCTGCGGATTTGCTTGAGGATGAAACGGTGCGCAAAATTATGGGTTTTGCGAAAGAATTATCGGCAAGGATTGCACGTTTTAACAGCCATACGATTGCGGATTTGAGTGGTTTTGATAGCTTGCTTGCGCAAGAATATGGTGTGGAGCGGCGTGGCAAAAAGGGCAATTGCACGTATACAAGCTTTGATGGTTTGCAACGCATTAAGGTGCAAGTTCAGGAAAGTGTTGATTTTGGACCGCAATTGCAAATTGCTAAAAGCCTTCTTGATGAGTGTTTGAATGAGTGGTCTGCGGATGCACGCCCTGAAATCCGTGCGATTATTACACGTGCTTTTAATACGGATAAAGAAGGTAAGGTGAATCGGGGGGAAATCTTTATGTTGCTGCGTTTGGATATTGATGATCCACGCTGGAAAGAGGCGATGCGTGCCATTCGTGAAGCTATTCGTGTGACGACATCTAAGGAATATGTGCGTTTTTATGAGCGCGATACATTGGAAAGCCCTTGGCGGGCTGTGACGCTTGATTTAGCCAAGACATAAAAGGGAGATAATAAGGGGATACCATGTCTTTAGCGGCTATTCATATGGGCAAACGCGCGTTAGGTCTTGATGATGAGACCTATCGCGCACTGCTTTTTCGATTGACAGGCAAGCAATCGGCAAAAGATTTGAATTTTTCAGAACAGCGCTTTGTGATGCAAGAAATGCGAGCATATGGGGGTGAGGTCAATGGCAAGCGTTTAGAGGGAAAATATGCCAAGAAGCTCCAGGCGCTCTGGATTGCTGGGTGGAATCTTGGCATTATCCGTGATCGTTCAGATAAGGCGTTGCTTGCCTTTGTGAAAAGACAGACAGGCGTTGATCATATTCGCTTTTTACGCGATAGCGATGATGCATGCAGAGCCATTGAGGCGTTGAAAGGTTGGTTGCAGCGTGAGGGTGGGGTTGACTGGAGAGGGAAAAACCGCGAAGATTCATGGAGGAAGAAACCAAGCATTTCCATTTTGTGTGCCCAATGGAAGTGTTTAAATCCGGATGCTGTGTTTGAGCTTGGTGCTTTTCATCAAAGTGTTATGGCGTTAAGTGGTAAAGCTTTGGGCGAGATGAATGGGAGCGATTTTAGAGAAGTGATGAATGTTTGGGGGCGGAAAATCCGTAAAAGTGTAAAAAGCGAGGGGTAAGCATGTATGCAAGAGGAAGTCTATAGCGATTTTCCTGCCTTATTGCGAGAAATAGCTGATGTTGCGGGCAGTGAAGCAGCATGGAATATGATGCGGGCTTTTGGTGGACGAGAAGTTTATATACCTGGGCGTCTTGAGAGTGCGGATTGGTTGATTGAGATTGTTGGGTTTGAAGAAGCGCAGCAATTGATCAACTATTTTTGTTTTAATGGTTCGGGAGTGCGCCTTCTTATCCCCCTTGGCAGAGATGCTGAACGGCGGCAAAAAATGGTGCAAGCGTTGCAAAAAGGCTGGTCGGTGGATGCTGCCGCTGCTGTTTCTGGTATGCATGTGCGTACAGCCTATCGCTTGAAGAAGAAAATATCTTTGCAAGAACCACAAGGTTCGTTATTTCCAGAGTTTTATGAGTATTGAGAGTTTTGACTGACAGTGTCAGGCTTATATTGGGGGTGGAGATCCGATAAACTGCGCATGGATTTTTATGCATTGAGTGGTTTGTTATGATTTCAATAGATGCTTCTTTTCTTCACCGCCTTGCGCCTAAACTGGCGCATCATGCGCGTCAAGATTTTATTATTGTTGAAATGGCACGCGTGTTGCCTGAAGCTTTATCCTATGGGGCACTCACAACACCGTTGCGTATTGCGCATTTTTTAAGCCAATGTGCGCATGAGAGTGATGGCTTTTTTACCGTTTGTGAATATGCCTCTGGGCGTGCTTATGAGGGGCGGCGTGATTTAGGCAATATCAACCCTGGTGATGGGGTGCGCTTTAAGGGGCGTGGTTTGATCCAGTTGACGGGGCGCAATAATTATCGCCGTTTTACGAGGTTTTGGTGCTCAGTTGATAAACAAGCGGTTGATTGTGAAGATTTTCCAGAAGAGTTGGAAAAGTTTCCAGCAGCGCTTTGGTCTGCTGTTTGGTTTTGGCAAATGAAAGGCTTGAATAGGCTGGCTGATCAAGATGATTATCTCAGGATTACCAAGGCGATCAATGGGGGCAAGAATGGACTTGTGCAACGTTTGATTTATTTGAACCGCGCCAAAAAGCTTTTGGGGCTTGGAGGCGAGGTGAAAGCATGAAGCCCTCTTATCGTGGTTCTAGGCTCTATTTATGGTGGTCTTTTTGGTTTGCTTGGGGGGTTATTTTTTTGCTCGTTTCTGGTGGTTTGTGGGGGGCTCCGCATATTGTTGATATGGCGAGCATTTCTATTCCTTCGATGGTGGCGATTATTGTTGGCAATCTGGGGGTGCATCGTGGCTTTGGTTCTATGGATTTTTCTAATAGGAAACATTCCCATAAGCGGCATAGCCGCTCCTATGATGGGGTGGAGATAACGGGGTGGGGAGATAAAAGCAATGTTTAGCCCTGTTTCAAAACTGTCTTTTGGTCTGCTTTTTTTTGTCAGTGTGATGTTGGCGGCTTTTGGCTTTATGAAAGCGCAAATTTTAAAAGCGGAAAAGGCGCGTGATTTGTATTGGCAGTTGGAGATTGCCAAGGCTTCAGCGCGTGCACTGCTTGTACAAGAGCGACAAAGACAAGCAGCGTTGGAATCTGAGCATCGAGCGCAAGGGGTGATTTCTGCTTTAGAACAAAAGCTTATCAAAATGGAGGAAGTCAATGGGAAGTTGCCGGTTACTGGCGGTGGCATTGGGCTTGAGCGTGTGCGCTTGCTCAACACACAAGCCGGTGGGTAGCCTTTCTTATCATTTTTTATCGGTTGAATTGCCGCCTGTTGTTCGCATGGCGTGTTCCCGCCCAGCTTTATTGCCAGAGCGTGCTTTGAATGCGCGCGAAGTGGTGCACTATTGGGGGCGTGATCGTGCTGCTTTATTGATTTGTGAACAGCGCAGAAAAGCTGCGGAGAGGGCGATTTTAGGCACAAGAGAGGGGACTTTTAAGTGAACTTGGATATCAGTGTTGCCAATGGCTGGTTGTCTTTATTGTTATCGGTTATTGCGATTTGTGGGGTTTTGAGAGCCTATTTTTCTTCCGGTGCGCGGGAAATGCTGAAAGATATCACGGCGCTTAAAGAGCGTGTGCAAAAGTTAGAAACAGAGATGGATTTTTTGCCTGATCGTGATGCGCTGCAAAGATTGGAAGTAAATATGGAGAAATTGAATGGTCGCCTCAATACGCTTTCTGCACAATTACAACCGGTGGCAGCCATTGGTGAGCGCTTGCAAGAGTTTTTGTTGGAGAATGCCAAGAAATGAAAGCAGATATGGATAAAATCATCCGTGAAGAAGCGCGGTTGATTATTTTAAAAGGGCTTGCTTGTGAGCGCAGTGAAACTTTATCGAGTGCGATGATTGAGCGGCTTTTATACAGTTATGGCATCAGGCGCGATCGCGACTTTGTGCATAATGAACTGGCATGGATGGAAGATCAAGGTGCTGTTACGTTAAAATGTGTGGGTTCGGTTTTTCTTGCGGCATTAACAGAACGGGGAGCACGTCATTTAGACCGAAGCTTTTCCATTGAGGGGATTAAGCGGCCTAAACGTTCATCAATAAAATATGAGGTGAAGGATGCGCAAGGTCGGGCGTGGACGTTTAACGGCGATTGATTTATTGCCGCAAGCTTGTGATCAAATCATTGCAGAGGCGGCTGAGGCTTTAAACGGGCGTGAAAAGACGCAAAAAGCCATTTATGATGAATTTAAAACAGCTTTGAAGGCTTTACGAAAGGAAACGGGTTTAAGCTTTTCTATACCCTCCTTTTCGAGTTTTAATCGTTATTCTTTGCGGCTAGCCGTGATGTCACGGCGCCTAGAACAGACAAGAGAAATTGCCGCAAGCCTTTCCAAGCGTTTTGATGCCAAAGCTTCTGATAATATCACTCTTTTGACGGCGGCAGCGATTAAGGAGTTGATTTTTTCAACGTTGAGCAGTGGGAAAAACCTTTCGCCAAAAGCGACACAAGAATTAGCCAATGCGCTCAAAGGGGTTTTGGCGGCTGAACATTTGTCGACCACCAGACGGTAAAGATTAGAGAAGGATTTTACCACTAAAGCAAGTAAAGCGGTTGATGTGGCAGCAGCAGCGGCGGGGCTCTCAGAAGAAACAGCGCGGGCTATACGTGCGCAGGTGTTGGGGGTAAAACATGGCTGAACAGCCCTTTTCAAAAAGTCATGTCTTTGATCATCAAGGTGGTTTTGATATTTGGCGGAAAAGTGCTTTTCCCAAAGAGAGTGATCCCTTAGCGGAAGGCGTTTTGATGGCGCATCAACGGGCATGGATTGAGGATAAATCACCGTTAAAATTGGTGGAAAAGGGGCGGCGCACCGGTATTACTTTTGCTGAAGCTTTGGATGATACTCTTATTGCGGCGGCAACCGTTAAGGCAGGGGGCGATAATGTTTTTTATATTGGTGACACCAGAGACAAGGGGCGTGAATTTATTGGCTATGTGAGCAATTTTGCCAGAGCCATTACAAGCCACAGTGGGGATGTGGAGGAATTTTTATTCTCTGATCAAAGGGCGGATGGTTCAACGAAATATATCTCTGCTTATCGGGTGCGTTTTGCTTCGGGATTTCGGGTTGAGGCGCTTTCTAGCCGCCCTGAAAACATTCGGGGGTTACAGGGCATTGTAGTGATTGATGAGGCGGCGTTTCATCAAGATGTGCGCGCTGTTTTGGATGCTGTCAATGCTTTGCTCATTTGGGGAGGAAAAATCCGTGTGATCTCCACCCATAATGGTGTGCTCAATCCTTTCAATGAATTGATCCGTGAAGCACGAGCAGGCAAAGTGCCTTTTTCGGTGCATTATTACCCCTTTGGTGTTGCTGTTAAAAATGGCTTGTTTAAACGGGTTTGTGCCATGAAGGGGGAGGTGTGGAGTTTAGCATCTGAGCAACAATGGGAAGAGCAAATTCGTGCCTCTTATGGGGTGCGTTTGGCTGCTATGCGCCAAGAATTAGATGCCATACCAGCCGATCAAGAAGGGGCGGCTTTAACACGTTTGCAGATTGAAAATTGTTGTGTTCCGGGTATTGCGGTGTTGCGTTTTGCTTGTGTGGATGATTTTAAAAATCAATCGGAACATCAACGAAGTGTTGCTGCTTTTGCTTGGTGTGAGAAGCATATAAAACCTCTTCATGCTGGGCTTGACCGGCGGCGCCAACATGTTTTTGGCGTTGATTTTGCCCGCAGTGGTGATGCCACCTCCATTGTGGTGATGGAGGTGGGACAAGATTTGGTGCGCCGTGTACGGTTTATGGTGGAATTGCGCAATACGCCGTTTGATCAACAAAGAGAGATTTTATTTTATGGGGTGAATGGTTTGCCGCGTTTGATGGGCGGCGCGTTAGATGCGCGGGGCAATGGGGCTTATTTAGCCGAAAAAGCGGCGCAACGTTATGGAGCTCTTGTGAAGGAAGTTCCCTTGTCACAAAGTTGGTATGGCAAGGAAATGCCGGCTTATTTAGAAGCTTTTGGGGATGGGACGATTGTTTTGCCGCGCGATAGTGACATTGTTGCCGATCATCAAGCGCTTGCTTATGTCAATGGCATTGTGAAAATTCCAGACAATCACCGTTTTAAAGGCAGTGACGGTTTTATGCGCCATGGTGATAGCGCGATTGCTTGCGCTTTGGCTTATTTTGCCAGCCGCCAAACTCCTGAAATTTATGATTATACACCTGTAAGAGAGGCTTATCATTTTGATGAAAGCTCGCTCTTTTCAACGCTTTTTTTTTCAACAATGCGATCAAAGATTTATTGATGGGATAATGAGATGGTAAAACTTTTAGATCAGTGGGTCAGGGCGCTTAATATCAAAGGGTTGGAGCGAGAAGTTGCAAGCCCTACCGTTGGCGGTGTTCGTGATGTATGGTCACAAACCATTGTCAGTGGTCTCACCCCTGCGCAACTTGCTGATATTTTGCAACAGGCAGCACAGGGGCATCCAGAGCAGTTTTTCCAACTTGCCGATGATATGGAAGAGCGTGATTTGCATTATCGTGCTGTGCTTGGCATGCGTAAAAATGCCCTTACAGGGGTGGAACCTAGTGTGATTGCAGCAAGCAGCAGTGCACAGGACAAAAAGATAGCAGATGCGGTGCGGGAAGTGATCAGTGCACCTACCTTTGTTGATGATTATGTGACGGATTTGTTAGATGCTTTGGGAAAAGGCTATGCGGTTGTTGAAACTTTGTGGGACAAGAGTGCCAAGGAATGGTGGCCGGTTGCTTGGAAATGGCGTGACCAGCGGTTTTTTCAATTGGATCGGCGGGATGGTTTTCATTTGCGTTTAAAAGAAGAGGGGTCTTTTAATGGAAGTGAATTGCCTGCTTATAAATTTTCTATTCACAGACCCAAGTTGAAAAGCGGTTTGCCTATTCGTTCTGGGCTTGCGCGGCTTGCAGCTTGGGCATTTCTCTTCAAGTCTTATACACTGAAAGATTGGATGGCTTTCTTAGAAGTTTATGGCATGCCTTTGCGTGTGGGTAAATATGGTGCGAGCTCTTCTCATGAGGAACGGCGGGTTCTCATTCAAGCGGTGCGTGATTTATCCAGTGATGCGGCAGCGATTATTCCCAAAGAGATGGAGATTGAATTTATTGAAGCGGCAGGGGGCAGTGGCAATGCGGTTTTTGGTGTCAAAGCGGAATATTTAGATCGGCAGATTTCTAAAGGGGTATTGGGGCAAACGATGACGACGGATGAAGGTTCGTCTTTTTCGCAAGCGCGCATTCATGAAAATGTACGCCATGATATTGCAAGAGCTGATGCACGCCAATTAGCCTTGACAGCTAATCGTGATTTGATTGTGCCCTTTGTTGAGATTAATTTTGGGCGCCAAGAGCGCACTCCCCTTGTCTATTGGCCGATTTCTGAAAATGAAGATATTAAAGCCATCAGTGACGCTTTGGAAAAACTTGTGCCCTTGGGTTTGCGTGTTGGGGCGCAAGAAGTGCGCAATAAGATTGGCTTTTCGCAACCAAAAAAAGAAGAGGATGTTTTAAAGGCTCCTGATAATTCGTTTGATGATGAGAGGGGACAAGAGGATGGTGAGGCAAGACAAAAGGCTCATGTTTGTGCTGATTGTGGAGGTGTTTTTGATGTTTCTGTGACAAGAGAGGACAAGGGTGGAAAAGAGCAGGGTGGGAAACATCACGACGAATTGGACCGGCTTTCACAAGAAGCTTTAAGCGACTGGGAAGAGGACTTAGAACCCCTTTTAGAGCCTTTTAAAAAGCTTGTGAGAGAAGCAAAAAGTTATGAGGATATCCTTAAAGGCTTAGATGAATTATTGGGTGAGATGGATCATCATGCATTAGCAGCGCGCTTGGCAAAGGTGCAAATGATTGCACGTGGGCTTGGGTATCATGGATGAGGAACTTTTTAAAACCGCCCCTAAAGAGGTCACCCGTTATTTTGAAGCCAAGGCACTTGTTCCAAGTTTTGATTGGCGTGATATAGCACCAGAAGAACATGCCTTTTCCTTTACGGTGGCAAAATCGCTAGGCTATGACATTTTAGAAGATTTTAAACAAGCGGTTGGAGAGGCTATAAAACATCAAGTTCCTTTTCAAGAATTTCAAAAAAATCTGATGCCGATTTTACAAGAAAAGGGTTGGTGGGGTAAAAAGACCAGCATTGACCCCAAAACTGGTGAAAAGAGCGTGGTGCAATTGGGCAGCCCGCGACGCTTAGAGACGGTCTATTGGGCTAATACCATGAGTGCGCATGCAGCAGGCGAGTGGGAGCGCACACAAAATAATAAAGAATTTTTGCCCTATCTCACCTATGCTTTGTCGAGTTCAGAACATAAGCGTTTAGAACATGAAAGTTGGGTGGGGTTTACGGCACCTGTTGATGATCCGGTTTGGGATTGGCTTTATCCACCCAATGGCTGGCGGTGTAAATGTAGTGTGCGACAGGTAAGCCGTTATGAAGCAGAAGATTTAGGCTATGAAGAGGATTCGCCGCCACTTCAAGTGGAGCAGAAGGTTTGGCACAATAAGCGAACGGGAAAAATTGAGAAGATACCAAAGGGGATTGATCCTGGTTGGCATTCTAATCCTGGGAAACATCGCGCGCAAAACTTAAGCAATTTTTTGAGTGATAAAGTCTCTGTGATGGGGGACAATCGAAAACGCATTGCCATTGAAGATATTGTGGGTTCACCACTTTTGGAAGCCATGTTTGAAGGACGTATGCCTCGCGGGTTTATTCCCATTGCTCCGATGATAAATAAGGTGGGTGATGTTTTTGCAGCGGACGGTTCTCTTATTCGCTTATCTTCAGACAGTGTGAAACATATTTTGTTAGAGCATCAAGCGCGTGATCTTCGCTTGGATGATTTTCGTGGCGCCATTCAAACATTCATAAAACCCCATGGCATTATCAGGCGAAAAGGTGTACCGAGCGTTGTGTTTTTGGGTGAAAATGATGGGGTATGGTGGCGCTTAGCAGTTAAATTCGTGGCAAGCAAACAAGAATGGTGGTTGACCTCCATGCATAAAAAGAGCTCTAGAGAAATTGGACGCTTATTGGATGCGGCTGAAAAAAAGGGCGAGAGGTTGTTGTAAAGAAAACAACAGGAAGAAAGTCTTTTGTTCTTAATGGAAAAGAGGCGAGGAAAATGAGAAGGCGTGGAGGGCGGTCAACTCCTCGCAGATCCGGTAAAACCGTCCTGGTATAACTGGCTCACGCCTCGCGGATAATGTAACAGTTTAAAAGTTTAAAAGCAATCTTTAAAAAAACAGCTTGAGAGAGGCTTTTTTGTATAAGACGATAAATTGTACCTCTAACTTCACAACGGCGCTCTATCGCCTTTGAAGTGCCTTTGAAAACGATTTTATGGGATGGTTTGACACGGGGGGCTCTCACAAGAAGAATAATAGGGAAAAGAGTGCTTTTTTGAGAAATGCTCTTTTGACTGACAGTGTCAGACTTATAGTGGGAGTAAGTTTCATGCATTGTATTGCCAATGACAATTGTAAAGCAATAGGCAATGTTTATGGAGCAAGAATTTCACGAAAATGGCGAAGATGGGCATGCTGAGATATGTCATGACGAGACATTTCATGCCGCGTTAATAGATCTTTGCCAAGACGTTACCGTTAGCCAAGCGCCTGAGTGGGTCGAGCTTTTGCCCAAAGCGCCGCATGTGAAGGCTCGTGATGGACGACAATGGCATTATAACCCGCAAACTATTTTAAAAGCTTTTGCAGCCAATAAAGGACCGCTTGTGATTGATTATGAGCATGGGCAACATCACCGAGCGAGAAATGGCTTGGAAGCGCCGGCAAGTGGCTGGATTGAAGAGTTAGCAGAGCGGGATGGTGCAATTTGGGGGCGGGTTAAATGGACCGATATGGCTACCAAAAAAATTATTGCCCGAGAATATCGCTATCTTTCGCCGGAGTTTCGCCATTCGAAGAAAGGTGAAATTTTAAATTTAGCCGGTGCTGGTTTGGTGAACCGTCCAGCCCTTGTCATGACGGCTTTAAGCCGTGAACAGCCTTCCCCTATAACTTTGACGGAGAAAATGATGGATTTGACAGCCATTGCCAGTGCTCTGGAGCTGGCAGAAGATGCTAAAGCGGATGAGATTTTAGCAACGCTTAAAGCGCGCGAAAAAGAACGCGTGGAACTTTGTGCTCAATTGACAAAGGTGCAAGAAGATTTAGCGCTTTTGCAAGAAGAGCAGAAAAATAAGGCTATTGAGAGCCTTTTAGACAAGGCCATTGAAGAGGGCAAAATCTTGCCGGCTGCCCGCGAGGAATATCGTGCACTCTGTAGCTTTGAAGGGGGTGTGGAACATTTTAAAAGTTTGGTCGAGAAGTTGCCGGCGCTTGCCGCTAGGAGTCCTTTGGAGACCTCTTGTCTCAAGCAAGAACCAAAGCTTGCGCCAGAAGAGATTGCTGTTGCGGCACGCCATTATAAGGAAGAGCAGAAGCAAAAAGGGTGGGATATCACCATTAGCCAAGCAGTTGATTATATTTGCGAACAAAAGGAGCGCCAATCATGAGTACGATGATTTTAATTAAATCTTTTCGCGCCATAGATGTGATTTCACCTTATTGCATTGTTGCAGCGCGCACTGAGGGAATGGTGGCAACGGCTTCTGGTAAGGGTGATAAATTATTAGGGACTGCTGGGGCATTGAGCGCAAAGGCTGGTGAGATGATTGATGTTGGCCAATGTGGTTGGGGCGAAGTGGTTTGTGGGGGCAATGTTTCTTTTGGTGATTTTTTGACCTCTGACCCCAAAGGACACGCCATTAAAGCGGAAGCTGCAGATCGCACGATTGGTATTGCCATGAGTGATGGTTCTGCTGGTGATGTTATTTCTTTTAAAATTAATTAATCGAGGCTTATGATGAACAGACCTTTTCCCATTGATCCAACACTCACCGCTATTGCTATTGGTTATCGCAATCCAGCTGGCTCTCTTATTGGCGATAGAGTTTTGCCCCGTGTTTCTGTTTTAAGTGAAGTGTTTAAATATAGTGAATTTCCCTTAGCGGAAAATTTTACGGTGCCTGAGCTTGAGATAGGGCGGAAAGGACGCCCGAATGTGGTGGAATTTTCTGCCTTTGAACGGGAAGCTAGTGTCAAAGATTACGGACTTGATGATCTCATCCCCAATTCAGATATTGAAGCAGCGGCACGCGCACGAGCAGAAAAGCGCTCTCGTTATAACCCCGAAAAGACAGCAGTAGAAGGTCTTGCCAATTTGCTGGAGTTGGGGCGTGAAGTGCGTGTGGCAGCGCTTGTGCAAAGAAGTGAAAATTACGCACCAGAGCGGGTGATTACGCTTAAGGGTGAAAATAAATTTAGCGATTATGAGAAATCTGACCCTTATGCTGTTTTAGATGAGGCGATGGATAAAAGTCTCGTCTATACACCCAACACCATTGTTATGGGCAAAGTTGTTTGGTCAAAACTCAAACGTCATCCCAAAATCATTAAAGCCGTTAAAGGGGGTGGCACTGCTGATGGTTTTGTTACCAAGGCGCAATTTGCTGATCTGATGGAAATACACCCCGATCGGTTACTCATTGGTGAATCGCAAGTGAATTTGGCCCGCAAAGGACGCGCGGCACAATTGGCACGCGTTTGGGGCAATAAGATTGCTCTGCTTTATATTGATCCTACCAAACAACAGGCAGATGGTTCGGTGATCAGTTGGGGCTTTAGTGCTCAGTTAGGCGAGCGTTTGTCTGGAGTGATCCAAGATCCAGATATCGGCTTGTCGGGCGGTAAACGGGTGCGTGTTGGTGAACGCGTTTGTGAATTGGTCGCCGCAAAAGATGCCGGTGTTTTGTTGCAAGAAGTTGTCTAAGGGAAACTTTTAAACATGGCTTATGCAAGCAAAAGATTGATTGAAGAGCTCTGGGGCGTTGATTTCTTGACCGACTTATGTGGGATGGATGAGCATTCTGATCCAGTTCTTTTAAGAAAAGCCATTGATCTTGCGCTTGAACAGGCAAGTGGTGAGATTGATGTGCATCTGTCTCATCGCTACTGTGTCCCCATTGTTGGACAGCCAGCGGCTCTGGGTATGATCTGTGTCAATATTGCTGTTTATAATTTAGCCATACGCCATACGGCACTGACCACCACCATTGAAGATCGTTACAAACAGGCGGTTGATTTACTGAAACGCATTGCGGAAGGCAAAGCGGGTTTGGGTGTGGATGAACCTAAAATTATGAGCGAAGATGGTCCTGTTAAGGATGGGGCTTTTTTCCATGCTAAGCCGCGTTTGATGGGAAGGTAATATGTCTGTTGCAACCCATATTGAGATTAAAGAGACAGGGCTTGAAGCGGCTTTATCCTTTTTGCAAAAGGGGGCTGATAGTTCGATGGGGACTTTGGCACAAGGGGTTGGACGTCTCATTCAAGAGAGCACAAGGCGGCGGATTCAAAGTGAAAAAACCTCTGCCCAAGGAGAGAAGTGGAAAAACAATTATGCTCGCACCTCCATTCTTTTTGCCAGTGGGGCGCTTTCACGCTCCATTGATATGAAAGCTTCACCAGAAAAGGTGATTGTGGGGAGTGGGTTGGTTTATGCACGGATTCATCAATTGGGTGGGGTTATTCACCCGAAAAATGGCAAGACACTGCGCTTTTTTCTGAAAAGCAGCAA
Source organism: Bartonella sp. AC10YNML (assembly GCF_042196825.1). Lineage (NCBI taxonomy): Bacteria > Pseudomonadati > Pseudomonadota > Alphaproteobacteria > Hyphomicrobiales > Bartonellaceae > Bartonella > Bartonella sp. AC10YNML. Next base: position 3,039 of record NZ_JBHIRA010000021.1, on the reverse strand, counting down.
AGCACACCGCTTTGTTTGTGTGCATCAGGTAACCATGCCCGCCCGTCCTTATTTGGGGCTTTCAGAACGCAATAAAGTGGAAATTGTCAAAGCGGCAGAAGATTGGCTGGGAAGGGTCTTTTCATGAGTCAAACGGTCAAGCAAGCAGGGCGCATTAATCAGTTTCGTGAAGCGGTGATATGGAGCCTTAAAGGCGCTTTGCCGGATGTGCGTGATTGCGGCTGTCAATTTGGGCGTTTTAATTTAGAAGAATTGGAAACACAAATGCTTGTGGCTCCAGCAATACGGGTTGCGGTGTTAGAAAGCCGCTTGAGTTCTGTGGCTTCTGGACAGCAGAGTACTGATCTTCATTTAGGGGCTTTTATTATTACCACGGGTAAAGAGCGTGATATCCAAAGTTGGCTTCTGGCAGAAGCTATTGCGGTTTTATGCCATAGCGGGCAATTGTGGGGGCTAACGCATTTGAGTGCCCCGCGTGATGTCCAGATTGAACCGATTATCTCTGCGGCGATTAAGCAGCGTGGTGTGTCGATTAGTGTGGTGGAATGGCACCAAGATTTGTATCATTTGGGAAAAGATATTTTTTGTGATGAGGGAAAACTCAAAAGTGGTTTGATTTCATGGGACAATGAGGTGGGGGCATGAATGACGCATATCTCTTAAGTGATACCTTTCGACAAATCATGAAGCGTCTTGATGCCCTTGAACGCTGTCTTGCCAACCAACACATGATTGGGCGGGTTGTGCAAGTTGATGGCCATAGGGTTCGGGTGAAACTTTTCTCTGAGAGTGCCAATGGACAAGCGGTTTTATCGCCTTGGCTACAAGCGCAAGAAGCGGCGGGGGCTGTTTCCAGCAATATGCCGCTCCATGTTGGTGATCCGGTGCGGTTGTTGAACCCCCATGGTGAGATTGGCTCTGCCTCTCTGGTTGTACGCGATAGCTATAGTGAGGATATGCCTAATCCAGCCCGTCACGCCGAAGAGTTGGCGCTCTGTTATGCCGGTGGCGCTTTGCGGATGACAAAAGATGAACTTATTCTTTCCCATGGGGAAAACCAAATTCATTTGAGTGCACAAGGTTTGGTGCTTTCTCATCAAGCAACCCGTGTTGAATTAACGGGCAGTGTGCAGATTGAAGCAAAAGATTTACAGCATAATCAAAAATCTGTTGGCGCAAGCCATAAACACGGCGGGGTCAAAATGGGTCCCTCCACAACCTCTTCCCCTCTTTAAAGGAGTTTTATGATGCGTGAGAACACTTATGTTATTTTAACCAATGCCGATTTTGTTGCTGGTCAACGTTCACCGGGCAAGGGTGAGGAAATTTGTTTAAGTGAAGAGGCAGCAAAATACCCTTTGCTGCTTGGTCAGATTGCTGAAAAACCAGCCCCTGTTGTTGCGGCGACCCCAACGGTTTCTACCACAAAGACAAGCAAAGGGGCTTAAAGCATGCGGTGCGGGATGAGCGAAAAGGATGGCTCTCTCTTGTATGGCTTTGCGCATTGCCAACAATCACTCCATAAATGTTTAATGACAAGGGTAGGAACACGGGTTTTGCGTCGCCATTATGGGTGTGATGTCAGAGAATTCCAAGACGCCAATGCTGATCCTGCAACAATCTTACGTCTTTATCAAGCTATTGCCTGCGCGCTTGATGATCCAGAATGTGGAGAGCCTGGGTTCTCATTGCAAAGGATTGATCTGACCAAAGCAACGCGTGAGGGAACATTCCACTTTGTTTTAAGGGGAGTTTTTTATCCCGATGGCCATTTGGGGGATTGGTCCCATGGGCAAGAGATGCAATTTCCTTTAGAGGTCTCTTATGGCAGAGCTTGAACATTTACCCTTTTCACAGATTCCTTTGCCACAAATTATTGAAGAGCTTTCTGTTGAAGCAATTTTAGAGCAAAAGATTGCGCGTTTGATGGATGTTTTTGCAGCCCATCATATTCCTTATAATGTGGAAAAGACCGCCTATGACCCCGTGGTCATTCAATTACAAGCGGCTGCTTATGAAGAGTTGCTGTTGCGCCAACGGATCAATGAAGTAGCGCGAGACAATTTACTAGAATTTGCGCGTGGGACAAGTTTAGACCATTTGGGGGATTTTCATGGGGTCACGCGCCTTTTGGATGAAGATGATGAGCGGTTTCGCCGCCGCATTCGCTTAAATAGACAAGGACATTCCACAGGGGGCACAGCGCCACGTTATCAATATTTTGCGCTCTCCAGTGATATCCATGTCAAAGATGCTTTTGTTTATCGTGAGGGAAAAAGCCCGCTTATTCATGTGGCTCTTTTTAGTGATAGTCCATCAGGGGTGGCAGATGAAGCTTTAATTGCCAAGGTGCAAGCCGCCCTTGATGAAAAACAGGTAAAAATGACCAATGATACTCTCTTGGTCAAAAGTGCGGTGCAGCGGGTGATCAATGTTTCTGCTGATTTTTGGTTGTTACCGGATGAAGGCTCCTTTGTTTTGGAAAGAGCAGAGCAGAATTTGAGAGAAGAATGGGCGTGCACATGGAGGCTTGGGCGTGATTTGTCTTTAAGTTGGATACTCAGTCGCCTGATGGTTGAGGGTGTGCACCATGTGAACATAACGCAACCGTGCAAGGATATTCTGGTCGCGCCTCATGAAGCAGTGACACTAGGGGAAATTGCCTTATCATTACGGGGGCACGCTTATTAATGCTCTCGTTGTTATTGCCCCCAAATTCAAGCTTGTTTGAACGTTGTCTTGCTGACGCAATGGCTGTTGATCCTCAAGTTAAAAGGGTACTCGAAGATATTTCCCGTGCCAAATTAATCACGCGTCCCCCTTCTTGGTTACCCTCTCTCATTGATGAATATGGTTTGCAAGAATTAAGCCCTTATTTCTCTAACTCTTATGATTTGATTGACCAAGGACTTGCATGGCAAAATATTCGCGGCTCCCTTGCGGCAATAGAGATGGGGTTGAGATGGTTAGAGCTTTCCGCGCGTTTTAAGCCCGCATGGTCTGGGCGTGCATGGTGGAATTCCTTTCAACTTGATTTTG
>NZ_JBHIRA010000020.1:0-28511 GCF_042196825.1 Bartonella sp. AC10YNML | reverse complement strand
TCTAGCTATAAAGAACCAGAATAAGAATAATATATATAAAAAAAATAAAACTATCGTTTTATCAAAAAAAGAAATTGATTTTGAAGATTTAGAAATCACTGATTTGGTTCAAGAGCCAATCGAGGTTGCTGCTGTTGAGACCACATCAGAGCAAAATGAAACGATAGCAGATAACCAATCTCCCATTCACGAGCAGACAAGCGTTCCGAAAAAAGCTAAGCGGTCAAAAGCTAATCGGGGCTGTCGATTACCGAATGATTTCGAACCCGATTACGATTTTGCAATCGAAGCGGGTTTGCCTTCAGAGCGTGTGAAAGTCGAAATTGCAAAGTTTCGAGATTACTGGCGTTCAAAAGCCGGAGCAAATGCAACCAAAATCGATTGGCAAGCAACATGGCGTAACTGGATACGCAAGGCGGTTGATGATTTAGAAAAAATAAAAAACACGAACAACAATGGTGGAAACAATGGAAACTTTTCAAAAGATCAAAGAACTCGCGGTGGTACCGGAGAGGCAATCCGTAATCTTATCGGTGCAACACAGCTTAGTGACGCCTCTACAAAACGCCATACAACAGATGGCAAAATATGTAACACTGGAATGTCCATGGACCTTGATCAGTGGCATGGAATTGACACCAGTCCTAGAGAAACAAGCTTTAGAAGCCTATCAGACAGTCCAAAACTTATTTACCGTGAAAGCATCTGTTGAAGATATAGCAGAGGCTCTTGATGTGCTTGAAGGTGGTTTGACAATGCAAAAAGTTTCAAATCCAGAGGCGCGTGCAAAGGCTTATATCGCTGCTCTTAACGGCATCTCACTCTGGTCTTTGTTGCAAGCTGTTAAAAATCTTATCCGTGGTGAGGCAAAAGGTATGTCAACAACCTTTGTCCCCTCATGTGCTGATCTGGCGCAGTATTGTCGTGATTTAGAAAGCGGGCTTTATGGTGTTGCTGAGAAGGTTTTTATAGCAGTTGAAAATACGCGTAACCTAGCCTTAGGAGGCAAGCGCATTTCATGCATGAGAATAGGCAAGCCTAGTGAAGAGCAACATAACAGTAGCAATTCAAAAGCGGCTTAAAACAGCAAACTAGTGAAAAGTGCTGATGGTTTTGTGATTAGATATGCGTTTAAATCATCAAAAATGTACCGTACAAAGCGATTTAAAGATTTTATGATGAAAACCACACCAGTAACACAAAACGCTCTGTACGGTCAAATTTAAGGTAAATTAACCTATTGGTAAAATTATGGACTAAAAACATGGAAATTTTAAAACAACTGTTCTTAACAAATCATAAACAGCCTATGCAAAAAAAGTGGGTTGCAACGGCTGTTGGGTATGTTCCTTGGGGAGATGGAGCAGAGGAGTATTTTTACAACCTCTACGAATATGAAGACGGTACAAGAGAGTGTGAAAAGTTTGATGGCGGTCAGTATTATACCACACCAGAAAATGCGGATTTTAGCACCAAAGCGCAAGTAAAAGCATGGGTTTACGGTGGGAATATTCCGAAAAGCGTTCTCAATTACGAACCTCTTATAGACGAGATTAACAGAGAGATCAAAAAATTATCAAAAGCCGCAGGAAATGAACATGTTTACAGATAAGCAAATAAGAGCCTTGTTTGGCATTATAACTTTTATATTTTTATATTTTTTAGGAATTAAAAAAAATCCCTACTTTATCCAAAGTATTTTGATATTTGCATCTTTTGGTTTGATAATAATAACAAATATTTTTGTAATTTTATGCAATTCTCATATTCCTTTTGAATTGCAAAATAATCCAAAATATAAAGATGATGATACAACGGGTTGGGTGAAACTAACACGTGATTTACAACAGTATATGCACAGACTTTTAAATATAATAATTTTAGCGCTTGTCGTTTTAATTTTTCCAAATAGTTATAAAGAAACGGTTTTTTTGCCTGTCATTTCTAGGTATGTGGAACACAAACTTCCTTTTTCATTGGATACTGTACTTTGGTACTCAGATATTGCTCTTTGGTATTCCTTTTTATTTTGTATATTGTTTCTTATGTTATATACACGCAGTTTAATAAACATATCTATTTACACACTACAGTGCTCAGTTAAAAAATCATAGTAAAATTCAGATTTTATACTTTTTACAGAGACTTCATTTTTATGACATTATAGACAGCAAGCTAGAAAAAGCGCGTTATATTCAATTAGGTAAGTATAAAAAAGAAAAAAATTGCAAAGGCATGTTGACATTCGAAAGGCATGCTGTTAGAAAAGTATCAAGTGCTGAAAACACTTAGCGTTAAGCGGATAGGTTACGAAACAGCCTTTCCCATGCCTTTAAATACTGATTGTCTTTTATGCTTATTAAAGCGTATAATGATTTATGTCGGGTGTGCTGTGCTATATAATACTCTTTTTAGGGGAAAGCATAGCGACGGACTTAACGCCGTGTTTTCAACGCCCGGCGCCCTTATAGGGTGTCAATTGAAAACTCCATTACGTTAAGGAAAAATTCCAATGAAAAAATATGAATTTACAGGTGAGACAATTGTTGCTGGTTTACACACATTGCGTCGTATTAGAGCCATTAGAGATTTTGGAGACGTAAAAGCAGGTGACCTAGGTGGATTTATAGAAAGCAGTATGCACCTTTCGCATGATGGTGATTGCTGGGTTAGAGATAACGCCCGTGTTTGTCAAAGGGCGCGTGTTTACGGTAATGCACAAATCTTTGGTGATGCTTGGGTCTATGGTGACGCCCGTGTTTACGATAATGCAAAAATTCACGGTAAGGTTTGGATAGATGGTCATGTTTATGGCAATGCAGAGGTTTTTGGTGAAGCACAAACTCTACGCACCACTCGTATTTTTGATAATGCTAAGGTCTATGGAAAAGCAGATGTTAGAGGCAAGGTTTATGGGAATGCGCATGTATTTGGCAATGCTAGCGTTGATATGTATGCTGAAGTTTATGGCAATGCCAAAGTTTGTGGTCAATGCTAGCATTTGTGACAATATCATAATCAATGGAAATGAAACGATTTTAGATCAAATTGCGTAAAAAAGCAGTGGTGCGGCGGGGGCGCCTGCTTTAAAATAGAAAAAAGAAAGCCATGTCATTTGCGTGATGTGGCTTTATGTTTATCAAAAGATAAAAAACATAATTTTATATGTTAAAAAACAATAATATCATTTTGAAATAATTGAAAAAATAAGCAAATCATGCTAAGATTTTCCATGTATTAAAGTACAAGTTTAAGGTAAGAAAAAACATGCTAAACAAAGTGACGTTAATCGGGCATTTAGGTGCTGATCCCGAAAGCAAAACAATGAATTCTGGAACAGAAGTAGTCAATTTTCGTATGGCAACTTCTGAAAGCTATACGGATAAAAATACTCATCAAAAAGTAGAGAAAACGGAATGGCACTCCATTGTGGTTTTTAATCCATATTTGGCAAAAATTGCACTTCAATATCTCAACAAAGGTTCAAAAGTTTACGTAGAAGGAAAATTACAAACACGCAAATGGCAAGATAAAAATGGTATTGACCGTTACACAACAGAGATTGTTTTACCGCAATTCAAAGGCGAGTTGTATTTGCTTGATGCAAAGAAAGAGCAGTCTACCTCTTCTTCCGTTACTTCTCAAAATTATGCTATCGCTTCAGGTGCTAAAGATTATAGCGCATCTCTTAATGATAGCATGCCATTTTGATTAAAAAATAGAGCAAAGAGAAACATGTGGGCTCCCACAGATTAGGGGATGTATGAAAAAGAAAGATACTTATATTTCACAAATGAAAGTACGTCAAGATCCTGTTAATCAATTGGCAATTGAAATGCGTGCTAAACGCTTTGGTTTGACGATTGAAGAGGCTAAAAATCCGCTTGCTGGGTCTTATGTTGGGCGGCTATGTTTGCAAGGTGTGCTTACTCAAGATCAGTATGATGCTGCGCAAAAATATCTTGAAGTGAAAAATGACTATTTGTGTGCAAAAGGTTTACCAAGCGCTGTTTATGACGAAATACCATCATCTTCTGATGACAAAGCAAGAGAAAAATGGGTCGAATTTGCAACAGGACAGTTTTCTAATATGCAAGAGGCGATAAAAGAAACACAACATCTCTATAAACAGTATAATCTTTATGCAGCAATACAATATATTGTTGTCGAAGACCAAACATTACCACATCTTGTGAATTCATTGCGGGTCGCTCTTAACGCGCTTCATAAATATTTTGACAGAAAAACTAAATGGTAAATGTTTATTATAATGTTTCAAAGGCAGTTGATTGCTCTTCTGATAGTTCGGCTATAAATACTGCGTGAGAAAAGCTAAATAATATATATACGAATAGCTCAAAGAATGCGATATAGAATACAATACCCATAGAGAGGTTTTCGTGAAACTCAATAAAAAGAATTAACATTTGTAGTAAAAATGAAACTGGTAGCGATTGTATTCTATATTGGATTGGTGCCATACAGACTGTAAGGGGAAGAGTAAGCATTAAAATAATTGTCCCTAACAAATAAGGGGCAAAAGAGCGGGGGAAAAACGTAGCAATGATGTACCCTGTAGAAAACATAATTATAAAGGTAACCACTGCTGTGAAATAGGAGAGCCCCACTAGGCGCAAGAGTAGAAATAAGCCACGTTTAGCAAAACGAAAGTAATAATTTATTGTTTTTTCTCCGTTTTTTTTCTTAATCGCTTTATGTTCTCTAAATCTTTCTCGTTTTTCAATTATTTCGTTCCATTTGCTTTTATCCTTTGTAAAAGCATAATCGATAGTTTCTAACGTTGGCAGTATTATTGTTAATAGTATTTTTCCTACTAAATTTAGGAACTCTTTTAGAGTTTCAAGTATGCCCCCTAGAAATAATCCAATGCCGTAAATTACTAATATAATAATATCAATTAATATTGGGATTATTAAGATAAGGATTACAATTCCTATAATAAACCACATTTTCTCCCCCTTTTTATTAATCATTAATCATAGTATTGAATTTTTAATTGATTTTTTTCTCAACCAGATTCATTCTGTTTTTCCATTATCATTATCTGTTTCTGTTGTTGCCAAAGCTTTTCGTATAATTCCTCAATTATTTTCTCTTGTTCCTTAATCGCTTTGTAGTGTCTATCGACCATCCTACTGTTTTCCTTAACTGCTTCGTTTCGTTGTATAATCGCTTTATTAATTTTTTCATTCTCATAATCAAACGCCATTTGAGAGTATTCGACTAAGCGATCATGTTCAAAATTTGCTATTATTCCTAGGTAATTTCTCCAAGCAAACAACAAAATTGCTACTACTAATAAAGAGTTTCTTGAAAATTCAAGATACCAAAGCACCCCAAGTACTATGACTAATAAAAGAGTACCTTGAAATTCTGTATTCCGACCATTCTCTGCTTCTTCCCGCATGTCAGAGACTATAGCCCATAGGATGAGTATACCCACTATTACTATGACAATATCACGCATTGTTCTCCCCCGCTTTTTATTAGTTTCTAGTCATATAATTGATTCGTTTAGATGATACAATTGTGAGTGGTTGGTTGTTAAAGACACTAGATTTAGGTAAAAAAATAAAAAATATACAATATCGTGATTTTTTTGTTGACAGGATATGAAAAATAGTGTTTTATGGCGTTGCTGTACTAGTCGAGTTGTGTCTAGAATTACGGTAAAGGTATAACCTTTCTTATAAGTTTATATGATTGTTCAGAGCCCTGCTTTTGCGGGGTTTTTTTATTGTCTTGTTTACAAAAAGAAACACACATGAAAACCACTGAAAAACTTGCAAAAAAAACGCCCCCAAAGGCAGGTCAAGGGCGAGTAAAAGGTGTGCCAAATAAAACGACACGTATTTTGAAAGAAGCAGTGCTTAAGGCAGCTGAGCGCGCTGGTAAGAAATATGGTGATGATGGTTTGATCTCTTATCTAGAAAAACAGGCAATCAAATGCCCCGCTGCTTATCTGTCATTGTTGGGAAAGATTTTGCCTCTTCAAGTGACAGGGGAAGATGGGGGCGCCATTAAGATGATAACGCGTGTAGAAATCGCGCCTTTGGTCAATGACGACACGACAGATTAATATTGTTCCAAAGCTTATACCGATTTTTACAGGTAAGGCTTTGGTGCGTGCTGCTTGGGGAGGAAGAGGGTCTGGAAAGACAAGATCATTTGCCTTGATGGCTGCTTTAAAAGGCTATCAATTTGGTATGGGAGGGATATCAGGCACTATACTTTGTGCACGTCAGTTTCAGAATTCGCTAGCAGAGAGTTCATTGGAGGAGATTAAGCGCGCCATTGAAGCGCACGACTTTTTAAAGGACTATTACAAGGTTGGGGAGTCGTCGATTAAATCGATAGATGGTCGTATAGCCTTTCAGTTTTCTGGACTAGACCGTAATATTGCCAGTATCAAATCCATGGGGCGTATTTTGCTTTGTTGGGTTGATGAAGCAGAGCCGGTTACAGAGACGGCTTGGCAGACGCTTATACCGACTTTGCGAGAAGAGGGAGAGGGGTGGCGAGCAGAGTTATGGGTCACATGGAACCCGTTGCGAGAGAATGCACCCGTTGAGAAGCGGTTTCGCTTTTCAGACAATGAGGCAATCAAGCGTGTAGAGATCAATTGGTCAGACAATCCGAAGTTTCCCAAGATCTTGAATGAAGCACGATTGGATGATCTGAGAAACCGTCCAGAGACCTATAAGCATATCTGGGAAGGGGATTATCTGAAAGCGGTTCAAGGTGCTTATTATCAGAGGGAAATGTTGGCAGCCGAGCAAGAGGGGCGGATAGGGCGTGTTGCGCGTGACCCTTTAATGCAGATACGGGCTTTTTGGGACATTGGGGGTACGGGCGCCAAGGCAGATGCAACAGCGATATGGATAGCACAGTTTGTGGGGCGAGAAATCAGAGTGCTTAATTATTACGAAGCACAGGGACAGCCATTATCGGAACATATCGGTTGGTTACGTCAAAATGGTTATGAGAAGGCATTGATGGTGTTACCCCATGATGGTGCGACGAGAGATCGTGTGCACAATGTGAGTTTTGAGAGTGCTTTAAATGATGCGGGTTTTGAAACGCAAGTAATCCCTAATCAAGGGGCGGGGGCGGTTAAGATGCGAATAGAGGCGGTGCGGCGTATTTTGCCGTCTGTTTGGTTTAATGAAGAGATGACGGTAGCAGGGCGCAAAGCACTGAATTGGTATCACGAGAAATGGGATGAGAAGCGCGGCATTGGTTTGGGTGCAGAGCATGATTGGTCGAGCCATGGGGCGGATGCCTTTGGTTTAATGTGCGTTGTCTATGAAGCACCCAGTGTCAAACCCAAGCAAGAGCGTTATTGCACGATGGAAAGAGAAGCGGCATCATGGATGGCATTCTAGATCAAGACTTTCAAAAAACGACAATCCTCGATGAATATGAAATCTATAAGCGTTTAAAGTCTTGGTACGCAGAAGATATTGAACATGTCAATAAATGGCGTGAACAGGCGCGTGAAGATTTTGATTTTTATAATGGTCGTCAATGGGCAGAGGAAGATCTTGCGGTTTTAAAAGAGCAACGCCGTCCTGTCATGACTTTTAACCGCATTGCGCCCCTTGTGAATGCTATTGTTGGAGCGGAGCGTAATAATAAGCGCGAAGTACAGTTTCAACCACGGCAAATGGGAGCAGCAATACCCAATGAATTGCTTACTGGAGCAGCAGAATGGTTTCGTGATGAGGCGGAGGCGGAATATGCCGATTCCGATGCTTTTCAGGATATGGTCATTTGCGGTATGGGCTGGACAGATACGCGGCTTGATTATGATACAGATCCCGAAGGGATACCTGCTGTTCAACGTTTAGATCCCTTAAAAATGGTTTGGGATGCCAATGCTGTAAGACCAAATCTCATTGACGCACAGCGTATGTGGTATGTTGATCGTAAATCTGTTGAGGATGCTAAAAGTCTTTTTCCTGATGTTGCTGTTGAAGATCTTAACGCCGATTGGGCTATCGATAGTACAACCGCTTCTGAGGATTCTCATGTGTCACTTGATGCGTATCAAGATGACTCCAATGCGACTTCTCTATCAGAGCCGTGTTCTAGGAAACGCTATGTTACGCTGGTTGAATGCCGTTGGTTTGAATATGAGATCACTTACAAGGCGCCTGATCTTCAAACCGGCCAGATGCGCAACTATAGCAAACAGGAGTTTGAACAGCTTCAAAGGGTGATGCCACAACTACAAGGGGTGTGTTTTAATAAAAAAGTGGTGAGGCGCGCTTTTCTAGGACGACGTCTTTTAGCAAAGCCCGATAAGCCATTAGCACCTGATGGGCAATTTGGGTGGGAGTGTATCACGGGCACGCTGGATAAGCTTAAAAACCAGTTTTACGGGATTGTTCGCCCCGCAAAAGATCCACAAAAATGGTCGAATAAATATTTTAGCCAAGTGATGTATATCCTTAATAGCCAGTCTAAGGGCGGCTTGATGGCAGAACGAGGCGCTTTCGATGATGATCGCCAAGCCATGGAAAGCTGGGCGCGAACGGATACGATTACTTGGGTTAAAAATGGCGCGCTTACAGGAGGGAAAATTCAACCAAAGCCAAGTGCACAATTTCCCAATGGATTTTTCCAGCTGTTTAATGAATCGCGTGAAGCGATAACGCATGTAACAGGGTTATCGGCTGAGTTTATCGGAACACGGGAGGTCAACCAAGCCAATGTGCTGGAAAATACACGCCGGCAATCAACGCTTAATTTGCTTGCGGGGCTGTTTGATAATCTCAAGCTTTATCGGTGTAGGCAGGGAAAGATTATTCTCTATCTTATTCAGAATTATCTCTCTGATGGGCGTTTGGTGCGTATTTCTGGACAAGAGAATGCGCAATATGTGCCGTTAACCCGTGAAGCTGTCACAACGCTTGAGTATGACATTATTGTCGATGATTCACCGACAAGCCCCAATGAAAAAGAAAAAACTTTTGCGGCAATTACGCAGATGTTGCCGTTGCTTGGTGGCTTCTTAACACCGGAGATGATTCCAGATCTTTTAAAGCTTTCCCCACTGCCAGCAACATTGGTAGCAAATTTAACGGCAAAAGCACAGCAGGCACAACAAGAACAGCAGCAACAGCAGATGATGCAACAAAGCCAAGGAGCACAATTAACTCCAGAGCAACAAGCAAAGATTGCTGTTTTACAGCAAGAAGCGCAAGCAAAGAGCACACTCTATCAACTTGATGCGCAGCAGAAACAAACGGCATTGCAGCAGAAAAATATCGAACTTTTCTTGAAACAAGAACAAGCGCGTATGCAGCTCGAACTTCAACAGGCAAAAAATGAGATAGCGCAGCGTGATTTAGAACGCAAAGCTTTACAGGCACAGTTGGAACACTATCGAGTTTTGACAAAAAATATAATAACACATTGAAGGGACAGAATATGGAAGAAGAGTTTACGCCTGAAGAACAAGCAATCTATGATGAACATTTTGCCAGTGATAATGCTGTTGAGTTGGTCGAGCTTGAACAAGTTGAGGAAGTTTTTGATGCAGAGGAAAGTTCTGAACAGCCAGCTGTAGAACCGCTTCAGGAGCAGCCAAATTCTGATGTAATAGAATCTGATAAACTAAAGCAAGAGCGGCAAGCACGCCAAAAGGCAGAACAAAGCGCCATTGAAGCGCGTGAATTGGCTATTGAACTTGCGCAAAAATATGCCGCAATGCAGGAAGAAGTCACGCGCCGCCGTGAGGAAAATGTTCCCTCCCTAGAAGACAATCCAAAAGCACATGTTGCATGGCTTAGTCATAAGGTACAAGAACAACAGAAATTGCTTGATGAGTTTTCTCATATGAGAGAGAGCCAAGAGCGCATGAGTCAAGAGGAATATGAACGCCAAAAATTAGGGGATTATTTCGAGGAAGCCAAAGCGCAGGTACAAGATAAATATCCGGATTTAGACAGTATCACCGATTATCTCTATGAAAGAGCAGACAGTGTCCTACAAGCGCAGGCAGATCTTTATCCACAATGGAAAGACCCCATGGCTCGGCAACAGCAAATTGGTGTTGAATTGCGTCAGATATGCCAACAATGCCAAAAAGCCGGTATAAACCCAATAGAGGTGCTGGTGCAAAAAGCGAAAGCTTTTGGCTATAGTGGAGCGCCCGTTAAGGACGAAGTGGGAGCCCTTCAAGAGCGCTCTCAAGCAGCGCGGACACTTACAGCGCGCGGCGGACAAGTTCCAACAGGCGGTATGGATGTGAGAACGCTTTTTTCCATGCCGGAAGCAGAATTTGCTGTATGGGTTGAGAAAAATCCCAAAAAATTTGAACAAATTATGAGCAGAGCGTGAGATGTGCGTGGTGACGCAACAGAGAGAACCAAGTGATTTTTATCGTTTGGGATAGCCGCAAGGCGAGTTTTAAAAACCAAGAAAGGCATTGATTGAAATGGCAGTAACAGAAGTAAAGCTCAATGACCCATTAGCCGTTGGCGTTTGGGCTAAGATGCTAAACACAGAGACCTCAAAAGCGTTGCCTATTACACCGCTGATGGGGGAGAGCAAAAACAGCATTATCCAAGTGTTGGATGTGCTAGGAAAATCCGCTGGTGACTCTGTGACGAGCGGATTAAGAGTCCAACTTATGGGGGATGGCGTTAGCGAGGGACAAACGCTGGAAGGCAATGAAGAAGCCCTCCAATTTATGAATGAAAAGGTGCGCATCAACGAGCTTACTCATGCTGTGCGCATCAAATATGAAGGCTCTATTGATCAACAACGTGTTCCCTTTAATTTGCGTAAGGAAGCAAAAGATGGGTTGGTTGATTGGTATGCAGACCGTTTAAGTATGATGTTTTTCATTCAGGCTGCAGGCTATACAGCACCATGGATGCATTTTGAAGGGCGCAGCATAACGCTTAAACCGGTGCATTATGGTTTTAACGCGCCATCAGAGCCAAGCAAATTGCGTGTTATTCGTCCGAATAAGAAAAAGACTGATGAAGAGCTTACAAAAGATGATGTTTTTACATTAGATCTTATAGATCGGGCTGTTGAACGCGCTAAACTTGCTAATCCACGTTTGCGTCCGGTTCGTGTTGATGGGAAATCGGCATATGTGATGTATCTCCACCCAATACAGGTAACTCAATTGCGTACCAATACAAAGAGTGGTCAATGGTTAGACATTACCAAGGCAGCTTATGATGGCTCTGGAGCTAAGAACCCAATTTTTAATGGTTCTTTAGGGATGTATAATGGTGTTATTTTGCGTGAAGCTGAACATGTCCCCAATGGTGTTAATTCAAAGACACAAGAGCCTGTTCCCTCTGTTCGTCGTGCTATTTTGCTTGGTGCGCAAAGTATCATCATGGCTTATGGACGCATTGGCAATGGTGCAACAGGAGGTGATGATAAAAAGGGTGGTACACGTTATAAACTTGTTGAAGAATTGTTTGATTATCAACGTGAATTTGGTTTGGCGGCAAAGACCATTATCGGCATGAAAAAATCACGCTACACCTTGCCTCATTCTGATCAAGGGGGACAGGATTTTGGTACCATTGTCATCCCTTCTTTTGCTGAAGCAAGCTAATTATTAAAGGATGACAATTATGGCAGAAAAATCGCTAATTACACAGGAACCTGATGAAACTGTTGAACCTATTGAAACCGTTGAACCTATTGAAATTGTTGAACCTATTGAAATTGTTGAGATGACAGATGAGGGATTGCCACCTGTTTTGCAGGGACGCAACAACTCTACGCAGCAGGTTAGTTATTTACGGGCGCGTGTTAAATGTACGGACCAAGGGTTGATAACGAAAATTGGCGTTCTACCCCGAGGGGCTTTTATAAAAAGTATTACAGCTTATCCCATGGAGGATTTTGAAGATGTAAAAGCTACATTTGGAAAAGAGCCTCATGGTAATGATTATGGAAATATAGGGCTTACGCAATATTCCAATAGCAATCTGTACCTCCCTATGAAGGAACGAGATGTTCCATTAGAAGCTGAAAGTGCGATTTACATGACACGAGACAAGAAAAGCACCAAAGGTGATGTTGAGGTGATTGTTGAGTTTTATACAAATCGTTAAAGGCAAGGGGGCGTTTGTTGCTTGCGTCCCCCTCCCATACAAGATGCCGCAAGACATTTGGAAGAGGGTAATATGACAATAATAGTACAGACAGGTGGTCCGATTGGAGACAAACAGACCATTGCTCCTTGGGATAAAAATTTTATCCAGATGTTAAACGATATTCAGGATGAAATAGATGATCAAACAGATGAGTATGTTGATCAAGTGCAAAGGGCGATATTTTCGGCTATTCGCTTTTGTGAACGATTGCCTTTTTATTTCAATGAAAGCCGCGAAGTTGTTTTTACCACTATAAAGGGAAAAAGCCGTTATGGTGCAGAGACACATCCTTCAATGACAGGGGCTGTTCGCATTGTTGATGCTTACATTTATGAAGATAATCACAGCAAATCAAAGCTTTTGCATACAGATCCGCTTTTTATTGAGAATCTTGAGGATGATTGTAGCCATGGCATGCCGACACGCTATGCTTATTTTGAACAAAAGCTTGTATTGTATCCAACACCAGAGCGAGTTTATTCTATCAGGCTTATTCTTGACCCTATAAGAATAAAAGATATTGAGAGTGCACAAGAAGCGTCCATATGGTTTTTAGAAGCCTATGAACTGATCAAAACGCGTGCAAAGTATGAAATTTATACCAATATTATTAAAGAACCACAGATGGCAGCGGCAGCTTTTGCCATGTTTCAAGAGCAACTCGATGCGCTACAAATTGAAACATCACGGCGCAAGAATTTGTTAAAAATTCAACACACGGATTTCTGATGACCTTTATTCCTATTGCTGAGTATAGACCAGATGTTGCATTTATTAATAGTGGTTATTCTAGTGAGATTGTGAACGTTTTACCTGCACCAAATTCGTATATTCCGTTTCCTATTGTGGCGCCGGTCTCAGATCCTTTTCCGGATGTGGTTTTGGGGGTCTATGCGGTGCGCTCATTGGGTGGTGTTCGCATCATTGTGGGGGCACCAACAAAACTTTATGAATATGACAACAGCACGCGCGGCTGGAAAGACATTAGCAAACCTTACACACAATATCACGCCAATGAAACTGCACTTTGGTCTTTTGCCTCCTTTGGTGATCATATCATTGCTGTTAATAGCAATGATCCACCACAAATGCTTTCGTTAAAAACGGATGAAAGGTTTTGTGATCTGAGCGGTAATCCTCCGCGTGCTGGACTTGTACGTGTGTGGGGTGATTTTGTTTGCTTGATGCAATTAACAGATAAGCCAAACCGTGTTCAGTGGTCAGGTTTGAATGATGCGACACATTGGACGGTTGGGGAGAAAAATTGCGATTATCAAGATTTTCCCGATGGAGAATATGTTCAAGGATCTACGGAATCAACAAATCCGCTTATTTTCATGCGCTCCGCCATTTATCACGCAACCTTTGTACCAGGCTCTAAAATTATATTCAGTTTTGCAAAAATAAAAGACAAAATAGGAGCTAAAAGCAGCACAGCAATTGCAAGCCGTGGAGACTGTACTTTTTTTGTCTCTGATGATGGTTTTTATCAAATCAACAGTGCTGGTGAAATGCTCCCTATTGGTTTTGGCAAAGTCGATAAAACCATCTTCACACTTTACAATAACTTTGCCATTGATGAGATGAGGGCATGTATTGATCCGGTCTATTCTCGTGTTTATTTTTCTATCAATGATAACACTGAAGGTATGCATATTTATGTTTATGATTGGCTCTTGCAAATATGGAGTGTCATTAAGGGGCAGAACCTTCTCTTATTTCCCCTCTTTGCTGCTGGTTATACATTAGAAGGCTTAGACGAAGTACAAGAGAGCTTGAAAGATTTACCAGCTTCTCTTGATAGTAAAATGTGGCAAAATGGTGCGCCTGTTTTGGGAGCCTTTACGCCAGACAACACATTTGGTTTTTTTGCAGGTCCTCCGATGGAAGCAGTTATTGCTTCACAAATTGTGGGGGATACGGGCAGGCAAATCAACCTGATGAGTGAGGCTTTTGTTCAAGCGGATACCACAAATGGTTTTTTAAGTGTTGGAGCGGCTTTTATCATTGATAACAAGAACCAATTAAATTGGGCTAAAGAGCGTTATGCCGGCTATAATATTGGGATGTATAATATCCGCTCACGGGCGCGTTATCACGCTTTGCGTCTGAGAATACCAGAAGGTACGCCATGGACGCATATAACAGGCTTTGATGTAACGCTGAAACCCGCGGGCATAAGATGAGTTTTAAGATCTATAATACAGAAAAATGGAGCGCTGAACAAATGGCGCCCTATTTTGACAATGTCATAAAATCGATAGCTTATTTTAATCAAAAATTCCCTGATGATTATAATACAGAGACCATTTTAAACGATATTTTGAAGGGAGAAAAAGTTCTTTGGATTATCGTTGATGCGCATGAAAACTTTATGGCGCATGTCACAACACAGTTACAAGAACTCGTCACTGGAGCATTAAGGGCGGTTGTTGTCACGCTTGGTGGAAAGGGAGGAGCGCCCTTAACAAAGCTTATCACTCAGATTGAAGCCTATTACAAGAAAAAAGGGGCAAAAGAGCTTGTCATCATAGGCAGGCGAGGGTGGGAAAAATCTCTTAAATCGCATGGATATCTCGTTAATCTTTTAGAATATAGAAAGCAGCTTTAATATGGGAAAAAGTTCTAAACCAATCCAGAATACCCAAAACACGACGCAAACAAATGAACCCCCTGCATGGGCAAAAGGTATTTTTGAACACGCAGCTCAAGATGCCATGACTTTTTATAACCAAGGCAGCGGAAAAGCCGTTTATGACGGGCAGCGTGTTGCGGGTTTAAGTGATCAAACAAAAAATGCGATTAATGGGCTTAGCAATAATACGCATAACTATGATAACAACACTTTAAATGGATTAGCCACAGGGCAAAATTCAACAAGCCAAAACTTAAAGAACATGGCTTCAGGGCAACAAATAGGCAATAACCCTTACTTTAATGAAGCACTTCAAAACGCATTAAATAAAGCAACAAGCTCTATTAATAGTTCATTGGCAGGTGCTGGACGTTATGGTTCTGGTGCACATACCGGCGTTTTGGCTGATGAATTAGGGGGCATAGCAACACAAGCTCTCTCACAGCAATATAACCAAGATGTCAACAATATGATGCAAGCTAATGGAATGATTGATCAAGCCAATCAAAATCAGTTGGCGGGCGCTAATAACTTCTTTCAAGGTCAAGGACAGGCAAATCTCAATGCATTGGCGGGAGGGAGTGTGCTTGATGCCAATCATCAACGGCAATTGGATGAAGAGCGGCAAAAATGGGAGCAGCAGAACAATCTTGATTGGGACCAGTTAAGTAAGTTGCTTGCAGCTGGTGGGGCTGTTGCTGGAAATTATGGAACGCGAACAGGACAAATGACGACATTGACTCCACAGCCAAAACCTAATCCATGGGAGATTGTTGGAAATGTTGGAACTATCCTTGGTACTTTTGCTGGGCTTAGTGACATCAGAGCAAAAGAAAACATCAGAGAGGCTGGGCAGAGAAATGGCTATACACTCTATGAATACAACTACAAAGGTTATCCAGAGCGCTATCGCGGGGTGATGGCGCAGGATGTTTTGAAGACAAATCCTAAAGCTGTTTTTTTGCATAAGACGACAGGCTTTTTGCATGTGGATTATAGCAAGCTTGGATTTGAAATGGAAAGGGTGCAGTGATGTTTTGGCGAGAAGAATTAAATGCATTAGAGCGTGAAAAAGCTTATAGAAAGCGTAAAGCGTTGGAACTTGCTGCTTTTAGCACAGACCCTTTTGATGCGAGCAATGGGGCTGATACTCCACAAAAATTGAGTCCTACAGAGCTTATTCGTGGTTCTCAAACAGGGACAGAACAAGCTGGGAAAAAAACGCCCGCAGAATTGATTATGTCTACAGATGATTTAAAGCGCCAAATGCCTCCATTACCGGATGCTTCAAAGGATACTGTTAAGATACAAGAGGCGCCAGAGCAACAAAAGCATGACTTCTCAGAGCAGGGAGGTGTTGCATCAATGATTCCTCAATCTCCACTTGTTGGGAACATTGATCAGTATAGTGGGGATGAAGCTGGGCGACAGCAAAAAGATGTGATGGATTATATTGCTCAACTTAATGAGAAATCTATAGCGGCAAACTCTTTGAAAAACGATTCTGGAAATGATGAGGAAAAGCTTTTTGATGCACCTATAGGAGAAGAAAAACATTTGAATGCACACTTACCAGAAGAGGAGCATTTAAAAGCAAATGATATGCCAGAACAGGCAACCGATTATGTAAACGCCGTTGGGAACTTTATTCATAAAGATGCAAATCCAAGCAGCTTATGGGAGCGTTTTAGAAAATCAGAATTTTCCGAGCATCTCATGGATTTTTTTGCGGGGTTAGCATCAGGAAAAACACCGCAAGAAAGCTTTTCAAATGCGGCGCTTGTTATGCGGCAGGGCAATAATGTACGTGCTCAAAATAGACCAATTTTTGAGTTTTTACGCTCTAAAGGATACGATGATAAAGACGCACAAGCAATCATGCAATATCCAGATCTTGCCATGAAAGTTATAGGCAACACGTTAAGCCCTCAAGAAGGCTATAGAACATTGACATCAGAAGAAAAGGCAGAGCAAGGATTGCCTGAGGATATGACTTTCCAAGTCTCAACAAGCACAGGGAAAATTATCCCAGTCCAAGGGGGACAACGTTCCACTGCTTCTGGATTAGGGGGAAATACTGATGGCATGCTGTCAAAGCCTGAATCAGGTTATATGTATGTTAAGGATGAAAATGCACTTGGTGGCATACGTGCGGTGCCAATTGCAGGCAGTGGTTCAGAACATAAATTAATTCAAGAACAGAAGGAGGAGGAGCGTAAAAACCAACAAATGCAAATGCGAATTCTGGAAACAGCAGACAGGTCAAATCGTATACTCTCAGCATCTAAAGAATTGCTAAAAACTATTGAGGAACACCCGCATGTTGTTGGTTTCACGGGTTCTATAGGGTCGTTCCTTCCTAATTCTAAGGCAAAAGATTTTGGGCATATGCTCGATTCATTGAAGGCAAGTATCGGGCTTGATGCCTTGAGAAAAGCAAAAGCATTTTCACCAAATGGCGCATCTGGTTTTGGGAATTTGTCTAATATGGAATTGCAAGCATTGCAAAACTCTGTAGCAGCACTGTATCAAGATCTTTCTGCAGAGCAAATGAAGAAATCTTTAAAAACAGTTATTGACACTTTCAATAAATCCAATGCAGCAACGCGCGCAATTCTTTTTGGTGGTGCAGAAGCAACAAACGAGCTCGTTCGAGCCGCCTATGGGCAAGATGCTTATAAGGGAAATCATGCACAGTCAAATGATCCACTAGAAAAACAGATAGAAGCATTGCCGGAAGGCATGTTGTTCGTTGATAGAGATGGACGCATTAAGGAGAAACAAACCAATGGCTGAAGTAATCCCCCCTCTTATTAATCGTAAAAACACAAGAGTCATTGGGCATATAAGTGACTATACACCAGAACAGCTTCAAGAGCTTTTCGCGAAGAATAAGGAAAGGCTAAGTGGTTCTGTTACAGGAAATAATGGTGCAACAGAGGAAACAGAAGAAGATGGTCCACATCCAAGTGTTGCGGGTGCTTTTGGATGGGGAGCTCTTCACGGGTTAACTATGGGCTATGATGATGAAATAGCCGGAATATCAGAAGCGGGTCCTATTGCTTATTGGATGGGAGATAAAGAGGCAGTCAAAAAGTATAATGAAGTGACAAAGCGATGGCGTGATTATCAAAGAGCGGCGAACCGAGATCATTTTTATGCATCTCTTGCGGGGAATTTAACGGGTGCTGCGGCACCCGTAATTGCTTCTGCCCTCTTTCCACCCGCGGCAGGGGCTACTGCTGCTGCTCGTGCGGCAATTGGGGCTGATGTTGTGCTGGGAGGTAGAGCTGGTGTTGCAGGAGCACAAATAACCAGTAAAGCTTTAGCAGCAGGAGAAAGGGCGGTGCAATCTGCTTTAGCAGAGGGTGCGGAACGGGCAGCAGCAAAAGCTGCAGGTGAAGCAGCAATGAAAGCAGTAGCAAGTAAAGAGGCGGCAAAATTTAGCTTAGGGCGTGCAGCAAAAACTGGAGCCATTTATGGTGGAATAGCAGGCAGTGGTGAAGGGGAAGGGCTTGCAGATACTCTAGTGTCTGCTGGGTTTGGTGCAGGGCTAGGCGTTGCAACACCATTTGTGGCACATTCTGCTTTAAAGGTTACACCTTTTGTTACAAAACCATTCAAAGTAACGGCTTCTGGTGTTAAGAACACATCTGCTGTTGTCAAAAAAACAGCTGAGAAATTGTTTGGTAAAACTGAACCAATAACACAAGGTGTAGAAAAAGAAGCATTTCAGATAAGCGATAGAGCGCTTAGGGATGTAAGCCAAACTTTAGGGGATGAAGGTGTTGATAAACTTGAAAGGGCATTAAAACAGCGAGGTCCTGATTCAATGATTATTGATCTTCATGATGAGCTTGCTACAAGAGCTTTTAAGGCAGCAAAAAAAGATTCTGATACATATTCGCTTATAAGTAATCGTTTGAATGAAAGGCAAGATGCGAGTGCATTGCGGGTAAAGAATGCGTTGACAGATGTGATGGGTCCAAAAGTAGATACGCTTAATTTAAAGCAAGAGATTATCAAACAAGCACAGAAAAAGGCTGAACCATTTTATGAGAGGGCGAAAGCTTCTCCCATTTCTAATGCTGTTCGTGAAGATTTATCGCGGTTGCAAGAAACTCCTGCCTTCCAAAAAGCCTATAAAAAAGCAATTGCGCAAATGCCAAATGAAGCGGATGCAACAGTTATAGGGAGCAATGGATATCCAAAGCTGAATATGCGAATTTTACATAAGATGAAAGAGGTTTTGGATGATCAAATTAATTCTGCGCGCATCAAAGGAAAACAAGGATATGCGCGAGATTTGACTCTGTTCAAACAACGCATTCTGGACGTTTTGGATATGTCCTCTCCAGATTATGCTAAAGCACGGAAAATTTATTATGACGAGCGTACTATTGGTGATGCCCTCGAGCAGGGAGAGCAAGCGCTGAAGAAGAGCGTTAATCTCGACACAATCAACAGTCAACTTTCGGATTTTGGGTTGATGGAAAAAGATGCGTTTCAAAAAGGTATACGGTCGCAAGTAGAACATGCGGCAGGCAATGCACAGAATTTTGACCACAATCTTTTGAGTTTGTTTGACACAAAAAATGGTCAAGAAAAATTACAGCGTATTTTTGGTGAAGATAAAGCTAAGCAACTTATGAAAGTGTTGCGACCAGAAGTGGAAAGAACAAAGCTTTTTGCACGCTTGCCAAACCATATAGGTGAAGTGGAAGAGAGGGGGGAACAACAGACTATGGGTATAGGAAAGATTGCTTTCATCAAGGCAGTTGTAAAAAATTTCGCAAGAGAATTTGGACGCAAATTCTCAAGCGTCCATAAAGATACTGAGAGAGATATTGCAGCGCTTATAACAGCGCGGGAAAAAGGAGATTTTGGGTTAGCAAGAGAAAAAGCTGTTGAATTAATTAAGACGTTTCATGAAGCAGAAAAGAAACGCTTAATAACACGAGAAAATTATACGAAATTCATTAATTTTGTTGGCATTATTTTGAATAGCAGCGTTGATAGAACGGTTATAAACTAATGATCAATTTTCATCCTAATGTGAAGCGTGCTATCTCACAGGCAGCACAAAAATATGGTTTACCAGAAAGCTTTCTTGAACGTGTTGCTATGATAGAAAGTAATGGTAATCCAAATGCAAGAAATAAGAACAGCAGTGCAGGGGGGCTGTATCAATTTTTAGATTCAACAGCAAAACACTATCAACTGAATGACAAGTTTGATCCCTTTCAAGCAACCGATGCTATGGCACGGTTAACGAAGGATAATACGCGTTATTTAGTCACAGCATTAGGCAGAGAGCCATCAGAGGCAGAGCTTTACCTCGCACACCAACAAGGACCAGCAGGAGCAGTAAAGCTTATCAAAAATCCACATATTCCAGCAAGCCAGCTTTTAGGTCGACAGGCAGTCACACTCAACGGTGGCAATATGGAAGCTACAGCAGGGGATTTTATGAATCATATTTATGGGCTTTATAATAAAACGGGAGATGCTTTGAAGAGAACGATACAGCAAAACCAAAGCAATGGACAAGCAGCACCAAACGAGATGGGGCCTTTGCGTGGGTTTGAGAGGCTTCAAAAGACAATTCAAGGTAATCAAGTGGGGCAAGGTGATCAAGGGGGCAACCAATTGATGGCATATGACACGCCATTCCCAAACAGAATGATGGCACCTGAAAGCAGAGACAATTTAACAGGACAGGTTATGGAAACTACACCATTACAAGCACAAGGTATTGATGCAGGTGCTCTTAAAAAGGGCTTTTCCGGTTTGCTTCATTTAATGAGAGAGAATGGAGAACGACAAAAACAGCAGGCACAGATGGTACAGCAACAAATGTTACAGCAACCAGTCATGGCGGGTTTCTCACAATCGACTGGGGGACCGACAGATTTAACACCTCTCATTGATCCCTCTAGGCGGCAATCTGTTGGTTCCTATGGGCGGCAAAAAGAAGAGCAATTGCGCGAAGAGCTATTAAGAAGAACGGGGGCTTATCATGTCTGATATTTATGACTGGTCACTCACAGCTGATCAAAATGCCAATTCCGATAGTATCATTAATTGGGCAGAAGGGCAGCCACCTAGTTCTGTTAATGATAGTGCGCGGGTCATGATGCAGCGTATACGTGAATATCTTGCCGATAATGGTGGTTCTCTTGACTCAAAGTTTATTGTGAATGGAAAGGAACAAACAACATCAATCACGTTGACGACGGTGTCGCCGATAGCGAAATATAAAAACGATATCATTATCCGCTTTAAGGCGCGTGGTATAAATATTGGTACGACAACAATAAACATGAATAATATAGGAGCAAAGCCACTCTATAAAGCCACCAGCACGGGGATAGTACCATTGATAGGTGGTGAGTTACAAACGGGCGGTATTTATGAAATAGTCTATAATGATGGCGTATCAACAAAAGGTCTTGATGGCTGGTATCTTTTAAACCCTACCCCCATTCCACTACCAAAGGTCGAAACCTTTCCTTGCGGTTTTATTGCGACCTTTGCTATGCAAGAAGTGCCAAACGGTTGGCTTTTATGTGATGGCGCTACTTATGAACGCAAGGATTATCCGCAATTATTCAAGGCGATAGGGGATAAATGGGGAAAAAACAGCGATACAACCTTTAAAGTTCCAGACTTTAGAGGAATGTTTTTGCGCGGCTTTGATAATGGTCGCGGTTTAGACAGAAGTAGAAAATTTGCTGATATACAGCAAGATTGCCTTAAATCGCACACACATGCTTGTAGTGTTGAATCGGCGGGGCAGCATACACACGAGTTTCAGTATAATGGAGTGGGATGGAGTGCCAATGATATTGGTAGAAGAAACCCCTCTTATCACTATGCCGTTCTTGGAGGAACAACACAACCTGCTGGAGTGCATACGCACAAGATAACACTTTCTTCAACGGGCGAGGCAGAAACACGCCCTGTTAATGTACCGGTTGTTTATGCCATAAAATCGTGAGTTTTTCAAATGATCAATAATCCGTCTGCTATTGATGATATTGCGGACGCGGAGCAAATCCGCGTCCTTTTTTATGCAAGCAATAGAATGGTCCATGCACCATTAAATAAGGTGCTTGATCTTGTCAAAAGCGACATACAGCATGATCTTTTAAGCGCTTTGGCAGAATATAAAGAAGCGACAGATAAACGTCTCGAGACCATGCAACAACTTATTGATGAATTGCAGTCCTCTCTTCACACAACAAGACAACGAACTGATTAAGGAATGAAACGCGATGCCATTACCCTATCACACACATATATTTAAGCTTGAACCAGCAACAAAGAAAGAAGTCAAAGAAGGTGTTTTAAATAGTAAGGCTCTTGCACCAGTTTCAGTGGGGAGTGCAGCAGCTTATGAGGTAGAATATTTTGCAACTGCTGCTCAAGGAAAAAAGGCTGATGATGCTGTTGCAAAGAGAGATATTGGAGCCCTTGCTTACAAAAATAAGGTCACAATTCACGATATTGAAGCAAGTGGTGAAGCGCATGAGAATGCGATTTTATCAGGCGCTGGTTGGGTAAAAATATCGCCTTTAGGGATTGGCGATATGAAGGCTGCTACATATGATCCCGACAATGTGGGGGCAAATGCATTTTCTATGGAAAATATGCACGAGGGTCCTACAAAAAAGATCTTAACCACAGAGGAAAGATCAAAGTTACGATGGTTGAGTGCTACGCAGCCAACAATGGAAAAATGGCGTATGGGGGATGAAGGTGTTTATTATCCCATATCTCCGGTAGATCTCAAAAATACCATTCGTTATTTTGTAGGCTCAAAGTCTTTTGGTATGTCAAAATCAGTCTATGATCCAGATAAAATAGAAAAAGATGCCTTTGATATGGAGAATATGAAGGAAGGGAAAAAGCATCTTATCTTAACTCCTCCAGAACGTGCACAGATTGCAAAAATTGATAAAGTTGAAGATGTTGCACAACAAGGGATTCATGTTGCAAGTGAAGCGAAGAACGTTGCAGATAGTGCATTAAGAACAGCAAATGATGCAAAAGCTTATGCAGTAGATGCAAAAAAAACGGCTGAGACAGCACAAAAAACGGGAGACAGTGCAAAAGCTGAGGCAAATATTGCGCAAACAGCAGCCGATAAAGCGCAAGATACAGCACATAGTGTACAGAAAAAAGTTGATCTCATTCAACCTCTTGCCAAACAAGACTGGATTGATGGCACAAAAACAGTGGATGCACTTATTTCACCAGCCAAACTGATGGCTTCAATCAAAGCAAATAGTAGCAATAGCAGCGGCGGTAGTGGCGGCAACAATGATGGCGGGGTTAGAAAACCTGTTGAAATTCTGATGACAGAAAGCGGAGATATTCTATTGCCTGATGGTATTACTGCTGACACCGATATCGAAGTATGGGCTTGGGGCGGTGGAGGTGGTGGTGTTAAAGATGGCGGCGGAGGCGGCGGTCAATGCGTGCATGTTAAAATGAAAGGTTCTGATTTAGATAAATTAAAAACAGCTTACATTGGTCGTGGTGGTAAAGGCAATGACAGTAACATTTTATGCAATGGTGGTAAAACAATTATCAAAGGGCTTGTTACTGCAGAAGGAGGATATTCCGTCTCCATGATTTTTGTTAACTTTGGAGGGAAAGGTGGCGATGGAGGAGGAAACAGGGACGGCAGCAGTGGTGAAAGCTTTATTTTTTCTGGTGGTAATGGTGGAGGGAGTGGAATAGACGGCAAGAGAGCTGGTACTGGTGGAAGTTCTTTTCTTGGCGGCGGCGGCGGCGGTGGCGGTAAATGTAAGGGTTCTATCATGGGGCAGGGTGGTGAGAGTTACAAAGGTGGTAGAGGTGGTCGTGGCGGCAATGGAGCTGGCGGCGGCGGCGGGGGATATTTCGATGGGAAATCCGGAGGCGACAAAATTGGCGGCGACGGTGGTGACGGAGCAGTACTCATAAAAGTATATTTATAAGGTGAATTGAACAATGGTACGGAAAATAAGTAAAGACTGTTTATACTGTTTAAAAAAGTGGGAAGGTTTGCGCTTGCAGGCTTATCAAGATGCTTCTGGCATATGGACGATTGGTTATGGTCATACGAAAAAAGCCGGTCAACCAACAGTTGTTGAAGGTATGGTGATTACAGAAAAAAAAGCTGAAAACATGCTTTTAGCAGATTTGCGGCAATATGAGAGGGCGGTAGAAAAAGCAGTTTGTGTGAATTTAAGCGACGAGCAGTTCGGCGCTCTTGTTTCCTTTTGTTATAATGTGGGTATTGCAGCTTTCCAAAACTCTACATTGCTTAAAAGGCTTAATCGGGGGGATTATGAAGCGGTACCAACCGAATTGCAGAAATGGACCAAAGCGGGAGGCAAACGTTTACAAGGTCTCGTACACCGGCGTGTAGCTGAGGCAGGGCTATGGGCGAAAGGGGCTTATGTTTCTTCTAATTATCAAACAGTAGAAACGAAACAACCAACAGGGTTTCTCAAAGCAGAAGCATTGGCACCGATTATTGGTTCTTTCTCAGGTCTTGGTGGGTTTTTAGCGGGCAATGGACCAATCCAATGGGCTTTAGCCGCCATTATGGTTTTAGCCGCATGTACTGGCATTTTCTTTGTTGCTAAACGCTTTCAGGAGCACCGCCTATGATCTTATGGATGAAAAGAAACTTGATGGTAACAGGTGTGGCTTTAGCCGCTTTTTTTATAGTTTTAGCCAAAGCTTTCACTCTTGGAAAAAAGGCTGAACAGCAAAAGCAAACAGAAAAAACCTTAAAAGCAGCAACAACCCGTCTTGAGGTAGAAAATGAAATTAACAAAAAAAGTGATACTGATGTGCGTGCTGCTCTCTCTCGTTGGTTGCACGACAAATAAATATATCTCTTCTTGTGTTGGTTGGTTACCTATTTATTTAAGCCAGCAAGATGTCGACACCATCAGTTCGAGCTTAGCAAGAGAGATCTTAAAACATAATAAGCAAGGAGAACGCTTGTGTGGGTGGCAACATGGTAAGAAAAAAAGCTGAAAAACATACAGAGCTTACAGAATCGGAAAAAGAAATGCTTCAAGAAATGATCATCACTTATCAAAGCGTGAAAATGATGTCTCGCTTGATGAAGTGGATAGCATTTTTTCTTTTTTTGCTTATCCTTGATTTTGCACGCCTCATGGATGCGTTAGATAATGTCATTGCACATTTAAAGCAGTGGTTTTCAAAGAATTAGTCTCACTAAATTTATCCTTAAAATATGAAAAAATGATTAGGCTTGCAAAAGCTTGAGGGAATGAACTTCGCTTATGAAAGAGGAAAGTTTTACACAAACGCTGTTTGCGTGGATGGGTGGTAAACACTATCTGCGTAAGAAAATTATACCGATTTTAAATAATATTGACCATGAAACCTATGTTGAACCATTTTTAGGCTCTGGTGTTATTTTTCTAAATAAAAGACCAGCAAAATATTCTGTGATTAATGATTTGAATGGAGAGATCACGAATCTGTTTCAATGCGTTCAAAACTATTTTGATGATTTAGCCAAACGATTGGAGTGGTTTGTTTGTTCAAGACAGTTGTTTTTTGATCTTGCTGCGATTGACCCAGAAGAGCTCTCCAAAGTTGAAAGAGCCGCACGGTTTTTATTTCTCCAGCGTTGTGTGATGTATGGGAAAAAAGAGTATGTCTCTTTTAGCTTTGGAAGAAAAAGACTGGCAGAGTTTAATCCCGAAAAGCTTTTAGCGAGGATGAAACGTGTTAGACAGAAGCTTCTTGATACGACGATTTTAAATTTGTCGTGGGAGCGGGTTATCGAGCTATTTGATGCACCCGACAGTTTATTTTACCTAGACCCTCCTTATCTTGTAAAGAAGAAGTGCTATAGCTCTGGGAATTTTGTTGAAGATGATTTTGTAAGTATGGCAAAAGTTCTCAAAAGTATTCAAGGCAAATTTGTCTTGAGTCTGAATGATTGTGATGCGGTTCGAGAGATCTTTAGGGATTTTGACTTTTTAGAAGTTGAGACTCTTTGGACATCAGGATTTACTAAAAAACCACCCCGAAAAGAACTCTTGATTCGTAATAATTGAAGAAAATCATAAAAAGATTTGTTAGAATCAGAAGAAATATTTCTTCTCTAATAGGACTTTCTAGATGCTTACATCCTTTGGCAAAATTTTACGTAAACTTCGCATTGATCATTCAGAACGCCTTTTAGATATGGCTAAAAAATTAGATATATCTGTAGCATTTTTATCATCTGTAGAAATTGGCAAAAAATCTGTTCCTGTAGGATTGGAGGAAAAGATAATTGAACTCTATGCTTTAGATCAAGAGGTAGCAGAAATTTTGAGAAGAGAGTCGGATTCTTGTCGCAAAAGTTTTATTATAAAGCCTTCTGATACTTTCAGATGTGAAACTGTTGGTATGTTTTCTAGACTGATAAACATTATTTCACAAGAAGATTTAGAACTATTAAAAAAATTATTAGAGAAAGCTGGCAAAAAGAATGCATTTTGTAAAGGAAAGTGTAAAAATTCTATTCCCGAACCTTTATTTATTTATCCCGAACCTTTAAAAAAGTCATATAAAATCAAAAAGTTATAGCGCCATAAAAGTGCTGTGGCGGAGGGGGTGGGATTCGAACCCACGGTACAGTCTCCTGCACGCCGGTTTTCAAGACCGGTGCCTTAAACCGCTCGGCCACCCCTCCAAACTAGATATGCTTTTTGACAAATTTCTTGCAAAAGGTCAATCATTTTAATACGCATTTTAAAGCGTTCTTTGTAAAACTATTTAAGTTTCAATGCAGTTTGACACTAGGTTTTATACTAAGTGGCATTAGGTAGGAATACGTGATAATTTGTTGTTTTTATATATAAAATTTAGCATTAAATGCGCGTTTTGTCAAAATGGATTTTGACACCTAAAATTGTAAAAAAGAGCGAAAAATAGTGAAAATCAGAAAAAAGTGCGTTTTCATAGTAAAAATGAGAGAAGGCTTTGAAAGGTCTTTGAAAACCCTGTGAAAAATTTTGAAAAGTCTGTGAAAGCCCAGAAAACCGCCTTTGAAGACCCTGTGAAAAAAATCAATCCAAAAGTTCAATTGACTCCAAAATCAGCCCCAAATAACCAAAAAAGCAAAAAAGATTTCCATATATAAGTGGAAATCTATAAAATTTAGTAAAAAGTATTTTTTATCAATAATTTATATAAATTTTTTAATGTAAAAAGATTTCCACTTTCATTTTTCATATTAAAGAGGCATTAAGCCGTATCTTGTGTAGTTTCTAGATGTACTCTTTCAGCTTCTATTTGACGCTTTAAATGAATTTTAAGAAGAGGGAAAGTCGCTTCGACTTCTTCCGTGTCGTTGATGTCTTGAACAAGATCTTGCAGTTTTCCATAAAGTTCCGCCGCGCGTTCCGCTATATCTTCAGGAGGGATCTTTATATTTGCATCGCGATAGGTTGTATAAGCTATGCGACCAAGCTTTTTCATGAGACCAGCAGGTATGGTTGGTGCTTTAAAACCTGCTGCTTTCGCTTTTGCCATGTCACTAAACATTTCGCCTTTACCTGTAATTAGCCAAGTTAAGTTGATATTTAATTGCTGTGATAAAGCAGTCAAAAATTTTACATTGGGAAAAGTGGTCCCTCTTTCAGCATGGTCATAAATTGCTTTTTTAATACCTAAACGGGTAGCTATCTTATCTCGATTAAACTCTAAGCTTTCTCGTATCAAGCGTAAGCGCTTTGCTAGTTCTGTTTTAGGTTCTAGTTCGGGGCGTGCCAAAAATGCTCCTTATTTATATTGAGTCTCGTTTTAAATTACAGGATTTTAAAAAGAGCTTCCCCCATTGATTTTAGAGAGGCATTAAGCCGTATCTTGTGTAGTTTCTAGATGTACTCTTTCAGCCTTTATTTGACGCTTTAAATGAATTTTAAGAAGAGGGAAAGTTGCTTCTACTTCTTCCGTGTCGTTGATGTCTTGAACAAGCTCTTGCAACTTTATACAAAGCTCTGCCGCTAATTCCGCTATATCTTCAGAGGGGAGTTTTATATTTGCATCGCGATAGGTTGTATAAGCTATGCGACCGAGTTTTTTCATGAGTCCAGTAGGGATAGTTTGTGGTTTAAAACCAGCTGCTTTCGCCTTTTCCATGTCTGTAAACATTTCGCCTTCATCAGTGAGAAGCCAATGAAAGTCTACGCCATAAATTTTATGATAGGCAATTACGATAGATGCTGGTGGCTCATTTATACCAAGCTCATAATTTGCAAGCGTATTTTTTGCCAAATTAAGAGATTTGGCAAAAGCACCGCGTTCTTCATTTCCGAGGATTCGTCTTATTTCACGTAGGCGTTTTGCTAATGGTGTTTTAGGTTCTAGTTCGGGGCGTGCCAAAAATGCTCCTTATTCATATTTAGGTTCGTTTTAAATTACAGGATTTTAAAAAGAGCTTCCCCCATTCATCTTAGAGAGGCATTAAGCCGTATCTTGTGTAGTTTCTAGATATACTCTTTCAGCCTCTATTTGACGCTTTAAATGCAGTTTTAGAAGAGGCAAAGTAAGTTCTACTTCTTCTGTGTCGTTGATGTTTTGAACAAGCATCAGACAGGGTTTAGCGGTCCTGTGCGGCGTCTTCGCAGTTGTTATCCATGTCAAGAGGAAGCTTTATCTGCCGCCGCTTCCGAGTCGGATCGCTT
>NZ_JBHIRA010000019.1:0-28757 GCF_042196825.1 Bartonella sp. AC10YNML | reverse complement strand
TTTAAAACTCTTTGAAAAAAAATGAATTGGTACAAAACCTAGTGGCAAAATATACAAAACCTGCTGGCAAGCTACATATACAAAACCTGCTGACAAGCTACAGCTACATACATACAATACAACTGGCTGGGGAACTTGGATTCGAACCAAGATTGACGGAGTCAGAGTCCGCTGTTCTACCATTAAACTATTCCCCAATAAGCCAATTTTACCATTTCTAGCAGATTCTATAGTGTAGGCAAGTGCAAAAAATCTTTAGATTATCAATAATAAAGAGCGATAGGGATATCATTACAATCCCAGTAGTGGCGGCCTCGATATTTTAGCATATAGCAATAAGTGAGTAAAAACATATAAATAGAGCACATCGCGAATGGAAGCATCACAAACTCTTGTTGAAATATCCTCTATATAGGTATAGCCTGTCAGGCAGTTGCTACTAAATCATGGAGAATTAATGAGTAATATTTCCACTTATCCTGTTACCCCAAACCTACAGTTGGTATATGTCTCAAACATAGAGTATTCTACAGCTTTTTATAAATTCATCTTCAAGAAAGAGCCTGTGTTTACTTCGCCACGCTATGTTGCATTTGCTTCTTCGGGGGATGCACTCTTTGCTCTCTGGTCAGGGGGCGATACGCCTGAGGAGAATGTGCCTCGTTTTTCAGAAATCGGCATTATGTTGCCAACAGGAGAGGACGTAGATAAGCTATATGCGGAATGGCAAGAGCAAACCACTGTTGAGATAAATGTTTTGAAGGAACCGTATACTGATGTATTTGGACGTACCTTCCTAATCAAAGATCCGGACGGACACATTATTCGTGTTTGTCCACTGGATTAAAAAGTTTGAGATCCGATCTTTAATCGCCTAAATTATAGTACCTCAATTATAATAATTATCTGTTTCCAAAACCTATAAGCTATGCACGCTAAGAGGCTTACTTGCGGCGCGTGGCTTATTCGTTCGGTGCTGTTCCATTTATATTCAGTCCCACAGCCTGCCTGTTTCCACAGGTGGTCTAATTGGTTTGGAGATCAGTCGGCGTTATTGCATGGCCAGTGATCAGTACTTGTAAAATCATAAAAGCTATCCCTCATCGCACTTATATTGAGCCTTTTATTGGAATGGGAGGAATATTCTTTACAAGGAAATTGATATCTTTATGAAGTTAAAAAGGCATTGTACAAAAACTAATAAAATAAATATATTAAGTGCAATTATTTTATATGAATCCACTTAAGAATCCATACTTTTATGCATGTTTGAATTGATCATTTTTTATATAGGATTGCCATGGATGTATAGATTATAAAAAGCAAATCATGATGCAAATACTATAACGCATGGGTGCATTCAAATGAAATGAAAAGCGGTTATTATTCATAACGTGTCATAAATTTTATGATACGTTTTTAAAAACGCTTGCTAAAAATTTAGTAAATGATAGGCAGGCATTATATAGATACTATCATCACAATGTTATGTCTTATCAAACCGAAAGCATTTCAATGATATAACGCAAGCAAGCGAGAAAAAACGTTTTAAAAGTTACAGTTTAAAAATACAAAACCAAATGAGCTCTCTCAAAATTTGGGGGCACCTATTGAAAAAAAAATGAGGCAGAAAAATTCAAAACCATTGTAACATCTAAGGCATGGGATTTTACTCAATTTTGTGTCAAAAGCTATAATGTTTAAAGATGGCTATTCCAAAGATAATGCTTCCAAAATTGAGTTGATTGATTTTGCCAACTCAAATTTGAGCTGGTTAATTTGCAAAGAAGTTACATTTGAGTGCAAAATGAAAAGATACTTATGAAAGCCTTATTGAGAAGACATTCATTTAAGATGCATTTTCTTTTGATAAGTTTTCATATTTCTAAATAGAGCCCTTGCAATATGATACGTTTTGTATATATGCATTCATTACTCCATTGTGGATGATTCATTTGAATCTTATAATCAATATCTGAAAGCCGCGTCATGTCATTTGGCTCGGCTTTCTTTTTTGAATTCTCTCTTTAGATAGGTTTATAGCTATTAGATAAGGCTTTCCCATAAACAGAGACAGATATACGTGTATTATTATGGAAAGGATTTATTTGCGAGAGGATTACCAGACGATGTTTGCTTTGCTTGTGCAATTAAAGGGAAAGTTTCTTCTCTCTCAATTATGTGCTTCAGATCCGAAAAATCTTTAGCCAATTTAAGATAAAAGGGGTTGGCACATCTTATACATGTGGTTCAAAGAATCCGCACCGGCTCAAGAGCTTATCATCTCAAATTGCAATTTTTAGAGGAAGAGAAAATATGCATTAAAGGGATTTTAAATAACCCTTGAAAGTTTTTGAAGATCCTTTGAAAAAAATAAATTGATGCAAAATCTACTTTCAAATTATACAAAACCCGATGACAAGCTACAATCATTAAATACGGGCTGGGGAACTTGGATTCGAACCAAGATTGACGAAGTCAAAGTCAGCTGTTACACCATTAAACTATTCCCCAATAAGCCAATTTTACTATCCCTAGCAGATTCTACGGTGCATGTAAGCGAAAAAAATTTTATGATTATCGATAATAAAGAGCGATAGGGATGTCATTAATTGTTTTGATTTGAATATCGACATCATAAATGTCTTTAAGAATTTTTGGTTGCATGATTTCTTTTGGAGTCCCACAATAGGCTGCTTTCCCATTTTTCAGTGCAACAATCATATCTGAGTAAGATGAGGCAAAATTAATATCGTGCATAACAATAAGAATGGTTTTTTTCAGTTCATCAGCTGTGCGGCGTAATTGCTTCATCATAGAAACGGCATGTTTCATATCCAGATTGTTTAATGGCTCATCTAAGAGAAGATAATCAGTGTCTTGGCAGATAACCATTGCTATAAAAGCGCGTTGACGCTGACCGCCAGAAAGTTCATCTAAAAAACGGTCTTGTAAATCTTGTAAGTCCAGATATCGTAGTGCACTGTCGATAAATTGTTTATCTTCATGTGTATACCAGCCTTTTGAATAAGGATAGCGCCCAAAACTTACTAAATCATACACGGTTAAACGGAAGGATAAAGGATTATCTTGACGTAAAATTGAGAGTTTTTGAGCCAAAATATCGTGAGGAATTTTATCAATATCAAAGCCGTCAATGTTAATTGTCCCTTGATGGTGCGGTAAAAGACGTCTTATCAGCATTAAAAGAGTTGATTTTCCCGAACCATTGGGCCCAATGAGAGAAATAATCCCCCCTTTTGGAAGATGAAGGCATAAATTATCGATAATCAATCGTGCTCCGTACGCCTTGGAAAGATGATTGATCTCAATCATTTTAATTTTCCCTTCATCAATAACATTAAGAAGACAATACCTCCACAAAACTCAATGATAAAACTTAAACGCCCTGCCATATGAAAAATTTGCTCTAAAATAAATTGTCCCCCCACCAAACAAATAATCGCTAATAATATTGCAATAGGGACAACAACACTGTGTTTTGTTTGAGGAGAAAGTTCATAGGAAAGATTGGCAACTAACAGTCCAAAAAAAGTGACGGGGCCTACCAATGCGGTGGAAATGGATACAAGAATGGAAACAAAAATAAGGACAGCTGTCGCACTTTTGTGGTAATTAACGCCAAGATTGAGAGCATTTTCACGTCCCAAAGCCAAAATATCAAGAAGATGACGTGAACGCCATCCAATCAAACTTACAATGAAGACAATGATTGTGGCAAAGCTTATTAATGACGTATTGAATTTATTAAAATTTGCAAACATGATGTCCGTTAAATTCATCATTTGGTCTGGATTTAATTGCAATTGCATAAACATGCGTAAACTGAAAAAAAAGCCGCCTAAAACAACACCAATTAAAAGCGTCAAGTGAAGCCC
This sequence comes from Bartonella sp. AC10YNML, assembly GCF_042196825.1. Classification (NCBI taxonomy): domain Bacteria; kingdom Pseudomonadati; phylum Pseudomonadota; class Alphaproteobacteria; order Hyphomicrobiales; family Bartonellaceae; genus Bartonella; species Bartonella sp. AC10YNML. Next base: position 24,858 of record NZ_JBHIRA010000019.1, on the reverse strand, counting down.
TTTTAAGCTTCCTGAAAAGAGCCAGCGAAAAAGACTTGTTGAAAAGATAATGAGAATGAGGGCTTCGAGAATGAGCTGCCCTTCTTCATTCAAAAAGGGCAAAGAAAGAGAGCCTACAAAATACAGCAGGATAGTCTTTATTAAAATATAAAGCTGATCAAATCCCATAAGTGAAGGGGTAAGAAGACGATTGTTAACAATTGTTTGAAACAAAACCGTAGAAACGCTTATTGCATAGGCAATAAGGAGCAGAGAGATAAGTTTTGTAAGGCGAAATGTCCATGTATAAACATTGATATTCCACGCCATGTAAAGACTAATGACAGTACATGCCATGATGATAAGCGTCGTTAATACACATATTGTTGTTTTTTTTCTATCCAAGATGCTTTCTCCAGCGTAAAAGGAGTATTATAAAAATAAAACTACCGATCACGCCCATCATGGTACTGATGGGAATTTCAAAAGAAGGTTGAATGATTCGTCCTAAAAGATCACAAATCAAGACCAATCCTGCGCCGCTGATTGCTACCCAAGGAGCGGTATAGCGCATATTATCTCCCATGAAACTTGAAACAATATTTGGAATAATCAACCCAACAAAAGGAATACGGCCAATGGTACAGACGACAACAGCGGTAATTGAGGCGACAATAAAAAGGCCAAAAAACATGACAACACGATAATTCAATCCAAGGTTATTGGTTAAATCTTCTCCCAAACTTGCAACCGTAAAGCGATCAGCCGTACAATAGGCCAGAATACAAAGGGGAAGGGATAACCATAAAAGCTCATATTTTCCTTCAAGAACCATCGCAAAACTGCCAAATAAGTAAGCTTGAAGAGAAGGAAGTAACATTTCATAATCTGCAATGGCATTGGTTAAAGAGCCAATAATATAACTTAGCATAATCCCTGTAAGGGGGACAATGAGAGCAGATTTTAGAGGAATGCGTTGCAATAAAAACATAAAAAGTAAAGTGCCTGCCATGGCAAAGATTGTCGCAACGACCATTTTTCCTAAAACAGGAACATCGGGCAAAAAAATCATAATAAAAAGAATGCCAAGGGAAGCAGATTCAACGGTTCCGACGGTTGATGGCTCGACAAAGCGATTGCGTGTTAATAGTTGCATAATCATACCTGAAAGTGCAAGTGCTGCGCCTACTAAAATGATTGCAATGGTACGAGGAAGACGCGTTTGCCAAAAAATAAGCCACGCATGGGGATCGGCTGCGAAAAGGTTAGAAGGTGAGACATCAGAATAACCAACAAAAATGCTGAGGATAGACAGGAAAATTAGAAGTGTTATGGTTATCCAGTAATTCTTCACGTTAAATCATTTTCTAACAAAATTTAATAAAAAAACAAAGGTTATTTTATAAACAACCTCTGCTTTTAAATTTTATTTATATAGCAAGCAAGCTCTTTCGTGCGCTTATTTGCTCTTTGTAAAGGCTTCATTGATCTGCTGTGCTGTTTCAATGAGTGCCGTTAAACCACCATTTGCACGATACCAGCTCCAAGAGTCCAAATAAATAATTTGGTTTTGTTTGCTTGCTGTTGTGCGGTGAACAAGCTCATTGTTGAGCAATTGTGCTGCGGATTGTCCTTCCCGCCCAATGGCTGCATCGCGATCAATCACTAACAACCAATCAGGATTGGTTTCAAGAATGAATTCAGGAGAAATGAGTTGTCCATGTTTTTGCACGGTAAGTTTATCGGTTGCAGGGGCAATTCCAAAAGCGGAGTGAAAAATATCGAAACGTGATTTTGGTCCGAAAGCACTGATTTTTCCACCAGAGGTCATGAGTATGAGCCCGGTGCCTTTTCCTTGGGTATTTTTATGGACTTCAGCAAAAGCTTCATTGAGTTTTGCAATTTCCTTTTCTGCTTCTTGTGTTTTGCCAAAAATTTTTCCAAGGATAGACACATTTCGTTTAATATCTTCAAGAGAATTTTCATTTTCTACTGTTAGATCAATTGTTGGAGCTATTTTGGATAAGTCTTTATATTTTGCTTGGGTTCTGGAGGAAATAATAATCAAATTGGGTTGAAGAGTGGCAATTTTTTCATAATCGGGCTCAAAAACGGTCCCTATTCTTTCATATTTTGCATCGTCAAATTGTTGCAGATAGGAAGGTTTTTTTCCTTCAGGAACGCCGATAACTGCTTGGATACCAAGGCGATTCATATTATCTAGCGAGGCAAGATCAAACACAACAACCTTTTGCGGAGAAGTGGGAACAGAAGTCGTGCCTGAAACATGATCAATTGTTATATTTGTCTGGGTACTCGTATTTGCAATACTCGTATGCGTCCACAAAATCGTTGCAAAACTAATTGCAACCAGTAAAACAGAAGTCATCCATTTCATATATTTTATCATCGTGATTTTATCCTTTTATCTAATATTACAAAGGTTTGCGCACTTAAAAACTTAACTTTGGTATTTTTATGCACAAAATGAAGCGTAAATAAATAACACTATGTTGTAAAGTTGACTGACATATGTTACAAATCGTTCACTTACCTCATTTTCACTTAATTCTAGTGTTTTTGCAACATTATTTAGAAAGTTTGACATATGATCAATGTATTTAAAAAGCGTACACGTTTGTACGCACTAACAACAAGTGCTTTCTTCTTTTTACAAGGTGTAGATGTTTCTATGGGGAGTACTTGGTTCTCATCATTCCTTCCTTCATTATCATCATTTACCTCTTTCATTGGAGGGTCGAGCACAGGGGCTATAACACCACCCGGAGGAGTGGAGGCTTCTGGAAGAGCAGAACCTAGAGTCGGTAATCCTGTTGGTAGTGGTTCTGCTCAGCCTCAGCCTCAGCCTCAGCCTCAGGCTCAGCCTCAGGCTCAGGCTCAGGCTCAGGCTCAGGCTCAGGCTCAGGCTCAGATTGTGCCTGTTTTAAATCATATTCGACCTATTAGTGCTTGTCATTCTAGAAAGAATAATATTTTTGTTCCTGGCATGATACGGAATGTTGCAGATAGTAGTGTTCGTGTTGCGAGTGTTGCAGGTGCAGTACCTGGTATTGCGAGTGTTGCAGGTGCAGTACCTGGTGTTGCGAGTGGTACAGGTGCTGTGCCAGGGGTCCCAGGTTCAGGTGTCCTATCTACTCCTAGTTCAAGCGTCTTATCTACTAGGGTGGAAACAGTAGTAAATATGCCGCAAGCAGGTGTACCAGCTGGCTCCAGTGGCTCATTAGCTCTTGTACAAGATACTTTAGGAGGATTAAACACTGTAAGTCAACAAAGACCAGAGGCTATATCAAGTGTTGCGAGTGGGGCAGATACAACGAATCTGCCTGCTATTCCAGGTGTTGGTCCAGGTACTACGTCAAATGATACTTTGAGTGGTATGCCAGGTGTTCCAGGTACAGGCGGTGTATCTACTAGGAAGGCAAGAGCAACAAGAGCAGAAAATGTGGAAGCAAAAGAAGCAAAAACAGCAATAGCAAGTGGGAAGAAAGCACGTGCGGGGCTTGCAGGTGTACCAAGTGGATTAGGAGGAGAGTTGGTTAGAATACTAGATGTTCCAAGAAATGTAGATGTTTGGACATTATTTAATATTCCGAAAAAAAATAGTTTAGCTGAAACATATTTTCCAGTGGGGGAAGAGGCGCTAAGAGTACAAAAAGCGAGTGCAGATGGTCTTATTGGTATGCCAGGTATATCAAGTTTTGTATTGAATTCTTTAACACCTGATAGAGCAGGTCTTTTTGTGCCTGGTGTGAGTGTATCTACACCGGTTGGTGATGGTGTTGGGGCTCTAGAATTTATAGATTCTGTGGAGGCAGGTAAAGGATTGGCTGATTTACTCAATGGTGATCAGCGAATATATGGATCTATTTCCTGTGATCGGTCCGGAGTATATGCTCTAATAGGGGGGACTATTATAGCGGATCAAGGTGAGAGCGCTGTAAATGTGGAATCTCCTCTTGATGATGGGAAAGTAGTTGTTAATTTGGACGAAGTATCCATTGAAAGCATGAATATTGGGAAAGAACTTTCTGAAAGTTTATCTGCAGTGGGTATACAGGATTATAAAGTAGGTATAGAGAACATAGGTAGTTTATATATTCATGATCCGCTTTATGTTGGTGTATATGTCGGAGATTCTGCTTCAAATATGAATGCAGAGGTTAATTTGAAAAACTCAAATATTCAGGGTTTTTTTATTGGGCTTCGGACTGAAGAGACTGGAAAGATCACGATGGTGGGGGGAGGAATCAGAGATGCGTATATAGGTGCTCTTGCTAGTGATAATGGGTGGATTGTTTTAGAGAATGTAGATATTAATGTTAAAAGAATCGGTTTAGTTAGTTTGGGTCCATCCGTTATCGAGATGAGGTCTGGAGCAATTACCGTGAAAGAGGGTGGAATAGGAGTTATCTCTACAAAAGAGGGGACTGTTCTACTAGACGGGACGGTTATCAATGTTGCTGAGGAACCAAAAACTACAGAAGTTGGTACTTCGGAGACGAATATAGGTTTATTGTCACTTGGAGGTACTATTTCCTTTAAAAATGGAAAACTTAGAGCTCCTAATACTGTTGCATTGTTGGTAAGTGATAGCTTTAAGAATAATATCTCTGTAGCTTCTAATAGAGTCTCTGGAGCTTCTAATGGAGTAGAAGCGGAGAGTGAGGATGGCGAGGATACGCAACAGGATTCTGAGGCTGATAGTGATTCTTTCATTGGTGAGGTCATCTCTATTGAAACTAGAGATGGCGCTGTCCTTAATAATATTAGTTCCACGTATTTTGAGGCTTTATTCCCTATAGAGAATTTTTTAGGAAGCGGTGCAGATTCTAGAAGTACTAGTGCACCATCTGGAGCTGGCGCTGGAGATTCTGCAGTGGTGGCGTCTAAACCAGATGCAAACTCTAGGGTTGTCAACTTAATAGTTTCTGATATTCAAAATTCAACCGTTAAAGTGGAAGGTAAGTCTTATGGTGTATTTTTTGGTGATATACCTTCGAATGTGAGGAGAAAAAATGATCAAACGAGTGTGAGACAAGAAAGTGATCAAAATGTAGGTCAAAATCTAGGAGAGGGTGGAATAAAAGATGATGGAGATAGTTTGTATGCAGTTCTTTTGAAAAATACGGTTTTCAGAGTTCCTAATGGTGTGGTCATTTATGGTAACAGTTTGGATGGGTACGTCGTTGTAAAAGATGACTCAACTCTTTCGGGTGATTTAGTGTTGAAAGCTGAAGAGGGATCGCATTTGTCGGTTTTTGTTGAAGACTCTGTCGTCATGGGGGGAGCTCACGTTGATAAAAAATCTCAAGCTAGGCTTTTTCTATCTGGGGGATCAGAGTGGTATTTAACAAAGAATCTGCATAATAGTTTGGAAAATTCAAATACGGGTTGTGTAGATTCATGTCTTTCGTCTATGAATCTTGTAGATAGTAATGTTAGATTTTTTACTTCTTTGAAAAATGAAAATACATCTAATAAAGATATTGAGTATCGAACCCTTCGCATAGGAGATGGGAATGGAACAGTTTATAGTGCTGCTTCTGCCGCTTCTGGTGCTACAATTTACTTCAATGCAAATTTGATGCCTAGCAATACAGAAAATTCTCAAATATCTGACAGATTGTTGATTCATGGTGATGTTTCTGGAAAAACAATGGTAGTTGTGAATGATACTTCTGATGGTATATCACAAAGTCAAGATACACCTCATAGCATTTCAATTATTCAGGTTTTTGGAAATGCAGAGAGGGATTCTTTTAAGCTGAAAGGTGATTATATTACACGAGAAGGGTTACCTTATAAGTATGTTCTTCGTGCTTATGGTCCAACTACTCCTCCGAAAATGCAGTATTTTGATAAGACATTACTTAAAAATAGTAGAAGTGTTTGGGATTTTCGTTTAGAAAATGAATATTTTATACCTCTCGTTTCTGCTTATACTGCTACTGCTAATTTTCAACCTATTTTTAAGGCTAAGCCACTTGTTGCAGTTGATTCTACTGATGCTTCTACTGAAACTGCAATAAATACTAATGCTGACACTGGTGCTGGTGAAGTAAATAGTGAATCCATAACTCCTCCTGTATCTGGGGAATCTACATCTGTAGTCTCTGTTCAAGGCAATTCACTTTTGAGATCTGAAACATCTGACGAATTTTATGAAGATGATGATAACGAAGATTTTACGGAATCTGAAACATCTGAGGTTGTAGTGCATACCTTTTTACCTGTTACTCCATCTCCGTCATCTGTTACTCCTTCTTTATCCAGAAATTTGGCATCTTTAGTACCTCCAAGAGTTAATTTAAGTGGGAGATCTGATACAGGTAGAGGATCTGTAATATCTGCCGATGAAATTTTTGTAACACCTGGGGATCATATTGTATCTAAGAGGCCATCACCTATAAAATCAGCTGCTGCTATGAAGGCTGCTATGAATGCTTCTGTTCCTGTGGTTTCTGAGATAGCTGTTATATCTTCTAATGGAGTTTCTTCTATGAAGTCTTCTACTTCTGAGATATCTGCTATATCTAATGGAGCTTCTGCTGTGCAGCCTTCTGCTCCTGAGATACCTGCTATATCTAATGGAGCTTCTGCTATGCAGCCTTCTGTTCCTGAGATACCTGCTATATCTAATGGAGCTTCTGCTATGCAGCCTTCTACTTCTGTGGTTTCTGAGATAGCTGTTATATCTTCTAATGGGGCTTCTGCTATGAATGCTTCTTCTCCTGTGGTTTCTGAGACATCTGCTGTATCTTCTAGAGCTGTTGGGCGTGTTCTTATGCTTAGTCGTACTGGTAATGGAGATGTTTCTTCTAAGGAAACGGTTTCTTCTACATGTGATGATATGAATAATGGTGAGAAGGGATCACAGACTACTTATTTGTGTAGAGATGGTAAATCGCGGACAATAACAGGGGAGACACTGAAGGTAAGTGATAAAACTCAGCATCCTATGCATGCAATAAATCCAAATACAGTTATCAAGCTAGAGGGAGCCACAATTAGTGGTGCGGATTTTTCTGATAGCAAAAATAATGTTGATTTTAATGAAATATATGCCGTGAGTGCTGTGCTTGCAGAAGAGGGGGCAGAAGTTGTTTTGGATAATAAATCAACAATTCAATCTTCTGTGATTGGGCTTGAAGCGCAAAGTGGCGGGAAGGTTAAGATGATTGGTGGAACAGTAGATGCGCTTTATGTGGGCGCTTTGGCGGGTTCTGGATCATCTGTTAATTTAAAGGATACGAAAATTAACGTAACGGGGGATTTAGCTGTGGCTGGTTTGGCGAGTCAGGCTGGTGAGGTAACTATGGACTCTGGAACGGTTATGCTGACAAATGGAGTGGCTGTGAGATCAGAAGCGGGGGGACGTGTAAGATTAAACAAAGTTAATATTACTGCGAAAAAAGAAGCAGGAAAGTCGAATTCTACAGAGAAATTTGGACGTGCAGCTTTTTTGGTGAGTGATAATGCTTCTGTTGATTTTAAGAACGGAAATGTTGTTACTGATGCTCATGCTTTGTGGATTATAAAGTCTGATGATAATGTGGTTGAGACCGGCTCTTCTAGGAGAAGGAGATCTTCTGACGTTCGTCCTACTATGAATTACGTAAATATCGAGTTTTCTACTGTTAAAGTGGAAGGCGACGGAGTCTACGGCATATATTTTGATGGGGGAACACAGAAGGAAGCGAGTCAACAAAATCGAAGTCAGAATCTAGAAATTGCGCAAACAGGCGTTGTTAAGCGGAGCGTTGTATCCAAACAGGAGAATACACCTATAGGCGTAACGGGGACAGTTTCGTTGAAAAAAACTGATTTTCAAGTTGCAAATGGTATAGCTATCTATGGTAATAATTCTGGTGGTCATGTTTCATTAGAAAATAAAACAACTCTTGCTGGTGACTTGTTATTAAAAGCCGAGAATGATTCGAACATATTGGTTTCAGTTGATAGTTCTATTGTTACAGGCGGTGTTCGCGTTGATAAAAATTCTTATGCAAAATTAGACTTGGCTAATAATTCACAGTGGATTCTAAAAAGAAGTGCACAGAGGAATTTAGGAACTCTAGATTCAGGATGTGTGGATTCATGCATTGCTTCTGTAAGTCTTGTAAATAGTGCTATTGATTTTGCACCTTCGGAATCTGAAGGCAAATATCAGACTCTCCATATTGGAAATGGGAAAGGAACAGTTTATGCGGCACAGGGTAATGCTGTAATTCATCTCAATGCACGTTTAAATCCTCGTGATCCGAGTGATCAGCAAGTCACTGATCGGCTTGTCATTCATGGTGATGTTTCTGGAAAAACAAAAATACATGTACGAGGTGATGCGGGCAATGCAGGAGATGGTAAAGCGAATGCCAAGATTGCTCATAGTGTTTCAATTATTCAGGTTTATGGTCAAGCGAAGAAAGACTCTTTCCAACTCGATGGCAATTATGTTGCACTGAGAAACTCACCTTACAAATACACCCTTCGTGCTTATGCTCCAGAAGCGACTTCGAAACAGGAGCATGTTCAGCAGAAATTTGTTAAGGATGGTGGAGAATTTTGGAACTTCCGTCTAGAAAATCAGTATGTTAAGTCTGTTGGATCTGCTGCCCTTCCTGCACAATTTGTAAGGTCTGTTGTTCCACAGGTTCCAACTTATCTCAGCTTGCCTAATAGCGTATTCCACGCTGGTTTGATGGATATTAGCAATCAAAATAAGCAATTGGAGACGTTGCGGATGACTTCTACAGGAATGGTAGAGGTTCGTGAAAATCCTGCTTTATACTTGCGCGGCTATGGTGGAAGTTACCGTTATACTTCAGATCTGTCCGCACTTGAATATGGTTACGGAGGTGATCTTAGTTATAATGGTGTAGAGGCAGGTGTTTTGCTGCAAACTATTGAAAATGCTGATAGTGCTATATCCTTTGGCGTTATGGGAACTTATGGAAAACTTTCTCTGCAGCCTGTGAATGTTGAGCACAGTCAGAAGAGTGCATTTGATAAATGGACTGCTACGGTATATGGTAGCATGCAGCATAATGTTGGCTTCTATGTTGACGGTCTTTTATCCTATGGTCTGTTCAAAGGTGATGTTCTCACCCTTGCACGGGGTAAAACAGCAACATTAAAAGGTAATCCTTTGAGTGTTTCTTTAGCTGGTGGTCAGACAATTATGACAGGATATAAGGGCTTTGTCTTTGATCCGCAGGTTCAGGTTGTGTATCAACATCTCCAGTTTAATAAGGCCCGTGATATCGACAATTTTAATATTGAAATGGGTAACCTTAATCAGTGGGTAGCACGTGTTGGTGGACGTTTAACCAAGATTCCTACAGGTTCTGAAGGCGTGAATGCTGTTGCTTTCTATGGTAAGCTTTATCTTGCTCATGGTTTTGAAGGAAAACAGTCTGTGCATTTCAATGATGCTTTCAAGTTAGGAGCTTTTGGTTCTTCTCTAGAGGCTGGATTAGGTTTTAATGCCAAATTGTTGCCACAGTTCTCTCTGCATGCTGATATTCTCTATCAACATAAGCTTAATAAGGCTGGTTTTTCGGGAACAAGTTTTTCCGGAGGAATACGTTATCAGTTTTAATATAAGGTACACTATGTACCTTTTTAGAAAAGGCAGCACATTGTGCTGCCTTTTTTCTTTGTAACAACTTGTGTTGTCTTTAAAAGATTTTCGTCTTCTTGATTGAGCAAAAAAAACATAGTTTTTTTGTGTATGAGAGCACTTTTCTCCGCTAAAGCGAATTTTCTTAAAATTTATGCTGCTACTGATGCGATAGAGTGCTTCGCTTTTATCGGCTTTTTAAGCGTTCAGCAGAATGGTATGCATTACGTTATCCTTTTTAGTACTGTATTGATATTATCTAATATAATATTTGATGTTTTCTAAAGCTCGTTTTTGAGAGTTTGTTTTTTACGGATTTAAATCATTGTTTCATTCATCTCCTTGTGGATTAATTTTTAAAGTTCACAAGGCTAGATTGTGTTTTTAATTAATTGCACGCACTGGTTTCATTTTTTCTTTACACGAAATACAGAATGCATTATACACTTATAAATTGTGTTTTGTTGTTATTCTCTTATAGATGGTTTTTAGCGTAGAGCTTTTGCCAAATTTATTGGGATAATTCATTGCACAGTTCAAATAGGCATGAGGCATGTTCTTTTGTTACACTTTTCGTATTTTTGAGGTGTGCAAGGGGGTGTTTTGTAAGTGCTTTTGTTTTTAATGAGAGGGGAAGGAAAGTTTCGAGGGAACTATGATTAAAGTTTTTAGAAATCATGTATGTTTATGTGCTTGTACAACAGCTATCCTCTCTTTGCTTCAAAATGGAAGAGAAGTGTATGCGGCTGCAGAGGGGAAGGATAGTAAACCTTATGTTATAAAGGTTATCCCAGTTGTCTCTGCTAATTCTTCTCCTTATCTTAGCGGGAATAATAAGCATAAGCTTCCTCTTAGTGGAGAGAGTGGGGATAATTATTACCCTTCTAATATGATTAATGTTGGCAATAACGATGAGGGTATTCGTGGAGGAAGTGACTATCGTAAGCTGAGTGGATTGGCTGGGGACACCAAACATCAGGATAATGTAGATAACTCTACTAAAGATGGAGATTCTGATGGAAGAGGTGTGAAGCCTGCGTTCTATTTTTATAGTGGATTATATTATATATGCGATAATTGCGGGGAATCTAAAATTGATAATAAATCTTATACAATTACGAACGAAAATGTTTCCAACTATCCTGATGATCCTACTGCTATAACGGTGAAGCGGATAGGGTCCAGAGTTGATGGAGAGAATGTAACTGTTAGCAGTGAAGTTTCTGATAAATCTTTTTTGCGTGGTGTGGCTGTATCCGATGATGGAAAGATTGTTTTGAAAAAAACGACGCTTAAAAATACAAAGTTAGCTCTTTTTGCTCATAATGGAATCATTGAGGTAAAGCAGGGGATTATAGAGGACAGTGATAGGGCTGTTGAAGCTGTGGGGAATTCATTGGTTATTCTAGAGGGTGCAAAAGTTAATACGCGTGATGGGAAGGCAAGTCTTTCCAGTTATAGCGGGGCAGATATTTGGGTGGAAGGTGGGGAGGTTAACTTTACCAACAGTCATGGGATTTCTGCGATGTTGGGAGGGAAGGTTATTCTCGATGGTGTTACTGTTACTGGAAAAGGCCACAGAGACAAAAGTGATGCGGCTATTTTAATGGATGAAGGGGGACGTGTTGAGTTTACAGGGGGGACTATTAAGGTTGAGGATGCACATGGTATATTATTAGAAAATCCTATCAAGCCTCTTCATGTTGTACCAGAACGATCTGAAACAGAAGCTGAAACTGAAGATGAAGATTTATCGAATAACTTTTATGTGACCGAGGCTAATTTTAAGTCTTCTTCTGTTACCGTAAAGGGTGAGGGATCTTATGGTATCTATTTTCAGGGAGAAAAGCCATGGAGCGAAGATGGGGATAAAAAAGAGGAGATTTCATTAGAGGAAGAAAAAGCTCCACCACGATTGGAAGTTGTTAATTTGGATACAACAGAGTTTTCTGTTGAAGACGATACGGCTCTTTATGGTGAAAACCTTATTTCTGGTGCGGTGAGTTTGATGAAAAGTACTCTTCGTTCAGGGAATTTTTTATTAAGAGCTGAGAAAGGGGCTTCTATAACGGTTTTGGCTGATGGTTCTACCCTTGAAGGTCGTACTCACGTTGATAAAGATTCTCATGCCGAACTTTATCTGGGAGGTCGTTCTACATGGATTTTACAACAACAGGTGCAAAAAGATCAACGTAAGGTTGCAAATGATTCTTCTATTTCACTCGTTAGTCTTATGGGTGATAGCTCTATTCATTTTAAAAGACCAGAATCTCCTTCTGTTGATGATTATCAAACTCTTCGTATTGGAAAGGGAAAGGGTGAGGTTTATAGAGCACGGGAAGGTGCCTCTATTTCCCTTAATACATACCTGAATATTGGTGGTGCTCTTAATCATCAAAAGACTGATCGTGTTTTAATTCATGGGGATGTTTCGGGAAAAACAAAGCTCCAAGTGCATGGAGTTGCAGGAAGTCCAGGAGGATATACGGGAAAGGGGGGAAATAATGAAGGTATTTCAGTTATTCAGGTTTCAGGAGAAGCAAAGCAAGATTCTTTTCAGTTGAAAGGTGGTTATGTAGCGTTAAACGAATTACCTTATCAATATAAGCTTTATGGTTATGGTCCAGGGTCTGAGTTTGGAAAAGCAAGCATGGATCAAAGATTAGTGGAAGGGAGCGGAGAATTTTGGGATTTCCGCCTTGAAAGTAGGTCTATAGATTCTGATGTTCAACCTAAACCAGATCCTTCTCCTAAGCCAATTCCGGGACCAGAACCTTCTCCAGAACCAGCTCCGGAGCCCCATCCTCGTCCTAAGCCGGGCGTTAAGGCTGTTGTTCCGCAGGTTCCGACTTATCTCCTTTTGCCTAATGCTTTACGTCATATTGGTTTGATGAATGTTAACAATCAAAATAAGCGGTTAGAAGCTTTGCGAATTACTTCTGGGGGCTTATTAGAAAGTCGTGAAAATCCTCTCTTTTTTGTGAGCGGTTATGGCGGCAATCATCGTTATACTTCAAATCTTTCCGCGCTTGAATATGGTTATGGCGGCGAGTTTAATTATAATGCACTAGAAGCAGGTGTTTTGCTAAAAGCAATCGAAAATATGTATGGTTCCACTTCTTTTGGAATTATCGGGGCTTACGAGAGATTTTCTTTGCAACCTTTGAATGTTGAGCAGAGTCAAAAAAGTACATTTGATAAATGGTCAGTTACGGCATACGGTGGTATGCAGCATGATGCAGGTTTTTACGTTGATGGTCTTGTGTCTTACGGTTTGTTTAAAGGTGATGTTCTAACAACTGCACGGGGCAAGACGGCAACATTAAAGGGAAATCCTTTAAGTGCTTCATTGTCTGCTGGTAAAACATTTATGGTAGGAGAGGACGGTTTTGTTTTTGATCCGCAAGTTCAGGTTGTTTATCAATATCTTCAATTTAATAAGGTACGTGATGTGGACGGCTTTGATATTGATTTAGGAAAACTTCATCAGTGGGTAGGGCGTGTTGGAGGGCGTTTAACAAAGAGGCTGGTTGCTACTGATGAGGCTCAGGTTGTTTCTTTCTATGGCAAGCTTCATCTTGCTCATGGTTTTGAAGGAAAACAATTTGTGCATTTTAAAGATGCTTTTCAGTTAGGTGCTTTTGGTTCTTCATTAGAAACTGGATTAGGTTTTAATGCTCAATTATCTCAAAAATTTGCGCTTTACGGTGATTTGGTTTATCAGCACAAACTAACGAAAGCTGGTTTTTCTGGAACGAGTTTTTCAGGTGGATTGCGTTATCATTTCTAGTTTTGTTGCTGTTTTTGATTAATCTTTCAAAAAGCTACAAGTTGTACTTGTGGCTTTTTCTCATTATCTATTCATTTTGTGTTATAGCATTTTTACGAGAGTGTGACTTTGCATATCTTTAATATGCTTTTGGGTTGGACTTCTTTCGTTTTTTTTGAAAAATCTGAAGAGTTTGTACGTTATCGTTTCAAAATGTGTATTTCAGAGTGATTATTATATTATTTATAATATTTTGATTTATAAAGATATTTTTTAATTTAGGGCGCTGAAATATTTTCAATGCTCTTATGATGAATCCATAAAAAGCATTCCTTTGTCTATTATATGTAAGATTAGCAAGTGGATAATCGTTTAAGAAAGGAGTCAATATAATTTGGGGGATTATGTTAAGAGGGGAGGATTTACAATATTAGAAATTGGCAAAGACAAAGATGCTACTCAGGCGCAATGAGGGCTGTATCCGATAAACTTGATATTATATCTGCTGTCGTTATGAAATGGGGATGGAAATAATGAGATATATCTGAGAAAATTGGTGGATTAGAAACATAAATAACGTATTATTTTTTTGAAAGTGCGTTTTCTTTAAAGAATGTGATAAATAAAAAGATAAAATTATATGTCATTTTCACCTTTTAGATACGGCTCTGAATATTTTTAAATGTTGAAAAGAGATGGTAAAAATCGGAACAGATTTTAATTTTTACACTTTCCTCCTCTTTCTAAATTAGTTCGTATTTCCATAAACACTGTCTAAAACAGCTGTATGTGATAGCTTTGCTTCCCAATTTTGGCATATATTCAGTTTTGTCTGCTTACGAGTGCCTATTGTTTCAATATAATATTTATCTCGAATATTAATTATACACGCTTTGGGTATTGATTAAACAACAGTTAAAATAGGCATTCTTAATGTACAAAAATCTCTTAAAGCTGCTTTTAAATAACAACTTTAAAGATGATTTTTCTCTCATTTTTCAGTTATATTTTTGCAAATTCCTTATAAAAAAATAGATTTAGTCTGTATTTTTAGTAACTTTTAAATTCCATATTTACATAAAACACAAAAAGAATTAATAAGGTCTGCACAGTTAATCCAAAACGTACTAATTTTTCTCTTTGTTAAGTTTTCTTTGATACATTACGTGTTACTTTTATGGGCAAAATTATGGTGTAATTATGGTCAATCTATTTAAAAATCGTTTTTCCTTATGTACTTTTACAACAGCATTTCTTTTTTTTGCACACAATGTTGATGCTACGGTTCAAGATGGTGCTGTTGTTAATACTGGGGTACAAGGTCGTTCTGGCGTTAATGGTAAGACACAAAATAATCAGGATCAATTTTCATGTATTATGAATAGTGAATTTTATCGGTGTAATGATGGTAAAAAACACTACTTTTACAATAAAAATTATCAAAAAACTGATGAAAATACGAATGAAACTGTTGCTATACAAGCATCTGGAAGAAAAACGCTTCTCTTCGGGAAAAATATAACTGTTAAGGATGCTTCAAGTGCTGTTATTTCAAAAGAAAGTTTTTGGAAGTATGGGGTCGTGGCGAGTGAACATGGACAAGTGATTATAGAAAGAGGAGAGATTAACTTTACAAAGGGTATCGGAGTTGAAGTAAGAAATTGGGGACAGGTCGATTTAAGGAGTAGTTCTATTACCGAACAAGGTAGTCAGGGGATGAGTATAGATGACCATAATGAAAATTCAGCTTTTCATGCGTTTGATGCTGGGAGTATCCATTTTGAGAAAGGTAAAGTTAATCTAGCCAATGCTCATGGTTTTTCAATGCATGGGAATAATATCGATGGGAAGGGTATCTTTATAACTATCGTGGATTCTACGGTTTTGGTAGAAAGTAATACGTCTTATGGGTTGCGTTTTTGGGAGGGACTAGGAGACAGAAATGAGGAAATGAAGGATCACGAGTATCCTCATTATTTTTATATTTTTGCGGGTGAGGAAGAGATGTTCGGAAGTCTTCCAAAAACGAACTTACCCGTACGAGGGATTGTTGGCTTGACAAGAACCTCTTTTACAGTTCCAAAGAGTGCAGCTATTTATAGCAGAGGATCTGGTGGTGTTGTTAGGCTGTTGGATAATTCCAAACTTTCTGGAGATTTATTACTGAAGGTTGAGGATGGCTCTTTTGTGAAGGTTTCAGTGGATGCTTCTACACTTGTAGGGGGGACACATGTTGATGAAAGTTCTTCTGCTGAATTTCGGTTGAGAGGTGATTCAAAATGGATTTTATCACGGCCGAAAAATAAAAATTTACAAGTTTCTAGTTCTATAGGTGTTTCATCAATTTCATTAATACATCTTATTGATAGTTCTATTATTTTTGAACAACCAGAAACTAACATAGTTGATGGCTATCAAACACTTCGTGTTGGGAGAGGAACAGGTGAAGTTTATAAAGCACAAGGTAATGCACATCTTTATCTCAACACCTATTTGAATAAGGGGGGGGCTCTTCAGAATCAAAAAACGGATCGTCTTTTATTCCATGGTGATATTGAAGGAAAAACAATAATACATGTGCATGGTGTTTCAGGAAGTCCAGGAGGTGGTACGGGGCATTATGGAAATGATAAAGGTATCTCGATTATTCAGGTTTCTGGAACAGCAGAGAAAGATTCTTTCTTGTTGGATGGTGATTATATTGCATTGGACGGTCTACCTTACCAATATAGGCTTCATGCTTATGGCCCAAACTCTGAATTAGGAAGAGCGAGTGCGTCTCAAAGATTAGTCGAAGGTGAAGGAGATTTTTGGGATTTCCGCCTCGAAAATGGATTTGTTGATTCTGATACTACATTTAGATTAACTCAGAGTTCTAAACTTGGTTTAGGTGGTGAGCATCATTCTAGGCAAGGCGTTAAGGTTGTTGTTCCTCAGGTGCCAACTTATCTGCTTTTGCCAAATAGTTTATTCCACGCTGGTTTGATAGATATCAGTAATCAAAACAAGCAGTTAGAGATAGTACGGACTAATTTTAGTGGAATGTTGGAAATTCATGAAAATCCTGCTTCATTTTTGCGTGGCTATGGTGGGAGTTATCGTTATGCCTCAGATTTATCTGCGCTTGAATATGGTTATGGGGGAGATCTAGGGTACTATGCACTAGAGACAGGTGTTTTGCTACAAACTGTTGAAAATGTTGACAGTGTTATATCCTTTGGGGTGATGGGGTCTTATGGAAAGCTTTCTCTACAACCTCGAGATGTTGCACAAAGCCAAAAAAGTACATTTGATAAATGGACTGCTACAGTTTATGGCAGTATGCAGCATGATGTAGGATTCTATGTTGATGGTTTGTTATCTTATGGTCTGTTTAAGGGAGATGTTCTGACAACTGCACGGGGTAAAACGGCAACATTGAAAGGTAACCCTTTAAGTGTTTCCTTGATGAGTGGTCAGAAAATTGCCACAGGATATGAAGGTGTTGTTTTTGATCCACAGGTTCAGGTTGTTTATCAGCATCTTCAATTTAATGAGGCCCGCGATATTGATAATTTTAATATTGAGATGGATAAACTTGATCAATTGATGGTGCGGATGGGTGGTCGTTTGATAAAGACTCTTACTGCGTCTGAAAAAGATCGTGATGTTTCTTTTTATGGAAAGATTCATTTTGCTCATGATTTTGGCAAAGAAAGAGCTGTGCGTTTTAAAGATTCTTTCCAGTTAGCGGCTTTTGGTTCTTCTCTAGAGGCTGGATTAGGTCTTAATGCTCGCTTGTCTCAAAAATTTGCGCTTCATGGTGATTTGGTTTATCAGCATAAGTTGAGTAAAGGTGGTTTTTCTGGAATCAGTTTTTCTGGTGGATTGCGCTATCGTTTTTAGGTGATCGTCTTGGGGTAAGTTATTTAAAAAGCCATAAGCATAGCTTGTGGTTTTTTATTATTTGTTTGCAACTTTTTAAACAAGTTTTTTAAAAAAATGTTTTTTTGCATGAGCAAGTTTGTTTCTTTTTAGAAACGAGATAGGGCTTTCTGGTTTGCAGTTTTTGCTTCTTATGCTGTTTTTCTTCCTTTAGTGTATTTTTATTAAATTCTCTTGAAATCACCGCTTTGGGGTAGAGTTTTTATTTCTATCTATATTTTTACGCGTTTTTATAAATAATACAATTTTAAATTGTGATATTTTGGGATTCTAGCTTTACATAAAACATAGGGTGGATATATAAAATCCAAAACGTATTTTAAATTATCACGCGTAACCAAATTTATTAAACAGAATGCGTGTTTTTTGTTTTTAGAGAAGGGGAAGAAAGTTTGTAGAAAATTATGTTTAAAAATCATCTCTCTTTATGTCATTTTACAACGGTTATTTTTTTCTTTGTATACAATACTGATGCAGGTGAGATTTCTTCTGAGAAGAAGCCATATTCATGTAACGAAAGTGCCTCATTTTATCGCTGTAATGATGGTAAAACGCATGAAATTGCCAAGAAAACTTATCAACTTACGGGTGAAAGTTCTGATGCTGCCATAGAGGCATCAGGGAAAAATACAGTCATTGAGGGAGAGGCTATAATCATTAACGGTGTTTCGAGTGCACATGGACATTCAGAAACAAACGCTTGGACAACAGCTGTAAAGTCCTCAAATGGGGGAGGCGTTGCTCTATTTGATTCCATGTTAAATAACGTGTCGATAGGGGCCGATATTAATGATGAGGGAGCTTTTGAGATGCAGAATGGGGTGATTAAAGCAACCAGAATGGGGATCAGTGTTGGGGGTAAAGGGTCGTTTGTTTCTTTGACCAAGACAGAGATTAAGACATCTTCTGATGCGATAGGTCTTTTGAGTCATAATGGTGCAAAAATTTATATGAAAGGAGGAAAAATTAATTTTGCTGATGGTATTGGTGTTCAAACAGGAGGAGATGGAGAAATTAATTTAGAGGGCGTTTCTATTAGTGGGAGGGGGAAACTGGGAACAAATACAGATAATTATCGTGAAGGTTCTGCTTTTAGTATGCTTCAGGGGAAAGGCTCTCTTAATTTCCAGAAAGGAAACGTTAATGTCGACAATGTTCATGGTATTGTAGTGCAGGGGAATAACCATAATGCTGCTCATATAAAATATTCCAATATTTTTGTGAGAGGGAATGGATTTAATGGCATGCACTTTTTTTGGGAAGCTGTCTTAAATGATAAAAAAACAATTATACCTGGAAAAGGGACTGTCCATTTGACAAAGACAACTTTTATGGCTCCAGAAAGTACGGCTATTTATAATCGAGAATTTGAAAGTTCTGTTAAACTCTCACAACATTCAAAAATTTCTGGAGATTCACTCCTGAAAGCTGTTGAGCGTTCTACTGTAAAGATTGAGGCTGATGCTTCTACCCTTGTAGGAGGCGCACATGTTGATGAAAGTTCTACAGCTAAGATAGATTTAAAAAATGGTTCAAAGTGGATTTTATCGCGACCAAAATATGACAAATTGCAAAATTCTGATGCTTTTGGTTCTAATTTAGGGGACTATTCCTTCATTTCATCGGTCAATCTTACGGATAGTTCTCTTGTTTTTGAAGAATTAAAATCTAAAACAACAGATGGTTATCAGACACTTCTCATCGGAAAAGGATCGGGGACTGTCTATCGTGCACAAGGCGATGCGCGTCTTTATCTTAATGCATATTTGGATAAAGGCGGAGCTCTGCAAGAGCAAAAAACTGACCGGCTTTTAATCAATGGTGATCTTGAAGGAAAAACGACAGTCCATGTGTATAGTGTTCCTGGAAGCTCAGGGGCATTGACGGGAGAGGGCGGTAATAATCAGGGGATTTCCATTATTCAGGTTTATGGAAAAGCCATGGAAGATTCTTTTCAGTTAAATGGGGGGTATGTCACACTTGAAGCCTCACCCTATCAGTATCATCTTAAGAGTTATGGTCCAGGCTCTGCTTTAGGGACTGCAGATTCCAATCAAAGAGTGCTTAAAAATACTGGAACATTTTGGGATTTCCGACTTGAAAGTCAATTTGTTGATTCCACTAAAGTTTTTCCTGTTCTTGATTTGGTTGTCCCCCCTTCTTCTGATGATATTCCTTCTGTTCTTAAAATTCATCCTAATATTACTGGAGGTGAGGATGGTTCTATTGATTCTAACTCTCAGCAAAAACCTCAGGAGCCAAGTCTTTCTTCTCCTGTAGATTCTCCTGATAGGGATTCCCATCTTACGACCACACCTAATGTATCTGATGTTTTTGTACTTGAGATCCCCAATCCTCTTTCCTCTCTTGCACCTGTTGTTCCCGCTATTGCTGAATCTAATCCAGTTGCTCCACCTGCATCTGGTTCACTTGTTCCGCCATCTGTTCCACCCACTCCTTCTGTTGTTTCCCCAGTTGCATCTGTTTCTCCTGTTCTGTCATCTGTTTCACCCACTCCTTTTGTTGTTACTCCACCTGCGTCTGGTTCTTCTGTTCCGGCATCTGTTTTTGAGCCTTCTTCTTATTTTGAGCCAAATGTGAGAGTCGTTGTTCCACAGGTTTTGACTTATATTCTTGTGCCAAATACCTTATTTTATGCTGGATTGATGGATATCAGTAATCAAAGCAAGCAGTTGCAAGCGCTGCGAACTGTTTCTGGTCGGTTGTTAAAAAATGATGAAAATCCCGCTTTGTTTTTGCGCGGTTACGGTGGACATCATCATTATACTTCAAATTTGTCTGCATTTAAATATGGTGATTATGGCGGTGAGCTTGATTATAATGCACTAGAGGCAGGTCTTTTACTCAAGAAAATCGAAAGTGCATACAGTACGACATCTTTTGGGATTATGGGAAATTATGGCAAACTTTCGTTGCAGCCTCGAAAGGTTAAACAAAGTCAAGAAAGTATATTTGATAAATGGACAATCACAGCATATGGAAGCATGCAGCATGATACGGGTCTCTATATGGATGGTCTCTTCTCTTATGGTTTGTTTAATGGAAATGTTCTCACACTTGAGCGAGGTAAAACGGTTGCATTGAGAGGGAAGCCCCTAAGTGTTTCCTTAACTGCTGGTAAAACGTTTATGATAGGCAGCCGATATTTTATTTTTGAACCACAGGTTCAGTTTGTTTATCAAAATCTTCAGTTTCATAAGACTCGTGATATTGATAATTTTAATATTGATATGCGAAGCCCAGATCATTGGGGGATGCGTATTGGTGGGTATTTAACGAAGACACTTACATTTACTAAAGATAAAGATGCACATGTTCTTTCATTCTATGGTAAGCTTCATTTCATTCGTAGTTTTGATGATAAACAATTTGTATATTTTAAAGATGCTTTCCAGCTTGGTTCCTTTGGGACTTCTTTAGAAGCTGGATTTGGTGTTTTTTCGCAATTATCTCCAAAAATTATTTTTCATAGCGATCTGATTTATCAGCATAAATTTACGAGTGACGGCTTTTCCGGAACGCATTTTTCTGGTGGATTAAGTTATCGTTTTTAATTGTATTTTTCTTTAATACATCCTTTGTGAAAGACATAAACACAAAACATGGTTTTATTGTGTTGTTTTTCTGATTTTTGACTTTACATACAACACAAAACAAATTATATATAACGGTACATAATAAGAATAATGAGTAGATGAACTAGGTGTGTCTTTATCAGTTTTTTATGAAGATAAAATAAAGAAAGTTTAGACTAAATTATGATTAAAGTACTAAAACGTCATGTGTGTGTGTTCTCTTACGACCTCTATTTCTTTCTTCGCGCACAATATAGATGTGAGTGCAGAAGATTATAATCCCTCGTGTAATTCTCTTTTTAAGTCGTATTCGTGTGATACAGTTGATGCTTCTCGTACTTTTGGAAGTCGTAATAAGTTATATATGAGTGGATTGGATAGGAGGACTACAGGTGTTATTTTTACAATACGAACTCATAACATAGTTATTAAACCGCAAAAAAGTAAAGGGGAAAAAGGCTTTCAGGAACTGATGGAATTTTAGAATTAAAGAGATCTGAGAAGATTACATCAGCAGTGGTTGTGTTAAAAGACAATAAAACTTCTTTTAAAAAAAGTTCTATTACAGGAAATGGCGAAAAGAAAAGT
Organism: Bartonella sp. AC10YNML; assembly: GCF_042196825.1. Taxonomy (NCBI): domain Bacteria; kingdom Pseudomonadati; phylum Pseudomonadota; class Alphaproteobacteria; order Hyphomicrobiales; family Bartonellaceae; genus Bartonella; species Bartonella sp. AC10YNML. The sequence goes on along the minus strand of NZ_JBHIRA010000019.1, from coordinate 3,362 downwards.
AGAAATGATACGTTATCTCAATCTGTGTTTGGTGTGAAGCAGGGCGGTTTTTCCTTTGATGAAGGTAAGATTCAGGTTTCTAATGTTCATGGTATAGAGGCAAGTGTCTTGCTCAATGCGATTGAGGATACACATCACACTTCGAGCTTTGGAAAAATGGAGAATAATGGGAAAAAACTCTCTACAGCCTCAAGATGTTAAAGAAAGCAAAAAAGTACATTTGATAAATGGTCTATTACAGCATATGGCAGCATGCAGCATGATACAGGCTTTTATATCGATGGACTTTTTTTCTACGGGTTATTTAAAGGGGATGTTCTCACGCAAGCAAGAGGTAAGACAACAACATTGAAGGGGACACTTTTGAGTGCTTCATTGGCTGCCGGTAAGCCATTTATGACAGGACATAAGGGGCTTATTTTTGATACGCAAGTTCAGGTCGTTTATCAAAATATACGGTTTGATAAGACCTCTGATAACGATGGATTTGATGTCGAAATGGGAAAGCTTGATTTGTGGGTGATGCGTGTTGGCGGGAATTTAAGCAAGACGCTTGCTGCTTCTGAAGAAGGGCATGTTGTTTCTTTCAATGGGAAACTTCATCTTACCAATAGTTTTGGCGAAAAACAACGTGTGCAGTTTGGAGATGAATTTCAATTAGGAGCTTTTGGTTCTTCTTTAGAAACTGGAGTAGGGCTGAAGGCTCAGTTGTCTTCAAACTTTGCGTTGCATGGAGATGTGACCGATCAGTATCGTCTCAGCAAAGTTGGCTTTTCTGGGACGATTTTTTCAGGTGGTTTACGCTATCATTTTTAGATGCCTATGAAATATAGAGTAATTTTTACATAAGTTATAAAGTGTTTTGAGAAGTATAAAATGAATATTAAGTTTTATACTTCTCATTGTTTGTGTGTTTAACTTAATATTATGGGGAATATTTTTTATTTTTAACTAACAGGGGGAGAAAGGCAAATTGGGAATAAAGTTATGGTTAATGTATTAAGCGGGTATAAATTTTTATTTATTACAACAGCTATTGTTTCTTTTTTGCCAATCGTGAGTGTTAATGCGAATCCTAATAATTTAGGAACTTCCTGTAATGTATCAGGGAGTTTTTTTACGTATAGCGATAGTAAAAAACATACGATAAGTAATAAAAATTATATTCCTTCTGTCTCTTCTCTAGATGATTTTATTGCTGTCTTCTCTATAGAAAAAGAGGGAACTGTTTTAAATTTATTAGAGACAAATATTATCTTGCATAGGCCAAAGCAGTCATTTTTATATAGTGCATCTGTAAAAGATGATGGCAAGCTTGTTCTAACCAATTCAAATATTAAGGATATGTCCGGTTTTCGTGTTCAGAACGGGCAAGTTGTGATGAATAGAGGGAAGATTGAAGGTAGTTTGCAAGCTGTATGTGCAGAAGGAAAAAAAACCGATATTGCTTTAGTGAGCGTAAATATTGATATTGTATCAGATAACTTGAATGCAAAAGGGATTGGATTTGTTAGTAGTTCTGATGCATTCGTTAGGATATCAGGCAGTACTATTACTTTTAATGAGATTGGTGCGTTTTCAACACAATTTGGGGGAAAATATCTTATTGATACAACCAATATTCAGGGCAAAGGTAAGAAACACACGATTGTAGTTGATAATGAAACTATTGATGAATTTCCAAGAGCTTTTGACATATCACAGGGTGGTAATGTTCATTTGCGTGGTGATTCTATTCAGCTGACTGATATGCATGGCTTCTTGATTACGAATTTTGCAGGTTATGCAGATGCTGAAGGTAAGTTGATTCAAGAATACGCTTCATCAAATGCGTTTAAAAAGACAAGTATTAAGATAGAAAAAAACAATATTTCTGTTCAGGGTGAGGGAGTATACGGTCTGTATTTTTATGGATTAGGTCCAGATGTATGGGGTGATATGTTTAAGGTAGGGAGTGAAAAACTTTCAAAAGTAGAAAAAATTGTTTGGGGTGAAGCATCTTTGCATTTGTCACAGACAACTTTTTCAGTTCCTGATGGTATTGCCATTTATAGTACGGGAGATGATATTTATGGAGCTGAAGCTACCATTGAATTAACAGAAAGGACAAAGATCTCTGGTGATTTATTGTTAAAGGCTCAAAATAATTCTTCTCTATTGGTGAAAGCAAAGAATTCTACCCTTACAGGGGGTATTCGTGTTGAGGATGTATCAACTGTTCACTTAGAATTAACACATGGCTCTGCATGGTATCTCACCAAAAGGAAACATACAGATTTGCAGGAATCTCTTCCTGTAGATTCATTACTTTCGTCTATAAGCATTTCTGATAGCACAATTTTTTTTGATAAATTTATATCTCAAGATTATCAAACGCTATATATTGGAAAAGTATATATTGAGAAAGGAAGTAATCTAAATGACATAAATCCAATAGATGGGATACAATATGATAAAGACGCTTATAATGCAAAGGGAAATGTGCAGATTAAGATGAGTGCGTTTGTGAATAATGACGGCTCGTTTAATCCGCAAAAAACTGATCGTATTTTGATCTACGGGAATGTTTTGGGAAGTACACTGCTCATGATGGAGAAATTTTCCAAAACCTTAGAAGGAGAAGCTGGCAATAAAGGGAGTCAAAGTATTTCACTTGTTCAAGTTGCTGGGACAGCAGAGGAAAGTTCTTTTAAGTTAGCCAATAGTTATACTACAGTGAATGGATTTCCTTATCAATATAAACTTCGTGCCTATGGTCCAAGTTCTTCTTCTGGAAATGCAGATCCAAAGAATAGATTGGTTGTTGGAGAAGGGGATTTTTGGGATTTTCGTCTCGAAAGTGTTTACATTGGTCCTGAATTAGATTCTTCTGAAACTGCTTCTAAGCCAACGTCTACAGTTTTACCTCCTCAATCTGAAGAAGAGACGGTTCCTTCTAAACGACCAACAGAGACTATTTCACCTGAACAACCCCCTTCTGTTGAGCCTCCACTTATACCATCTACACCTTCTTTGCCTGAGGGATCTGAACCGTCTGAAACATTTATCCCTACGGATTCGACGCTGACTCCTTCTGCACCAGTTCCGTCTCCCTCTGTACCAACAGTTCCAGAAAGTCCTTCTGCTGTGCCTATGCCTGCACCATTTGTTCCAGTTGAGACTTCTACAGATGAGGCTATGCCATCTAAGCCATCTGTTCCGGTATCTCCTTCATCTCCAGATTCTGTTCCTTCTGCTTCTTCCCCTGTTGAACCAAAGCCTTCTGGGGATTCTGCTCCTATTAATCCTTCGTCTAATCTCCAAATTAGAGCTGTTGTTCCACAGGTTCCAACTTATCTTCTTTTGCCAAATGCCTTATTTCA